>CALUML010000001.1 GCA_944321745.1 uncultured Bacteroidales bacterium
TGTTCCACCCGGGTGGGACGGTCGTACCACCCGGGTGGGACGATAACTTTCCCCGCATCCGTGCACGACTTTCCGCTATCTCGCACACGACTTTCCTGCCGTCCCGGACCCGCGTGGCCGGGGTTTGTCGCCCGAACGTGCCGACAAGCCTGCTCCGTTCCCGGCACGTCCCGGCCGGAGGAATGCCCTGCAATTGCTTGCATACCATTGTCTTGCCCGGCGTTTTTCCGTCCACCCTAACAAACTTTAAGAACTTTATACCCTGCCTGTGGGGACGCTGTGGGAAAAACTTCGTACCTTTGAACGCTTTTTTGTAACAATTATGCGCCATGAAGTGCCTTGTTGTTCACTATTTAATTGTACATTGTCCATTGATATGAAGCGTTTCAACCTATTGAACACTATCTTCGGCTGGGTGGCGTTTGCCGTCGCGGCCGTCACCTACCTGATGACCATCGAGCCGACCGCCAGCTTCTGGGATTGCGGCGAGTTCATCTCCACCGCCTACAAGCTCGACGTGGGGCACCCGCCCGGAGCACCTTTCTTCATGCTCACGGGGAAGTTCTTCTCGCTGTTTGCCTCCGACCCCTCGCATGTGGCGGCGTGCATTAACTCCATGTCGGCCATCCTCAGTGCGCTGACCATCCTTTTCCTTTTCTGGACCATCACGCACCTGGCGGGCAAAGTACTGCTGAAGCGTGAGGACGACTACACGGCGGGCAACATCATCGCCGTGCTGGGCGCGGGCATGGTGGGCGCGTTGGCCTACACGTTTTCGGACACGTTCTGGTTCTCGGCGGTCGAAGGCGAAGTGTACGCCTACTCGTCGTTCTTCACCGCCATCGTGTTCTGGCTGATACTGCGGTGGGAACGAGCTGCCGACGAGCCTGGCTCGGACCGCTGGCTCATCCTCATTGCCTACCTCATGGGCTTGTCCATCGGCGTGCACTTGCTCAACCTGCTCACCATCCCGGCCATCGTGCTGGTGTATTATTTCCGCAAATACACGCCCTCGACCAAGGGGCTGCTCCTGGCCTTGCTGGCCTCGGTGGCCATCCTGGCGTTGGTGCTCTACGGGCTGATACCGGGCTTCGTGGAAGTGGCGAGCTGGTTCGAACTGCTGTTTGTCAACACGCTGGGCATGCCGTTCAATACGGGTCTGTACGTGTATATCGTGCTGGCCATTGCCGCGCTGGTGTGGGCCATTTACGAGACGTATACCGCCAGGAGCGAGATGCGCATGGCCGTGTCGTTCATCTTGGGCATGAGCATTATCGGCGTGCCGTTCCTGCGCTCCAACGTGCTGGTTGGCCTCCTCCTCATCGGGGGCATGGCGGTTTACTTCGCTTACAAGAAGCTGAAGGTTTCGCCCCGGCTGCTGAACACCACCATCGTCATGGCCACGGTGATGCTGATAGGTTACTCCTCGTATGCGGTCATCGTCATCCGCTCGGCAGCCAACCCGCCCATGGACCAGAACTCGCCCGACAACGTATTCGCGCTCAAGTATTACCTCAACCGCGAGCAATACGGCGACACGCCGCTGCTCTACGGCGCGGTGTACAACGCCCCGGTGAAGTACCGCGTGGAGGGCAACAACTGCATCCCGATGGAAAAGAAGGGCGAACCGTCCTACGCACCGAAGCCCAAGACCTCGCCCGACGAAAAGGACGAATACATCATCACGGGCTATAAGACCACGTATGAGATGGACGACCACTTCTACATGCTTTTCCCGCGTATGCACTCCAGCAAGCCCGTCCACGTGAACGCCTACAAGAGCTGGGCGCGCATCAAGGGCGAAAAGGTGACCTACGAGTCGTGCGGGCAACGGCGCACGGAGACGAAGCCCACGTTCGTGGAGAACATGCGCTTCTTCTTCAACTACCAGCTGGGCTTCATGTACTGGCGGTACTTCATGTGGAACTTCTCCGGACGGCAGAACGACATCCAAAGCCACGGCGAAATAGAACACGGCAACTGGATTACGGGCATCAAGCCGATAGACAACTTTCTGGTGGGCGACGTGGACAACATGCCCACCGAGCTGAAAGAGAACAAGGGATACAATAAATATTATATGCTGCCGCTGCTGCTGGGCATCATCGGCATCCTGTTCCAACTGGGGTCGGGCAAGGAAGGCAAGCACGGCTTTTGGGTCACGCTGCTGCTGTTCGTGCTCACGGGCATTGCCATCGTGGTGTACCTCAACCAGACGCCCTACCAGCCGCGCGAACGCGACTATGCCTACGCCGGCTCGTTCTATGCGTTCTGCATTTGGATTGGGCTGGGCGTGCTGGGGCTGATGCAGGCGGTGGACAAGTTCGTGCCCCGCAAGGTGAGTGCCGCCGTGCTGTCGGTGCTGTGCCTCGGTGTGCCGGTGCTCATGGCTTCGGAAAACTGGGACGACCACGACCGCAGCGGGCGCTACCTGGCGCGCGACTTTGGGGGCAACTACCTGGCCTCGTGCGACGAGCAGGCCATCCTCTTCTCCAACGGCGACAACGACACCTTCCCCCTGTGGTACAACCAGGAGGTGGAAGGCTACCGCACCGACGTGCGGGTATGCAACCTGAGCTACCTGCAAACCGACTGGTACATCGACCAGATGAAGCGCGAAGCCTACGAGTCGGCCCCGCTGCCCATCTCGTGGGAGCCGCAGGACTACATCACCGGCAAGAGCGACGTGGCCTACGTGCAGGAGGTGGTGAAGCAGCCCCTCGATGTGCAGACGGTATATAACTTCATCCGCGACGAGGAATTGCAAAGCCGCTACGACGGCGTGTCCATCATCCCCACCAAGCACCTGTACATCCCCGTGGATGCCGACCAGGTGGTGAAGACGGGCACCGTGCCGGAAGAACGCCGGGCCGACATCGTGCCGCGCCTGGACTTCGAAGTGGACCGGATGCTCAACAAGAGCGAGATGATGGTCATCGAAATGTTGAAGGAGAACCGCTGGGAACGCCCCATGTACTTTGCCGCCACCGTGGGCGACGACTATTATTTAGGATTGAAGGAAAAAGGACACTTCGAACTGACGGGGCTTGCCTACCGCATCGTGCCCGTGAAGTCGGAGACGGGCGTGGCCGTGGATGAGATGTACGACAACATGATGCACAAGTTCCGTTACGGCAACGTGGCCGACCCGGACATCTACATTGACGAGAACTCCATGCGCATGTGCCGCACGCACCGCCTCATGTTCAACGAACTGGTGCAGGCGTTGCTCCAGACGGGCGACACCGTGCGTGCCCGCCAGGCGTTGGACTACTGCGAGGAAGTGCTGCCGGGAACGACCGTGCCTTACGACTACACGGCCACCTTCACGGCTGATTACTACTACCAGCTGGGCGACATGGAGCACGGCGACCTCATCACCGACACCGTGGCCGCCACCTGTGTGGAATACCTTGACTGGTTCTTCGGACTCGCCCCTGCCCGGCAGGCGCAGGCGAAAGGCTCCATCGGGCGGCAGTTCGCCGAATTCAACCACGTGCTCCGCATCTGCCAGGACAACAACCGCACGGCCTTGCTGGATAAATACTATCCGAAGTACGCGGAATACAGCAAGAAGATGGGATACTGAAACAGTGATTAACGGTTAGTGATTAGTGATTAGTGCTGCGCCGTTAATCGTTAATCACTAACCGTTAATCACTAACCGTCAATCACTAACCGTTATAACGGGATGTTTGCAAGGGTACCGTTCATCATACGGATGTTCTTCCGGGGCTGTACTTGGCGGCGGAAGACCAGGGAGAAGGTGATATACCTCACTTTCGATGACGGACCCGTGCCCGAAACCACCCCCTACTTGCTCGACCTGCTGGACGAATACGGCTGGAAGGCCACTTTCTTCTGCGTGGGTGAGAACGTGCAGCGGCATCCCGAGCTGTACCGTGAAATACTGGCACGGGGACACCGCACGGGCAACCACACCTTCAACCACTTGCGGGGCACGCACTGCGGCATCGAGGAATACGTGGACAACGTGTACAAGGCCGCCGAATACATCGACAGTCCCCTGTTCCGTCCGCCGCACGGACGCATGAAGGCCAGGCAGCGGCGTAAGCTGCGCGAACAGTACGAAATCATCATGTGGGACGTGCTCACGCAGGACTACAACAAGCTGCTTTCGCCCGACTACATCCTGGGCAAGATCAGGCGGCTGTCGCGCAATGGCTCCATCGTGGTGTACCACGACTCGGCGAAAGCCCGCAACAACCTGCTGGCCACCCTGCCCCGCGCCATCGAGTTCTGGAACGAGCAAGGCTTCCGCAGCGGACTGCTGTAGAGACGCAGTGTGCCGGTCTCTACAGCCCGCCCGTCATTGTTCATTATTAACTGTTCATTATTCATTGCTATGAACTTCTTCAAACTGTACAAACCCAAGACGTACAACTACCGGTACATCTACTACGACCCCAAGAAGGAGGCGCAAAAGGAGCGGGAGGAAAAATACGCCTCCAAGGACGGTAACGAGGAATACAAACCCTCCATCAAGCGCGGTTCGTTCCGTGCGGAGTTGGACCGGCGCAACAAGACCTACCGCGACAACGCCCGCCAAGCCAACATCCGCCTGATAATCATCATCGGCGTGCTGCTGCTTATCGGGTATTATCTGTTAAAATAAACATCCCGGTTTCCCGGTTTCACAATTCCCCGTTTCAGCGATTCAGCGATTCAACGATTCAGCAATTCCCCATGAGCGATATCATCCACCTGCTGCCCGACTCCGTGGCCAACCAGATAGCCGCCGGAGAAGTCATCCAACGCCCGGCATCCGTGCTGAAGGAATTGGTGGAGAACGCCATCGACGCCGAGGCCACCCATGTACAGATACTCGTCAAGGATGCCGGGCGCACGCTTATCCAAATCGTGGACGATGGCAAGGGCATGAGCGCGACCGATGCGCGCATGGCATTCGAACGGCACGCCACCTCCAAGATATCGGACGCGGCCGACCTTTTCGCCCTGCACACCATGGGCTTCCGGGGCGAGGCGTTGGCCTCCATCGCCGCCGTGGCTCAGGTGGAAGTGCGCACCCGCCCCGCCGCCGACGAGCTGGGCACGCGCATCGAGATAGCCGGGTCGCGCGTTTTTGCCCAGGAGAGCGTGCAATGCCCCGCAGGCACGTGCTTCCTGGTGAAGAACCTCTTTTTCAACGTGCCCGCACGCCGCCGCTTCCTCAAGTCGGACAACGTGGAGAAGACGCACCTGCTCAATGAGTTCTACCGCATCGCGCTGGTCAACCCCCGTATCGCCTTCACCTTCATCGACGGCGACGAGGAATTGTTCCGCCTCGAACCTTCCAACGTCAAGGTGCGCATAGAAAGCATCTTCGGCAAAGCCTCCCGGAAACGCTGGGAACAGCAGCTCCTGCCCGTGGAGACCGAGACCGGCCTGGCCCGCATATATGGTTACATTGGCAAGCCGGAATACGCCCAGAAGTCTGCCAACCAGTACTTCTTCGCCAACGGACGCTACATGCGCCACCCCTACTTCCACAAGGCCGTGATGGCCGCCTACGACCGGATGCTGCCCTCCGGAGCCAACCCCAACTACTTCATCTACTTCGAGGTGAACCCGGCCGCCATCGACATCAACATCCACCCCACGAAGACCGAAATCAAGTTCGAGCACGAGCACGCCCTGTGGCCCATCCTGTCGGCTGCCGTCAAGGAGACGCTTGGCAAGTTCAATGTGGTGCCCTCCATCGACTTCGACACCGAAGGCGCGCCCGACATGCCCGTGATGCACCCCAGCACGGCCATCCGCCCCCCGCAGACCACCTTCAACCCCGCCTACAACCCCTTTGCCCGCACCCCGTCGGCGCGCGGCAGCCGCCCCACGCTGGCGCAGGATTGGGAGAAACTCTACGCCGGGTTTGAACGCGCTGCCACCCCGGCAAGCACGGACGAGGCCACGCCGCCCGAGGGCGAAACCCTCGAAAGCTCCCTTGCCTTCGCCCCCCCGGCCGCAGACGGGAAGCCGGAAGGCGCGAGCACGAAAAACCTGCAACTGCGCCACCGCTACATACTGACCGGCATCAAGTCGGGCCTGCTCGTGGTGGACCAGCAGCGGGCGCACATGCGCATCCTGTACGACCGCTACATGGCGCAACTGGAGCAGCAGCAAGGCGCGTCGCAGCAACTGCTCTTCCCCGAAGGCCTCACCCTGACCCCCGACGAAGCCCTCACCCTGACCGAGGTCATGCCCGACCTGCGCCACGTGGGCTTCGACCTGGCCGACGAGGGCGAAGGCCGCTACCGGGTCAACGGCATCCCCGCCCAGCTGGAAGCCGTGAGCGCGTCCGGACTGCTGCATCACGTGCTGGCCGACGCCCGCGCCGCCCTGGCCGACCCCGCCCGCCGCATACGCGAGTCCATCGCCGCCTCGCTCGCCACCGCCGACAGCCTCAAGCCCGGCCAACCCCTCACCAATGAGGAAATGAGCGACCTCATCGACCGACTTTTCGCCTCGTCCAACCCCAACTATGCCCCCGACGGCAGGAAAATCGTCGCCACCCTGCCATTCGAAGAATTGGAACGGCTATTCTAAAATTCCCCATCACCCCCACTCTCCAATGCGGTCCGGCACGGGCGACGGACGGGACAAAAGTACCTCCGAGGGCGAAAACATGTTGTAAAACATATTTCCCGTGCTTCGTTTCTTGCACTTTTTAAACCTTGTACTGTTAACGGAAGCAGCAAAAAGTGGTAACTTTGCCCGTCAAAAATCGTAGGACTATCATTTATTATAATAATTCATTTAAAACAATTAACAACAATGGACACACAAAAGAAAAACTACACGCTGCCCATCATCATGATGATAGCCTTGTTCGCCATGATTTCGTTCGTGACGGGCTTGGCCAACCCGATGGGCGTAATCGTTAAAAACCAGTTCGGTGCGACGAACTTCATGTCGCAGCTGGGCACACTGGCCAACTTCATCGCCTACGCCTTCATGGGCGTGCCCGCCGGACTGATGTTGCAGAAAATCGGCTACAAGAAGACGGCCTTGGCCGCCGTGGCCATCGGCTTCATCGGGGTGGGCATCCAGTACCTGTCGGGCGTGGCCGAAAGCTTCTACGTGTACCTGCTCGGCGCGTTCGTGGCGGGCTTCTCCATGTGCATGCTCAACACGGTGGTGAACCCCATGCTCAACACCCTGGGCGGTGGCGGCAAGAAGGGCAACCAGCTCATCCAGATTGGCGGCACGTTCAATTCGCTGATGGCCACCATCATCCCCGTATTGGTAGGTTACCTGATGGGCGATGTGGCGCAGGCCACCATCAAGGATGCCAACCCGGCCATGTTCATCGCCATGGGCATCTTCGCGCTGGTATTCATCGTGCTGATGTTCGTCAACATTCCCGAACCGGATGCCGCCACCGAGGGCGAAAAGCTGTCCTACCGCACGCTGTTCAAGTTCCGCCACTACGTGCTGGGCATCATCGCCATCTTCATCTACGTAGGCGTGGAAGTGGGCATCCCCAACATCATGAACCTGTTCCTGACGCACCAGGACGTGGGCATGGAAGCCGCCGCGGCGGGTGCCATCGTGGGCACGTACTGGTTCCTCATGCTTGTAGGCCGCTTCGTGGGCGGTGCCATCGGCGGCAAGGTATCGAGCAAGACGATGCTCGCCGTGACCTCGCTGTGCGGGCTGGTATTCGTGGCCGTTGCCATCTTCGCCTCCCCCACGACCACGGTCAACATGCCGGTGTTCAAGTCCGACATCTCCTTCGGCCTCACGGAAGCGCCCATCAACGTCCTCTTCCTCGTACTGTGCGGCTTGTGTACCTCGGTGATGTGGGGCAGCATCTTCAACCTGGCCGTGGAAGGCATAGGGAAGTACGTGACCCTGGGTTCGGGTTTCTTCATGGTGATGGTGTGCGGCGGCGGCATCCTGCCTACCATCCAGGGCGCGATAGCCGACGCTTCGACCTACATGACGAGCTACTGGATTATCTTCGCCGGGCTGGCCTACCTGCTGTATTACGCCGCCATCGGTTGCAAGAACGTGAACAAGGACATCAAGGTGGATTAAGCTGGGAATTTCAAGTTTCACATAATTGGGGCTGCCTCCGATTGGGGGCAGCCTTTTTATTATAGGTACGCAAAGACGCGGGGTATTGGTACGCAAAGACGCGAAGACGCGAAGATTTAAAGGAAATGACCTTCCGCGTTTATCCGTTTAATCCGGCGTTATCCGTGTTCCGAGCCTGGGCCGCGAGGGGGCAAAAGAAAACGGATAAGCACGGGCGGGAACGTTTGCTCCCGAAGCCGTGCTTATCCGTTTCTTCTATGCGGCGCGTGGGCAGTTGCTTTATTCGAAGGTCGGCTTCATGCCGAGGTGGTACATGACGAATGACCACATGTCCGTCTGCGAGTCGATTATCTTGCCGATGGGGCGGCCTGCACCGTGTCCGGCGTTGGAATCGATGCGTATCAAGGTGGGGTTGGGGCCGTCGTTGACCTCCTGCAAGGTAGCAGCGAACTTGAACGAATGGGCGGGCACCACACGGTCGTCGTGGTCGGCGGTCATCACCAGCGTGGGCGGGTAGTTCATGCCGCGATAGAGGTTGTGCAGGGGCGAATAAGCCTTGAGGTATTCGAACATCTCGCGGCTATCGTCGCTTGTGCCGTAGTCCGATGCCCACGCCCAGCCGATGGTGAAGCGGTGGTAGCGCAGCATGTCGAGCACGCCCACCTCGGGCACGGCCGCCCCGTATAGGTCGGGCCGCTGCGTGAGGCAGGCTCCCACGAGCAAGCCCCCGTTCGAGCCACCGTCAATGGCCAGCCGTTTGGGCGAGGTCCACCCCTCGGCAATGAGGTATTCGGCGGCGGCGATGAAGTCGTCGAACACGTTCTGCTTTTGCATCTTCGTGCCCGCCCGGTGCCAGGCTTCGCCGTATTCGCCGCCGCCCCGCAGGTTGGCCGAGGCGTAGATGCCCCCGTTTTCGAGGAAGGGGATGCGGTTGGGACTGAAAGCGGGCGTAAGGCTGATGTTGAAGCCCCCGTAGCCGTAGAGCATGACAGGATTGTTGCCATCGCGCACCAGCCCTTTCTTGTAGGTGAGGAACATGGGTACCTTCGTGCCGTCCTTGCTGGGGTAGAACACTTGTTCGCACACGTAGTCGTCCGGGTTGAAGTCCACTTCCGACCGGCGGAACAGTTCGGAGGTGTTGCTGTCCGCATCGAAGCGGTAGATGGCAGGCGGGCAGGTGAACGAGGTGAAGGTGTAGAAGGCTTCCGGTTCGTCCTCGTCGCCGCTGAAGCCGCTTATTGAGCCCAGGCCGGGCAGCTTCACCTCATACAGCCGCTTCCCCGACAGGTCGTAGGCATACACGTGGCTGGCTACGTCCTGCATGTACACCGCCATAAGCTTGCCACCGATGAGCGACACGCCTTCCAGCAGGTGTTCCGACTGGGGGATGACCTCCGTCCACGCTTCGCGACTGCGATCGTGCCGGGTCATGTCGGCGGCCATGAGGCGGCCGTTCGGGGCTTCCCAATTGGTCCATATATATAAGGTACCATCCACATGCCCCACCACGTAATAGTCGTGGTCGAAGCCCGGTGCCAGCTCGCGGAAGTCGGGGTTGCGGTAGGCCGGGTTGCCCACCAGCAGCGAGTTGCCCGAGGTGGACTCCGTCTCGTACAGGTACACGTACCGTTCATCATCCGTTACTCCCACAGCATACGTGCGCAGGGGATTTTCCCGGTCCTCGAACACGAGGCGGTCGCGCTGGCCGTAGCGGGCCATGCTGTGGTAGAACACTTTCTGGTA
This sequence comes from uncultured Bacteroidales bacterium, assembly GCA_944321745.1. GTDB lineage: Bacteria > Bacteroidota > Bacteroidia > Bacteroidales > Paludibacteraceae > QVMH01. Next base: position 9,802 of record CALUML010000001.1, read on the forward strand.
CTCGTTCTTTCCGGAAAGCTCGCTTCCGGCCTGCGGTGCATCATAGGCGCAGTAGTAGAAGCCGTCTTTGTACCAGCTGATGTTGGAGAATTTCACCCACTCGATGTGATGGTCGGGCATCAGCTGGCGGGTGGCCAAGTCCATGACGTATATCTCGTTCCAGTCGGACCCGCTGCGGGCGATGGAATAGGCCAGGTAGCGGCCGTCCTTAGAGAAGGACACGCCCGACAAAGCTACCGTGCCGTCGTCGGACAGCGTGTTGGGATCGAGCAGCACTTGCGGCTCGGCATCGAGCGAGTCCTGCACGTAGAGCACGCTTTGGGGTTGCAGGCCGTCGTTCTTGAAGAAGTAGTACTTGCCGTTGCGCTTGAAGGGCGAGCCGTACTTGGGGTAGTCGTTCAGCTCGCTCAACCGCCCGCGCAAGGCTTCGCGGAAGGGGATTTTGTCCAGATAATCAAACGTCAGCGCGTTTTGCGCCTTGACCCAGCGGGCGGTGGCTTCGGAGCGGTCATCCTCCAGCCAGCGGTAGGGATCGCGCACTTCCACGCCGAAGTAGGTGTCGACCACGTCTTCCTTGTGCGTGTCGGGGTACGCCAATTTCGACTTGTGCGAATTGCACGAAATCATACAAGCTCCCATTGTCAGTAAAGCAAAGATTGATTGTTTCATATTATTGGTTATTTCGTTCATTTCCACACTACAGTCCATCCATAATCGACGTAACGCCAAGACACCTCGTTGTACTCGTCTACCTCGACCAGCAAAAAACCTTCTTCGGTAGTGAGCAAAGGGCCTTTCCACCAGTCAGCCGACACGGCTCCCGCCGTGACGAACCACAGGTCGCGTTCGTAAATCTGCTCATAAAGATGCTGATGTCCTTGCAACACAAGCCGCGTGTCGTACTGTTTCAGCAAATCGACCACTGCCTTTGAGTTGTACACCATGTCCCACGCCTTCATCGTGCCATCCACTACAGGATAGTAGAGCGACAATAGCGGCACATGAGTGGAGAGGATAACCGGTATCTCCCCACCAACCTGCTCCAAGTCGGCTTGTAACCAAGCCAGCTGCTCATCGTCCACCCAATAGGGCTTGCCTTGCGCCGGATGCAAGGCGTTCAGCACCACGAAATGAACGCCTTGCCGGGTAAACGAGTAGCAGGTCGCACCGTAATGCTTCTCAAACATGCGGAAGCCAAGCGTGTCCCGCTGCCCGTCGCATTCATAAAAACGGTCATGGTTGCCCATTGTGAAGTAGGCCGGGATGCCGCTTCCGTCTACTATTCGTTTGAAGCGGGCATGGAGGCTGTCGGCCTGTGCCTCGTCCTTCATTCGGTCGGTTTCCGCGTTGTCTCCACCAAACAGCACAAACTCCGCCCCCAAGTCGGCTGCCGTGGTAAGGGCTTTTTGCAATCCCTCATCGCCATTCCCCCGATTATGTTGGTTCAGATGCACGTCCGTCAGGTATGCAAATCTTAATTTTACATCCGCAGGCTTCTGCTTCTGTGCATTTCCGCACGAGGCAAAGAGGTATAATGCACACAGAACCACTACTGTCATGTTGAAAGGTTGTTTCATATTTTCAGTTACGAGTTACAAGTTACAAGTTGCGCAAGCCCCCTTTAAGGGGTTAGGGGGTCGTCCGCCACTGGCTTCAGCTGGAATTCCCGCTCCGCCACGTCGAGCATGTACTGGCGGGCGGCTTCGTATTCGTTGGGGATGACCCCGTCGAGGATGGCATCCTTGATACGCATCTTGATGTCGCCCACCGTGGAGCAGGCGGGCAGGTTGAACGTGCGCATGATTTCATCGCCTTTGACGGGCGGCTGGAAGTTGCGGATGCGGTCTTTTTCCTCCAGCTCCTTCAGCTTTTGGCGCACTATCTGGAAGTTCTGCTTGAAGCGGCGCACCTTCTCCACATTCTTCGAGGTGATGTCGGCCTCGCACAACAGCATGAGGTCGTCGATGTCGTCGCCCGCGTCGAACAGCAGCCGTCGCACCGCCGAGTCGGTTACCGCGTCCTCGCTCAGCGCAATGGGGCGCATGTGGAGCGACACCAGCTTCTGCACGTACTTCATCTTCTCGTTCATAGGCAGCTTCATGCGGCGGAAGATGTCGGGTATCATCTTCATGCCCACGAAGTCGTGGTTGTGGAACGTCCAACCCAGCCGCCGGTCATACCGCTTCGAGCGGGGTTTGCCGATGTCGTGCAGCAGGGCTGCCCAACGCAGCCACAGATTGTCGCTCGTGCGGCTCAGGTTGTCGAGCACGAGCAGCGTGTGGCGGAAATTGTCCTTGTGGCCGATTCCTTCCTTCGTTTCCACTCCCTTCAAGGCCGCCAGCTCGGGGAATATCAATTCCAGCAGTCCCGTCTTGTCCAGCAGGAGCAGCCCCACCGAGGGACGGGGCGAAAGGATGATTTTGTTCAATTCGTCGGCGATGCGTTCCCGCGAGATGATGCCGATGCGCTCCCTATTCCGTGCGATGGCATCGAACGTGTTCACTTCGAGGAAGAAGCCCAGTTGCGAGGCGAAGCGTATGCCGCGCATCATGCGGAGCGGGTCGTCCGAGAAGGTGATGTCCGGGTCGAGGGGCGTGCGGATGACGAGGTTCTCCAAGTCGTTCATGCCGCCGAAGGGGTCTACCAGTTCGCCGAAGCGCGCCCGGTTGAGGCACAAGGCGAGGGCGTTGATGGTGAAGTCGCGGCGGTTTTGGTCGTCCTCCAGCGTGCCGTCCTCCACGATGGGTTTGCGCGAATCGTGGCGGTACGACTCGCGCCGCGCTCCCACGAACTCCACCTCCACATCGCCCGACTTGACCTGCGCTGTGCCGAAGTTCTTGAACACGGCCAACGTGGCCTTGCGCCCCAGCCGTTTCGCCACTGCCTCGGCCATGGCGATGCCGCTGCCCACCACCACCACGTCGATGTCCTTCGACGGGCGGTGCAGGAACAGGTCGCGCACGTATCCGCCTATCACGTAGCACTCCACACCCTGTGCATCGGCAATTTCGGAGATGAGGCGGAAGATGGGAGCCGACAAGGCCGAAGCCCCCGAAGCCCCCTCAACTCCTACTGCCCCCTCAACTCCCCCCGAGGGGGAGCTTGGATTAGTCTTGCTATCTATTATACTACTATTATATGTATCGTTGTTACTTGTCATGCTTTTTACGCTTTATCGTTTGTCTCTTCTTGGCTATCCAAAGCTCCCCCTTGGGGGGAGTTGAGGGGGCCGAGGGAGTTTGAGGGGGCTGCGGCCGTGGTATTATTCGCCTTCGGATAAGCAATCCTTGTGTGGTAGATGTTGATGAGTTTCTCCGTGAACACGGCTTTGACCGCTTCCACGTCCTGGAAGGTGATGGGCGCGTCCTTGAACTGCCCGTCGGCTATCTGCGAGTCGATCATGTCCTCCACCATGTCGGCGATGGCCTTTTCCGTGTACTCTTTCAGGCTGCGCGAGCGGGCTTCCACCGCGTCGGCCATCATCAGGATAGCCGTCTCTTTGCTGTTGGGCAACGGGCCGGGATAGGTAAAAGCCGCCTCGTTGGGCTTCACGCCCGGGTGGGCGTTGATGAACGAGTTGTAGAAATACTTCGCCTTGCTCTGACCGTGGTGCGTGCTGATGAAGCTGATTATCTGCTCGGGCAGGTGGTATTTCTTGGCCATCTGGATGCCGTTGGGCACGTGGTCGATGATGATGCGTGCCGCTTCCTCGTAGTCCTTTTCCGTCAGCGGGTTCTTGCCGCCCAGCTGGTTTTCGGTGAAGAAGCCGGGTGTCTTCATCTTCCCGATGTCGTGATACAACGCCCCGGTGCGCACCAGCAGGCTGTTGGCACCAATCTTCTTGGCCGCCTCGGTGGCGATGTTGGACACCTGGAGCGAGTGCTGGAACGTGCCGGGAGCCGTCTCGGCAAAGCGCAGCATCAGTTCGCTGTTGATGTTCGTCAGTTCCACCAGGGTCACGCTGGATATCAGCCCGAATATCTTTTCAAACAAATAAATGAGGATGTAGGCAAACAGCAGGAACATGCTGCTGATGGCGAAGTAGACCAGCACCACCCAGTCGATGCGCCCCAGGCCCCCTTCCGCCATGAGCCCGTAGGCCACGTACATCACCGTGTACGTGATGAAGACGTACAAGGCCGTTTGCGCCAGTTGCGAACGTTGCGCCAGGTCGCTCAGGCTGGTCACCGCCAACATGCCCACCGCCACCTGCAGCATGAGGAAGAGGAACGGGTCGGCCACCATGAACGAGATGATGATTGAAGCCACCATGTGCACGAACAAGGCCGTGCGCGAGTCGAAGAACACCCGGATGATGATGGGTATCAAGGCGTAGGGCACCATGTAATAGCTGATCATGCCGCTTTGGAAACGCACGGTGAGCGAGGCCAGCGCGACCACGATGAGCAGCAACAGGAGTACCAGCAGCAGGTTTCCGTAGCTGTCGTATATGCGGGGGCGGAACACGTAGAAGTAGGCAAACAGCAGCATCATGAAGCTCAGCACCAGCACTACGCGGCCTGTCGTGCCCGCCACCAGTTGCGGTTTGCTGTCGACCGCCTGGTCATCGTACTGCATCTTCAGGGAGGCCAGCACGGCACCAATCTCCGGAGTCACGATTTCACCCCGGTCAATGATGCGTTCGCCCGCCTGCACCACTCCCATGGTGAGCGACAGGCTGCCCAGCAATTCCGCCTCGGCCGTTGACGAGGCCACCGTGTCGCGGCTCACGTTTTCCACCACGTACTCACTCAGGTTGTACGAGGCCAGCACGTTGCGGTCGGTCGCCACGTCCGTGTTCAGCAACTCTTCATAAGCCTCCTTGGGCGTGAGGAATCCGTCCACCGGCATCGAGCGCGTCATGCGGTCCGGGTAGATGCAATACACCCGCTCCACGCCCTGCTGCCGCAAGGCCTCGCGGTCTTCCGAAGCCATCACCCCCCGGGCATACACCTCGCCCAACCGTTGCCGCACCATCTTCTTCTGCATCGGCTGGTAGCCGTTGCGCCGTTGGAAGTCGGCCACGAACCGCTCGTACTGCATCGAAGCCTTGGCCGTGTCCATGCGGTAATAAGGAACGAAGTCGCGCAGTAGTTCCGCGCGGTCGTGCGCCAGCTGCTCGTCGCTTTTGTACACCGGGAAGTCGAACGGCGCCACCACTTGCTCGTGCATCCACGGCCTGCCTACCTCGTACTTGTAACGGAACGCATCGTGCGAAGGGAACAGCTGTACGATGATGATGACCGTGCACACGAACAGACCGCACTTGAACACGTTCTGCATGTGCCGCTTCGTCAGTTGGAGTTTCATATCTTTCTTTATTTCAGATTTCAAATTGCAGATTGCAGATTAAGCGTTCCCGCAGATGGCGCAGATGGGACGCAGATGGTTTTCTCTGCCGTAGGGCGATGCCCTACGCTGAGTGCCACAAGGCCGTTGGCCTTGCTACCCCTCGCCTCTCACTCCTTACCCCTCGCCCCTGCATGGTGGCTCCGTATCTTGCGCAAAAATAGGGATATTATTTAAAAGCCGCAACGTCAGCGCGGGAGGTTTTCCATTTCGCGGACCCGGCTTTGTTTCCCCCTGCTGCCTATTCTTCCTTCTTCGCTTCCTCCCATATCGCGTCCATTTCGGCGAGGGACATCTGCTTCAGGTCCTTGCCTTGGGCGAGGGTGCGGCTTTCCAGGTAGTTGAACCGCTTGATGAACTTGCGGTTGGTGCGCTCCAGGGCGTTCTCGGGGTTGATGCCGTAAAGGCGGGCGGCGTTGACCAGGCTGAACAGCAGGTCGCCGAACTCGGCCTCCATGCGGTCCTCGTCCATCGAGGCAACCTCGGCCTTCAGCTCCCCGTATTCCTCGGCCACTTTGTCCCACACCTGGTCGCGCTGCTCCCAGTCGAAGCCCACGCTGCGCACCTTGTCCTGTATGCGGTGCGCCTTGATGAGGGCCGGCAGCGAGCGGGGCACGCCCGCCAGCACCGAGCGGTTGCCGCCTTTTTCCTTCAACTTGAGCTTCTCCCAGTTCTGCATCACCTGCTCGCTGCTGTCGGCATCCACCTGGCCGAATATGTGCGGGTGGCGGTATATGAGCTTTTCGCACAAGGCGTTGCACACGTCGCAGATGTCGAAGTCGCCCGTTTCGCTGGCTATCTTGGCGTAGAACACGATGTGCAGCAACACGTCGCCCAGTTCCTTCTTGATGTTGGCCATGTCGTGGTCGGCTATGGCGTCGGTCAGTTCGAAGCACTCCTCGATGGTGTTCGTGCGCAGGCTGTCGAACGTCTGTTCCCTGTCCCACGGGCATTTCACGCGCAGTTCTTCCAATATGTCGAGCAGCCGCCCGAACGCTTGCAGTTTTTCTTCTCTCGTATGCATGTCTGTCGGATATATATTTGTTAAAGATGTGCAAAGGTACGCCATTTTGCCCGCCTTTGTTCCACGGATTAAGGAGAAAATGCGGATATTTGCAAATGGTAGGGCACACGGATCAGACCGATCAAACGGATTAACACGGTTTTTTTCAGGGAACGCGAATAACGCAAACAAGCACAAATAGGCGCAAATCTGCGTTCATCTGCGCCTGTCTGCGGGAAACAATCCATCCGCGTCATGCCGTTCCATCCGCTCCATCCGTGTTCCCATTTTCGTAAAACATCACAGCGTATGGACAAAATCGTGGAATGCGTGCCCAACTTCAGCGAGGGGCGCGACTTGCAAAAGGTGGAACAAATCGTAGATGCTTTCCGTGGCCGCGAAGGCGTGAAACTGTTGGATTACAGCAACGACCGCGACCACAACCGCATGGTGGTGACCGCCGTGGGCGCACCCGAAGCCATGAAGGAGGCCGTCGTGGATGCCGTGGGGCGGGCGGCGCGGCTCATCGACCTGACGCGGCACACGGGCGGGCATCCCCGCATGGGGGCGGCAGACGTGGTGCCCTTCATCCCCGTGCGGGGCATGGAGATGGACGAGGCCGTGGCCCTCTCGCGCGAAGTGGGGCAAGCCGTGGCCGAGCGGTACGGCATCCCCGTGTACCTGTATGAAAAATCGGCCTCCGCGCCCCACCGGGAGAACCTGGCCGACGTGCGCCGGGGGCAGTTCGAAGGGCTGGCCGAGAAGATGGCACGCCCCGAGTGGCGGCCCGACTTCGGCCCCGCACGCCCTCACCCCACCGCCGGGGCGTGCATCGTGGGGGCCCGCATCCCGCTCATTGCCTACAACATCAACCTCAACACCGACCGGCTCGACGTGGCGCAGGCCATCGCCCGGCGCGTGCGCCACTCCGGTGGCGGGCTGCGCTACTGCAAGGCCATGGGGGTGGCGTTGCACGAGAAAGGCATCGTGCAGGTTTCCATGAACCTCACCGACTACACGCACACGGCCATCTACCAGGTGCAGGAGCTGGTGCGCATCGAGGCCGCACGCTACGGGGTGACGCTGGCCGGGGGCGAGCTCATCGGCCTCATGCCCCTCGGCGCGCTGCTCGACACGGCCTCCTACTACCTGGGGCTGGACAGCCTCACCCCCGACCGCATCCTGGAGATGAACTGCTGAGGGGCGTGTGTCTCCCGTTTTGATGCCCCACCATGCGCCCGTTATTTTCGTGCCTGCGGAAATTTTACGGCGTTACTACGGAATTTCCGCCGCGTGCCTACGGAATTTCCGCCGCGTGCCTACGGAAATTTCACGCCGGACGGACAAAAAAATCACGTGCCCCGCGCCCCATCTCTTGCCGCGTGGCACGATTGTTGTTATTCCATACATGGAAAAACATCCCCACACCAAACAAATAAAACAGGAGGAACATCATATGAAACGCTTTCAACTTATCGCAACCGCCCTGTTGCTCCCGCTGCTGGGACACGGGCAAGCGTTCGTGGACGACATCTATTATTCGCCCGGCGATGAAAACGCGCAGGCGGAAACTCCCAAGGCCGAACCGGCCAACTACAAGAACGGTGCCAAGGAAATCGTGTTCATCGACAGCAACTCAGGCGAGGAGCTGTATCTGGACACGGACACCATTTTCCTGGACAACGGCCCGGCGGAAGACGAAACGGCCGAAGCCGACGCGCAACTGGCCGAAGCCGACGCGCAGGTGGCCGAAGCCGCCGGGGAAGAACCCCTGCCCGACGGCGAATACACCACCCGCATCAAGCGGTTCCACCGCCCCGGCACCATCATCATCACGGATGCCGACTACGTGGACGTGGCCTATGACGACGATGGCGGCACGGACGTATATATAAATATGTATGGCGACTACGACCCCTTCTGGTGGGATTACCCGTCGTCCTGGTGGTACTGGGGAAGGCCCTACTACGCCGGCTACTGGGGATGGTACGACCCGTGGTACTGGAACTGGGGCTGGAATTGGGGCTGGAACTCCTACTGGGGGTGGTACGCCGGCTGGGGATGGTACGACCCGTGGTACAGCCCCTATTGGGGATGGGGGTACCCGCATTACCATCACCACCACCATTACTACCACCCGCACTACTACCACGACCACCACTACGCCTACAACGGCAACCGCCGCACATCGAGCGGCACGGCCAGCCGCACGGCAGCCACCACAGGCAGCCGCACCACCGCCTCCGCCACGCGCACGGCAGCCGCCTCCACCACGGGACGCACCGTGGCGGGACGCAACACCTACACCATCGTGGGCGGCAGCAGCAACGGGCGCACCGTGCTGCGCACCACGGGCAGCCGCACGGCCACCACCACGGCCACGGCCCGCACCAACGCCACCGCCGTAAGAAGCTCGGCCACCGCCTCGCGCACCGCCACCGCCACCCGCAGCTCGGCCACCGCCGGCACCCTGCGGAGCAATGCCACCACGGCGCGCACGGCCACGCGCTCCACGGCCACCACGCAGCGCAGCACCATCAGCACGCAGCCGCGCACCACGACCTCCTCGTCGCGCAGCACGTACGCCACCCCGCGCAGCAGCAGTAGTACGACCCGCTCGTCCTACTCCACGCGCAGCACGTACAGCTCGCCCAGCCGGTCGTCCTACTCGTCTGGGCGGTCGTCCTACTCGCCCAGCCGTTCCTCGTACTCGTCCGGACGGTCGTCGTCCTATTCCCCCAGCCGTTCATCGGGCGTGAGCCGTTCATCGGGCTTCTCCGGCGCACGCAGTAGCGGCGGAGGCGGACGCAGCAGCGGAGGAAGAAGGTAAGTGCGAGTTTAAAGGTGGAAAGTATAAAGGTGAAAGTATAAAGGGAAAAGTATAAAGGGAAAAGGGTGAAAGCGCTACCCGCTCCTCGCTACCCGCTTCCCGCTACCAAATAAAAATCCAAACAATGAAAAGAAACATCATATCCGCCCTGCTGCTATGCGGATGCGTAGGCTGGGCACAAGCGCAAATCACCGAGTTCGACGCCATGGCGGCGGCCAAGACCGACCTCAACGGCACTGCCCGCTACATGGGCATGGCCGGGGCGTTCGGGGCATTGGGCGGCGACGTGTCCGCCATCAAGGACAACCCCGCCGGGCTGGGCATCTACCGCAGCTCGGAAGTGACGGCCACTTTCGGCTTCCGCACGCAGAACACCGCCTCCAACTGGAACGGCTCGACAGACAGCGACGGACGCTTCAAGTTCACGTTCGACAACGTGGCCGCCGTCACCGCCTTCCCCACCTGGGCGGGGCGCAACGGCGGCAGCGGCCTGCTGCAATCCAACTGGAGCCTGTCGTACAACCGGCTGAAAAGTTTCAACCGCCGCATGAGAGTGGGGGCAAACGGCTTGGGAAGTTCCATGACCGACTATCTGGCAGGCTTCACCAACGGGCTGACTCCCTACGACCTCACGTATGTGAACAATGAAACGGAGTATTACGACCCGTTTGAAAGTGCCGATATACCTTGGCTTTCGACCATGGCATATGAGACGTTCCTTATCAATAATATCTCCGGCACAGACCCTGCAACGGGCGCAACCGTGGATACCGACCAATGGGCATCGGCCTTGTTTGAAGGCGAAACCGTGAATTCCAATTATTACCTGGAGGAAAGCGGCGGCATCAGCGAGTTTGCCGTCAGCTGGGGCGGCAACATCAGCAACGTGGTATACCTGGGGGCTACATTGAACTTTCAAAGTGTGAACTACCGCATGACGAGCCGCTATGCTGAAGACTTCGGGATGGGAACTGAACTGGGCGAAGGCTTCACGCTGGACAACAACATTCGCACCAGCGGGCTGGGCATCAACGGCAACTTCGGCATCATCGTGCGCCCGGTGGACTTCCTGCGCATCGGGCTGGCTTATAAAACACCCATGCGATACAACCTGACCACGACCAACGACGGCGAAATGTATTCCACCATGCTCACCGATGGGAGTGTGCGCATCGCCGAGGGAGAAGGCTCGTTGCAGGATTACAACTCTGCCCCTGCCTCGGAAAACCAATATGATTACGAAATCCACGTGCCGGGCAAGCTCACCGTGAGCGCGGCGTGGATTATCGGCAAGAAGGCCATCGTGAGTGCCGACTTCGGCTATACGAACTACCGCAACTTGAAGATGTACGATATGGAAAACGCGTACTACTACGACGAGTACAACGATGCCATCCGCGAGACGTTCAGCAACGCCTACGAAGTGAACGTGGGGGCGGAATACCGCATCACCGACCATGTGTCCGCCCGCCTGGGCTACGCCCTGGAAACGGCCACGATGAAGCAATCGGCCATCAAGATACCGCAACTCAACACCGCCCGCACCGACCTGGAATACTTCCGCAACCGGGGTACGAACTACATCACCGCCGGGCTGGGCTACCGGGGCAACGTGTGGTACATCGACGCGGCCTTCGTGTACAGCGACCTGCACGAGGACTTCATCCCCTACAACACCCTCGACAGCGACCCCGCCACCCTGCACACCCGCCACTACAACGTGGTGGCCACGATAGGTTTCCGCTTCTGATGCAGAAGGCGAACAACGCAAACAACACGAATGGACGCAAATGCTTGAACCAGTTTGACGGTTCTTATTTGCGTCCATTCGTGTTGTTTGCGTTCTTGTCTTATTCCACCACAAGCTTGCACTGGGCGGGCCATTCCGCGTGCTTCCTTATTTCGACACGCCTTCATGTCAGACCACAAAATCGGGCTTATAACGCGTTCTTATCCCAAACGAGCACCAATCCAAGACCTAAAATCCCCGAAATTCCCCTTTATTTCGTACTTTTGCAACCGGCAAAAACATTCCACCCGTGAACAAGATAAAATTCTGGTTTAACAACGCACGCCCCACCTCGCTGCCGCAAAGCCTCGTGCCTTCCGTACTGGCCGTGTGCATGGCCTTACAGGCCGATGGCTTCTCCTGGTGGCTGAGCACCTGCGCGGTGCTGGGAGTCATGGCCGCCCATCTGGCCCTGAACCTATTCGACGACTATTTCGACTACATCAAGAAGCAGTCCGGATACCGGGACGAACTGAAGCACGAAGGCTTCCGGGCGCGCATCGGCAAATGCCCTTATCTCACTTCAGGACAGGCCACACTGAAGCAACTGCTTGCTGCCTGCGTCATCCTGTCCATCATCGCCTTCTCGTTCGGCTCCGTAGTGCTTTACTTTCGGGGCGACCTCGTGCTTTACATCGTGGGTGCCACCATCTTGCTGGGCTTTTTCTATTCCGCCCCTCCATTGCGACTGAGCTACCACGGACTGGGCGAATTGGTCATCGGCACGATATTCGGCCCGCTCAACATGGCGGGCACGTACTATGCCGCCTGCGGCGAGATGAGCAACGCCGTCGTACTGGTGTCCGTGCCGGTGGGGCTTCTCATCATGAACATCATCTATGTGCACTCCATCCTGGACTTCGTGCCCGACAAGAAAATTGGTAAAAAGACGCTGGCCGTGCTGCTGGACAACCCCACGGCTATGCTGGCGGTGCAAGGAGTCATCGTGTTCGCACCGTTTGCCCTCGTGTCCTATGGCATCGTGACGCACCTGCTGCCGCCCGCCTATTGGTTCACCTTTCTTACGCTGCCGCTGGCCGTGTCGCTATTCTACATGATGGTGGAGTATGTGAAGCACCCCGAGCGTACCTTCACACCCAAACCCTGGATGGGACCGTTCAACGGCTGGGAGCGCATCACCCGGGCCGGCATCGAGTGGTTCATGATACGCTGGCTGTCGGCACGCAACCTGTTGGCATTCTTCTGCCTCATCATCATTATCATTAACATAGTCACGTCCATCTTGAAATAACCCCGGCTTATGAAATCGCTCCGTTCGTTCCTTTACCTCCCCGCGTGGTTTGTCAAGACCCGCGTTTTCGGAAAGAAGATACCGCTGCAGACCGTCCTGTTCGTCTCCGACCAATGCAACCTGCGGTGCAAACACTGCTGCGTCTATGCGCAAAAAAGCATCACGAAGAAAAGTTATGAACAAATCAAGGAAGAACTGCAATACGCCTACGGCCTAGGGTCGCGCTTCGTGGATTTCGAAGGGGGCGAACCGACCTTGTGGCGCGACGGCGAACACGACCTGAACAGCCTGATACGCCTGGCCAAGGAAATAGGCTTCTTCTCGACCACGGTGACGACCAATGCGGTGATGCCATTCCACGGGCTGGAGGCCGACTCCATCTGGGTAAGCATGGACGGTGTCGGCCCGTATCACGACCGGGTGCGGGGCGAAGGGGTATTTGACCGCCTGGTGCGCAACATCGAGACCTGCGGCCACCCTCACCTGAGCGTGAACATGGTGGTGAGCAAGCTGAATTATGAGTCGCTGGACGATGCCATCGAATTTGCCCGTACCAACCCGCACATCCGCTCCATCTCCATCAACTTCCTTACACCCTACCCCGGCACGGAAAGCCACCAGTTGGACTGGGACACGCGCCGGGCGTTGATAGACAAGGTCATCGCGTACAAGAAGCGGGGCTACCCCATCATGAACTCCGTTTCAGGACTGAAACTCATGAAGACCAACCAATTTAAAAAATATTGCTGGATATCCAACTTCATCACCGTGGACGGCAAAAACCACCCCGACTGCGGCGGCTCGGAACTAGGCTTGTGCGACCAATGCGGCTTCTGCATGGCGGGCGAGATGCACAGCGTGATGACCTTGCGCCCCGATACGATATTGGCAGGACTGAAATTGAGGATGTGACAAGGAGGAAAGAAAATAAAAAATGGTCGCCTCACGGCGACCATCCTTTGTTAACCTTAAATCTAATACACTATGAAAAAAATCACGATGCAAAGGTACGTTTTGCAGGACAGACGTGCAAATATCTTCAGGCTTAAATAATAATTATAACATTTTTTTGCACGGGTCATCGTCCTCAACTCCCTACTCCGCCACCTCAGCCTCGTCGGGCACTGCTCGGCGGCGGTAGAAGCAGGTGAGTCCCCTCACCCGGTCATCGAAAGTGAGCACGGACTGCTCGCCGTAGTTTTGGAACACGCACAGCAGCCCGAAGTCGCCAGCGCAGCACAAACCGTGCAGCCCCAACACCGCCAGGAACGAGTAAAATAGCGGCTGGTTGTAGCATACGGCCATGCCCGCCAACGCCAGCACGGTGATGGTCACAGCAGGAGCCAACGCCACGATGCGGAAGCGGCGGTAGTCGAGCACCTCACCATCGGCCTGCACGTAGAACTGGAACTTGCGCGGGTTCGCGCCCCACGACACGTGCCGCGCCCCCACATAGCGGTAGGCCAAGGCATGAATGGCCTCATGCAGCACGATACCCACGGTGAACAGAGCCACCGCACCGCCCAGCAGATACAATAAATACAGGTATTCCCGCTTCGTGTAAAACGGCATGAACGCCTTGAACAGCCCCAGCATGATAACCAGCCAACCTGTCAGTTGGTACATGTTGGCCACCCTCGCCCAGCCTTCGTTACGCTCCATTTCCCTTTTGACGAAAGGCTTCACCTCGTCATGCTTCACAGCCGCCACCAGTTCGTAATCGGGGCTGCCTGTCAGTTCTTGGATATTCATTTCAAATTTCAGATTTCAAATTTCAGATTTCAGATTGTTCCCGCAGATTTCGCAGATTGACGCAGATTGTTACTTGCAATTTGTTTACTTGTTTACTTGTTTACTCGTCTACTTGTTTACTCGTTTACTCGTCTACTCGTAGCTATATCCTATTGATAATCCGTTCGCCCAAGGCTTTGGCCAGTTGCTTTTTCACTTCGTCCAGCTGCTTTATTTCCTCCATGAGGATGTCGATGCGTGCGTAATCCTTGGCCTCCCCGGCGGCTTTCATCTCCAGCAGTTTCTGCTTGATGTGATCCAGCACCACGCTGTTCTTCAGTTCCAACACCAGGCGGGGCACCAGTTCCAGCAAGCGTTCCTCGTCGGTCGGCAGGGCGCGGCTGCGCGTGTGCACCCTGCTCAGCACATACTTGTCGGCAATGAGGTCGGCGGCCAGGCGGCTGATGCGTCCATCGGGGTGGTTCAGGAAATGACGCTCGGCCTGGAAGCCCGCCTCGCCCAGGTGTTGCCGGCACTCGTCGAGCATCTGGCGGTGGAGCGGGTTCTCCAGCACCAGCCCGTCGCAGTCCAGTTCCTCCACGATGTACTCCGCCACGGTCTTGTCCCGCTGCGCCTCTTCGTCCTTGAACAGGGGCAAATGGCCGTATTTTATCAAGACCTGAAGTAAGTTGCGCTCCTCCTGCTCGAACCGGCCCGCCGCCACCTCCTGCAAGGTCGGCAGGGGCGTTTCCGGGGGGACTGGTGCAGGGGCAGACGTGCCTTGCCGATGCTGCTCGGCGAAACGTTTCTCGCGTTCGCGACCTTTTATCTTGTTTATTTCATAATATAAAGTCTGTTCGCCCACGTTCAGCAGGTTGCTGCACTCGCGCACGTATTCGGCGCGGATAATCTGGTCGGGGATGATGGCGATGCTGCGCACGATGTCCGTCACCAGCCCGGCCCGCTTGATGGGGTCGTTGCCCGCGTCCTCCATCAGCAGCTTGGTCTTGAAACGGATGAAGTCGGTGGAGTTTTCCTTGATGAAGGCGATGAAGTCCGACGCGTTGTGGCTTTTGGCGAAGGAGTCGGGGTCGTCGCCGTCGGGCAGCAGCAGCACCTGGATGTTCATCCCCTCCTCCAGCAGCAGGTCGATGCCCCGGATGGAGGCCTTGATGCCCGCCGCGTCACCGTCGTAGAGCACGGTCACGTTGTTGGTGAAACGGTGGATGAGGCGTATCTGCCCGCCCGTGAGCGAGGTGCCCGACGAGGCCACCACGTTCTCGATGCCGCACTGGTGCATGGAGATGACGTCCGTGTAACCCTCCACCAGGTAGCAGCGGTCCTCGCGCACGATGGCCTGCTTGGCGAAGTAGATGCCGTACAGCTCGTTGCTTTTGTGGTAGATGTCGCTTTCGGGCGAGTTGACGTACTTGGCCATCTTGTCGCTCTTGCGCAGCACGCGCCCGCCAAAGGCCACCACCTTGCCCGAAAGCGAGTGCACGGGGAACATGACGCGCCCCCGGAAGCGGTCGTTGAGGCGGCCGTCGTCGTACTCCATCGTGAGGCCGGTCTTGACCAGGTAGTCCTTGTTGTAACCGGCCTTCAGGGCGGCGCGGGTGAAGGCATCGCGCTGGTCGAGCGAGTAGCCCAGCTGGAATTTCCGGATAATGTCGTCGCGGAAGCCGCGTTCGTGGAAATAACTCATCCCCACGGCCTTGCCGTCCACGTGCCGCCACAGCGTGTCGGTGAAGTACTTCTGCGCGTACTCGTTCACCAGGAAGAGGCTTTCGCGCTCGTTGCGGGCGGCGACTTCCTCGGGCGTAAGCTCCTTCTCGTGCACCTCGATGTGGTACTTGCGTGCCAGGAACTTGAGTGCCTCGTAGTAGTTGAGCTGCTCGATCTCCATAATGAAATGCACGGCGTTGCCCCCCTTGCCGCAGCCGAAGCACTTGAAAATGCCCTTGGCGGGCGACACGTTGAACGAGGGCGTCTTCTCGTTGTGGAACGGGCACAACCCGATGAGGTTCACCCCGCGCCGCTTGAGCGTGACGTAGTCACCCACCACGTCCTCGATGCGTGCCGCGTCGTTTATCCGGTCTATCGTAGCCTGGTCTATCATCCTTCCTCCCTAAACGGACACAAAAGTACGGAATTTTCTCGTTCCGCGCCGATGCCTTTCCGCTTTCGTGCGCACAAGTTTTCCAAAACGTGAGCAGATGTTTTTACTGCCCACAAACATTAAGTTTAACATTTATCCCAAATCGTTCATTAGGCTTTATCTGATTTTTGTTCTTGTGGCGAGCGGTTTTTGCCGGCTTTTCTCGAAGGCATAGCGGGCTATGTCGAGAGGAAAGTCGGCAAAAAACGCCGTCACAAGACGGAAAGCAGGCAAAGATATTCACAGAATGGTCTAATGACCGGTTTGGGATTATTCCACCTGCTACCTGATGCTGTCGTTGGGGGCTTTGTAATAGCTGATGATGCTGTCCATGCCGAGTTGGAAAGCATCGTTGTTGACAAGAAGCAATTCCGCACGCAGCATGTCCGGGGCGGTTTCCAGGTTCTTTTTCACCGTCTTTATCAACCGCTTGCTCTGCCTGCCCATGAACACCGGCCACATCACCACCACCGTGTAGTCGACCGGAGAGGACTGGCAGGTCGGCGTTTCCCCGGCAGGGGTCTTCACATGGGGCAGCAAGTCTTGCAAACTTACCAGCGTGTCGAGCGGCGAGACACTTGCCGGAGGGAAGGAGGAAAAAGCATCGTCATGGTTCCACTTCAAGTTGGGAAAGCCGCCCGCATAGCAATTCACGTGGTAGGAAACGAGCCGCCCTGACCTATCGAAATACAGGGCTTGCAAGGGCTGCACGTGGTTGTTCACGGCATCCCGATACAGGTTCTGTTCCGCCGAATCACGTCCGGCAAGGTAATGTTGTATCAGATATTCCGCAAACGTACCATCCAATTCATACCATTCATCGAGGGGCACACCGTAATCACGGGCATAATCCGCCCGCGTCTCGTCGGACACGGCTTCATAGCGCGTACGCAACCCGTACATTCTCGTCAATACCGCATTGCAACTGGTGAGCAGGCAAGTGAAAACAAGCAGAAACAAAAACGGCTTTTTCATCATAAGGAGAAATAAAACTGGTGTTTTGAACTTGTACCAAAGGAAGGCAAGCTACTTGTCCTCATCGCACTTGTTCAGATAAGTACACCGTTACTCTACTTCGAACTTCCCCTCCACGGCTTGTCCTTCATATTCCACTTCAAGCATGTATTGTCCATCGTCCAGCATGGTGGCATCAATCACATGCATGGAGGTTGCTTGCGTGTCCACCCAGTCGGACACGACCATGCCGAACCGATCCTTTACATTTACTTGGGCAACACCGCCAGGCTGCTTGAAGTCAATGTACAACCGTCCATCTTCATAGTCGGCATCAATAGGGATGTCACGATGAGTTGGCGGATCGGAAGTGGGTTCTTTTTCTTTAAGTATAAGCTTTTCTGCCCATGCGGGCGATGCTGCCCATGCGAAGCAGACCAAAGAAAAAACAAAATGTTTCATATCATATAAAATTAGTTGATTAACTGTCACAAAAATAATAGAACGAATATCACAAAGCAAATTTCCAAAGAAAATAAAACTGTACAGTTCATCTCTGAAACAACAGAAACACAGTGCGTTATTCTTTAATTCAAAAACAAAAACTGTACACCTTGTTCCGTAACGGGAAAAATAGGGGAAATAAGGTTGTTTTGTCAAGATCGGTCATCGTGTTCCGCAAACTCTTGCAGTGCTTCATGGGCGAGCGATTGCAAGAAAGTATCCAGTTTGCGGGCACTACCTAAACCAAATTTTAATGCCAGACGATTGCGAGTGCGTTCCACGCTTCCCGGCTTGCAATCAAGCACGGCGCATATATCGCTTTTGCTTACATCAAGTAACAACAGATAGATGTAGAGCAATCTACCAGAGCGCAATTTGTAAGGCATAAGTTTTTTAGTCAATGGACCAAAAAGCGAGCACATAAGCCGGGCATATTCACCGGGTTTATCCAAAAAGAGTTGCGCAGTATACAATTTCCTCAATTCTTCGGGTGGTATGGGGCGCCCTTTGTGTCGCTGTTCAAGCTTTTGGCGGTTCAATTCTAAGTGGTGCAACAAATGGCTTCGCTTCAGTTGTCGTTCCGCCACCATATCCAAACGGGCTACTACCTGCTCCCGCTTCGATTCTTCATGCGTTTCCACTTCATGCAATTTAGCTTGATGACGTTTGTGCTGCCAATACCAACCGGCAACACTGGCAACAAGCACGGCAAACAGCAAAAAAGCAGCTACCATGATACCTTCCCGTCCACGTCGGGCTTCGTCTGTTGCCTCCTGCAAATCCTGCAACGTGGATGGCTGGGGAATGCTTTGTGCTATGCTATCGACTTGCTGGTCATATTGCTGGTACATATCCAAATAAACTGGCACCTTATCCCATTCTTTCTTAGTATAAACAATATTGGTCAACAAGCGGTAAGCATTTTTTTGGACAAGGGCGTTATTTGGATAATCCACCACTAGCTGGCTGGCATAATGGTATGCCGAGTCGTATTGTTCCGTATCGAAGAAAATATCGGCCAACGTAATCACGTGGAAAGGATAACCGGCCGGCCATATCGGATATTGGAAACTGGCTCGTATGTAATGTCCGGCTGAGTCGTATTGCCCCATGTCATGGTAATTCTCGGCCAAACGTCCCAATATGCTGGCAATACGCAAGGAGTCTGTAGCCAACCGCAGAGCACGATGATAATACACGGTTGCCGAATCGTCCTGATCGGAAAGAAAAAAAGTGTACCCCATGCTACAAATCACAGCAGCCTGGTTGTTGGCATTACCGGTTTGCTTAAAGTGCTGCAAGGCTATGTCGTATTGCTCGCGGGCAAGATCGTATTTCCCCCGTTTGTTATAAACATCGCCCATTCCATCGTACAGCTTGCCCAGCAAGTCGTGGTCGTCGGTTGGGGCATAGTGGCAGGCCTCTGCCATGGAGGTTACGGCTTCCTCTTCCCGTTGCTGTTGCTGGCAAGTTCGCGAATAATACAGCAACGAACGGGGCAACAAAGCATATTGCCCATGCCGTCGGTAATATTCCGCTGAAAAACGAATCAGCTTCTCCGGCTGCAAAGACTTGAACGTTTTGTCCAAGGCAATGAAATACAACAAACCGAAGCGGGCTTTTTCCTCGGCAGGCAATTGACGGTAATGCGGCAACACCTCATGCAGCAACACATAGGCTTTTTCCGCTTGACCGCCATGCAACAGCACTTCTGCCTGCTCCATCACATGCTTGCCGTGTAAAGCGCATCCGCACAAGCAGACAACAAACAAAGCCAAAATATATCTTTTTGCACCCATTCCGGCCATATTCAACATATTTTTGTTACGTGAGCAAAGATAATGCAAAAAACAGAAATGAAACAGTACCACCTATGTACACACCCGCCCCCGAACAGTAGAGACATCATTCCCCATAACAAAGGCGGCCGCCGGACTTTCTCCAGCGGCCGCCTTGCTCTATCTTAACGGGAAGTGTGCGGTTACTTCACCGCCTTGAATGTGTATGAAGCACCCTCGCAACTTACCTGGACAAACAGCAGGCCTTCGGCAGGCGCGTCCAGCGACACAATGCCCGAAGCATCGGTCACGGTGCGGAGCAAGCGACCCGTGCTGTCGTACAGCCGCACGTCGCACCCCGTGAGCGAACCGAGCTGCAACTCCATGCGGTCACCGTAGCTCAGCAGCACGCAATTGTCGGTAATGAGGTCGCAAATGCCCGTGCCTTCACCCTTGCCCGTGAAGTGCAGCACGATTTTCTGGTTCAACGCGCCACTCGCGCTGCTGAACGTGCCGGCAGGGATGACGAAGCAATACGCCTGCCCGGGCTCGAGGGCAAACGTCTGGTTGAAGGTGTCAAAATCCAGCCCCACGATGCCCACCGTATTGTTACCTTCGTCTGTGGCCAGCCAATAGCTGTCCGGCTCTATCAGTTCGCCCGTGAGTTCATCGCCCTTGATCAGTTGCGCTTCCGGCTGGGTGGTTACGATGGTAACCGCTTCAGGGAACGTGATTAGCACCTTTTCGATCTGCTCCAGCTCCGCCCCGTCGGCAGGGTTGAACGAGGTGGGCACGAACACGGCTGCTTCACCCTCTACCATCGAGCTGAAATAGTCGCCCCAGTCGTAACTGTCCTCATAAGCTTCGAGGCAGCCTTTGGGCACGCTGAGCACGGCTTCACTGCTGATGCCATAGAAGGGGTGGTCGTAGCCCTCATAATAGTTGAGCACAGGCGGCTCGGTAGCCAGGCAGTGCACGTCCTTCAAGGCCGAGCATTTATTGAACGCATACATGTCAATGTCCGTCACGGTGCTGGGGATGGTTACGGAGGTCAACTTTTCACAACCGGCCATCAACCCTTCGCTGATGTAAGTCAGGTTTTCAGGAAGCGCCACGTCGGTCAGCTGCGTGGCGGCAAGAGCCTGCGCTCCCATATATACCAGCGAGCTGGGGAAGTTGATTTCGGCCAGTTGCGATTCGCAGAACGCAAATTCGTCGAATGCACGCATGGTTTCGGGCAAGGTCACTTTCTGGATGTCGCAGCCATTGAATGCCCCGCCGCTGATACCCCGGCAACCGTCCTCCACTGTCAGTTCGGTCGTGGCCGATTTCGGGGGGAATGCGTACAGGAGCACCTTGTCGGCACTATACACTGCCTCGTTGATGACGGCCAGCTTGTCGTTGCCCTCGGCCAACTTGAAGGCCGACACCTGGGTCTTGCCAAAAACCGCATTACCGAAACTTTCCACACTTTGGGGAATGGTAACCTCACCCGACAAGGCCGTTTCCAGGAACAGGTAGGTGGGCAATGACTGCAGGTTGACCGCATCGCTCAAGTTGACTTCAGACAACTTGTGGCATTCGCGGAACACCCCTTCACCCAGCACGCGGATGGCCGGGTTGAGCACCACCTTCTGCAATCCCTCGCAGGTTTGGAACACGTTGTTGCCCGTGCTGTCGCACGCTGCCGGGAAGGTAAATTCCGTCAACTGGTCACAACCATAAAACGCACCACTCCCAATGGTCTTGATGGTCGAAGGCAGGTTGACCGACTCCAACGACAAGCAGGAAGCAAAACTGCTGATACTCACGTGGTCGAGCCCCTCGGGCAGCGTAATGGTCTTCAAACTGTCGCAGTAGGCAAAGGCGAAATCACCCAACGTGCGCAGGTTGTTGGACACTACAATTTCCTTCACCGCTTCCGCGCCGTACATGCCAGCGTAGGCTATCTCGGTAATCGTGTTCGGCATCACCACCTTAGTGGTAGAATCATTGTAATTGAAGGCATCCTCCAGGATGCTCGTTACCGTGTACGATTTCCCATCATACGTTACGGTTGCAGGTATGTTGGCTTCCAACACTCCTACATTGCTCAAACCGGCAGTATTTTCACCGGTTACCGTGAACTCCATCCCATCTTGTGTAAACACAATAGGATCTTGCCCTTTCGCAACACAAAACGCAGCCGAAGCAAGCGCAAAAAGTAACATTTTCCTCATAAATCTTTTGTTTTTGAAAATTATTTTATTGGCGCAAAGATATTGCATAACATCCGATAAATGCGACCTAAATACTAAGTTTAACATTTATTCCGCACATTTCGTACACGAGTCCGATATAAGAGACACCTCACCTATAGAGGAATCTAAGTTGACGTGGAAAATTGACATTGACAGTGTGCCTGGGTGGAACGACCAAGGCCAACGGCCTTGCGGCGTTCAGCACAGGGCAACACCCTACAGATAGAGGTAAGAGGTAAGGAGTGAGAGGCGAGAGGCGAGCAGTTCTCCATGCAGATTCCTTTCAACCTGTGTTATCCGCATGCAAAAATTTCCGCGCCCATTCGCACGATTTGCGTTCATTCGCGTTCCCCAAATTTGAAATCTGAAATCTGAAATCTGGAATCTGAATCCCCCTCAAAACGCCTCGGTGGCCGTGATGTAGAACTGCAGTTTGTCGTGGTAATTATTCTTGGCAATGTCGAAACGCACATGTACCCGGGCATCGTTCACCCGGCAGCGGATGCCTGCCCCATAGGCGAATTTCCACTTATCGCTCGCACGGAAAGCGGGAGCTTCAAACACCTCGCCCGTGGCGCAGAACACCGAACCTTTGAACCGCCAGAACAGGGGGAAGCGGTACTCCGCCTGCGCCGCCACCAACAGGTTGCCCCGGTACATACCCTCACGAAAGCCACGCATCACGTCGCGCCCGCCCAGCGTGGGCAACAACTGGAAGGGCACGCCCCGGCGGCCAAACGCCCCCTCGGCCAACAACTGCACGGCCAATACCTGCCGCTTGAAGAGGGGGAAATAATGCCGCACGTCCGCCGACACCTGCTGCACGGAGTAGGTACTGCCCCACCCCGCCACCGCCACTGCCGCCACACCCTTGGCATACACGCCCCGGTAGGGATAAAAAGCATTGTCGCGGCTGTCGAACGTGGCCGCCACGCCCACAGCGGTCTGCACATAGGGCGTCCAGCCTGCCAGCCCGTAGCGGTCGTACACGGCGGCTTCGGCCTCAGGCGAACCAAACGTGGTCTTCACATGCTCGAAATGCGCCTCCACATGCGGTCCCACGTAGAAATGGCGCGTCACGGCATACTGCGGCTGCAACAACACCGACACCGCCCGCGACGTGTAGGCCTCCTCCACCGGCTGGCGGTCGCCCCCCACCCCGTAAAAATAATCGGGGTATTTGCGCACGTTGAGGTTGGAGTACAAATACCATTGGTGCTCTTTGCCAAAGTAGAGCTTAGGCTCGGCATGGAACATGAACTGATGTCGGAGAGTATAAACCACACTGCCGGAAATGGAACTGATGCGGCTCAGGTCGCGGCTCTTGAAGTAATAGCCGTAGGCCACCCCCGGCGCCCAGCTCGTTTCCTGCTGGTACGAGGCGTGCGGAATGACAAACAGACTGCTGCGCGATGCGATGCTGTCCGCCCCGCCCGCCCGCAGGGAGACCGCCAAGACCAGGTACAAGGCCAGCAGGCACACGGCCCTTTCCCCACGTAACCGCGCAAAAACGACATCAGCCATCCCAAACTCCTTGAGATGGCTGGCTGGTTCTTTTTTATGAAAATTTATCGGCATCCGCCTCACACCGTCATGATTTCCTTCTCCTTCTCGGCAAGCATTTCATCCACTTTCTTGATGTACTTGTCGTGTATCTTCTGCACTTCGGCTTCGGTGTCCTTGCCCACGTCTTCGGGCAGCCCGTCTTTCACCAATTTCTTAATCTGCTCGATGGCATCACGGCGGGCGTTGCGCACGCTTATCTTGGCATCTTCACCTTCGCTGCGGGCCTGCTTCACCAGCTGCTTGCGCCGTTCCTCCGTGAGAGGGGGAATGGCCAGGCGTATCACCTCACCGTTGTTGGCCGGGGTAATGCCCACTTCAGAGTCCAATATCGCCTTTTCTATCACGGGAATCATGTTTCGCTCCCACGGCTGGATGGCTATCGTCTTCGCATCGGGCGTGGTGACGGTCGCCACATTGCTCAAGGGAACGGACGAACCGTAATAATCCACCCGGATACCGTCCAGGATGCGGGGATTGGCTTTCCCCGCCCGGATATGTGCCAAAGCCTCGTCCAGGAACAGCACCGTGCCGTCCATGCTTTCCCGCGCTTTGTCCAAATAAGGTTTTACATCTACCATAATCAGAGTCGTTTTATTGTTTGTTTCCAGTTCAATTCTTCACTAATGTGCCGATCTTTTCACCTCGCAGCACCTTCATCAGGTTACCGGGCGTGTCCATGTCGAACACGTAAATCGGCATGTTGTTCTCCTTGCACATGGTCGTGGCGGTCAGGTCCATCACCCGCAAGTTGCGGTTGTAAATCTCATCATAGGTGATTTCGTCAAACTTCACCGCCGTGGGGTCTTTCTCCGGGTCGGCCGTGTAGATGCCGTCCACACGCGTACCCTTAAGCATCACGTCGGCCTCCACCTCGATGGCCCGCAGGGACGAGCCGGTGTCGGTAGTGAAGAACGGGTTGCCCGTGCCCCCCGACAAGATGACCACTTCACCCTGCTCCAAGGCCGCTACCGCCTTCTGCTTGCTGTAATACTCGCCTATCGGCTCCATGCGGATGGCCGTGAGCACGCGCGACTTCACGCCCGCCGCCTGCAAGGCCGAATTCAAGGCCAAACTGTTGATAACCGTGGCCAACATCCCCATCTGGTCACCCTGCACGCGGTCGAAACCTTTCGCCGTGCCGCTCAACCCACGGAAAATATTGCCCCCGCCTATCACGATGGCTACCTGCACGCCCATGCGCACCGCCTCGGCTATCTGGCCTGCATACTCGGCCAACCGCTTCTCATCGATGCCGTACTGCTTTGCCCCCATCAAGGACTCGCCGCTTAACTTCAGCAATATACGTTTGAACACTGCCATATCGAATGTAAAAGTCGGACAAATGTAGGGATTTTGATTTGCATATACAAGAGTCTGGGCAAATAACCCGCACAAGTCCGGGGATAAGATGCCATATCCGCGCAAAGCAGGCACTTTATCTTTCGGGGAAATGGGCGAAGCGCGTTTCTGTTTTCGCCAGCAGATATTTTCCCGTTCATGCGGGAATGTTTTCCCATTTATGCGGATAAGTTTTACTGCCCACAGTTATGGGTCGTACAACCCATAACTGTGAGTTGTACGACCCACAACTGTGGGTTATATAACCCATAACTGTGGGCAGTAAAACTTATCCGTATAAATGGGAAAACATCTGCTGGCAAATAAGCAAACATCTGCTGACAAATTGGAAAACATCCGCGCACCATCCAGGAAACATGTGCTTGCAGATGAGCCGGGAGGGGGAAGAGCATGGGATGACAAACTATCCTGGTACCGCCTCTACATGTCTTTATCGCGCCCCACATGGCATGAGAAAAACCAGTCGCACGGACAGCAAGAAGCCGGAACGAGGAGACTGCACACATTGTCCACCCCACGTTCCACCACGCCAGGCTCGCATTGCCAATCGCGCAACCAGCAACAAAAAAAGGCGAGATAAATAATTATCTCGCCTTTTTTGTTATCCATTTCAAGGGAAATCGTCTTATTCTGCGGCTTTTTCTTCCGCTGCCGGTTCAGCTTGCGCTGCGGGTTCATCAGCTACAACTTCCGTTTTAGGAGCCTCCTCCGGCTTGGCCGCATCCGCTGTTGCCTTGGCACCACCACGACGCGTACGTCTGGTTTTCTTCGCCGCCTTTTCCTTCAACATGTTTTCATTGTAATCCACCAGCTCGATAATGCACATCTCCGCACCGTCACCTTGACGGAAACCCGTGCGCAGAATACGCGTGTATCCACCCGGACGATCCGCTATCTTCACACTTATCTCGCGGAACAATTCCGTCACAGCATATTTATTCTGCAAGTGCTTGAACACTTGGCGGCGCGAATTGGTCGTGTCCTCTTTAGACTTGGTCAGAAGCGGTTCCACATAAACTCGCAACGCCTTTGCCTTGGGCAAGGTGGTCGCAATGCGCTTGTGCATAATCAGCGAACAAGCCATGTTCGAGAGCAATGCATGGCGGTGAGCCGACTTACGGCCTAAATGATTAAATTTCTTATTATGTCTCATTTTGTACTACTCTTTATCCAATTTATACTTAGAAATATCCATTCCGAAAGACAGGTTCAGACTTTCCAGTTTCTCGTCCAACTCCGTCAACGACTTTTTGCCAAAATTGCGGAACTTCAACAGATCATTGCGATGATATGAAACCAATTGCCCTAATGTTTCCACATCAGCTGCTTTCAAACAATTCAACGCACGAACAGACAAATCCAAATCCGTCAGCTTTTGCTTCAACAATTGGCGCATGTGCAAAATTTCCTCATCGAATTCTTCGCTTTCTTCCGTCTTGGTTTGCTCTATGGAAATCTTTTCATCGGAGAAAAGCATGAAGTGATAAATCAAGATCTTCGCCGCTTCCTTCAACGCTTCTTTCGGATGAATCGAACCATCCGTACTGATTTCCAACACCAACTTTTCATAATCCGTCACTTGTTCTACACGGTAGTTTTCCACCGAATATTTCACGTTACGGATTGGTGTGAAGATGGCATCGACAGGAATAACTCCGATTTCCGCATTCGGATTGCGGCTTTCTTCCGCCGGAAGGTAACCACGTCCTTTGTTGACAGTTATTTCTATTTGGAAATTAGCCGTTTCATCCAATGTACAAATAACCAATTCCGGATTAAGCACTTCGAAACCTGTAAAATGCTTACCAATATCACCCGCTTTGAAAACAGTGGCTCCCGAAACCGCGATTGTCACTTTTTCAGTGTCCATGTTTTCGACAACCTGCTTGAAACGCACCTGCTTCAAATTCAAAATGATATTTGTAACATCATCGATGACACCGGGAATGGTTGCAAACTCATGGTCGACTCCCTCAATTCGGATGGAAGTGATAGCAAAACCTTCCAACGAAGACAAAAGGATACGACGCAGAGCGTTACCGATAGTGATACCATAACCAGGTTCCAACGGACGAAATTCAAATTTGCCTTGAAAAGCATCCGCTTCCAACATGATCACTTTATCGGGTTTTTGAAATGCCAATATAGCCATGGATATTTTATAATTTGAATTTTACTTGAAGTTCTTTAATTGTCAAAATGCACCGAAACTATTCACTAGTTCTTAGAATACAATTCAACAATCAACTGCTCTTTAATGTTTTCTGGAATGTCTTCACGTTCCGGAACATGCAAGAAAGTTCCTCCCATGATAGCGGCATTCCATTCAATCCAAGGATATTTGCTGTGGTTAAAACCATTCAACGCATTGGCAATAACTTCCATCGATTTGTCCTTTTCACGAACAGCAACCACATGCCCCGGCTTCACTTGGAAAGACGGTATGTTCACCACCTTACCATCCACCGTGATGTGCCGGTGAGACACCAATTGACGGGCGGCAGCGCGAGTCGGTGCAAGTCCCAACCGATAAACCACATTATCCAAACGGCATTCCAGCAACTGTAACAATATAACCCCCGTCACACCCGGAGTACGCTGAGCTTTTTCATAGGTAATGCGGAATTGTCTTTCCAACACCCCATATGTATATTTTGCTTTTTGCTTTTCGCGCAACTGAACACCGTATTCCGAAGTTTTACGACGACGCGTATTGCCATGCTGTCCAGGAGGATAGTTTTTCTTAGACAAAACCTTGTCTGGACCGAAAATAGGTTCACCAAACTTGCGCGCAATCTTTGATTTTGGGCCAATATATCTTGCCATTTTATTTCTATTTTAAGTTGATTAAATCATCCTTCCGATGAAACCATAAAGCTCATTACAGCCGCAGTTGCCGAGAGGTAAAAAGGCAACCCAAAATGCTCCCCACAGCCACATCGCAGGATATTCATTATCCGATCACAAAATAGGATAGCGGTTTTATTAAACTCTTCTGCGCTTAGGCGGCCGACAACCATTATGCGGAAGCGGAGTAACATCGATGATTTCCGTCACTTCCACCCCGGCACCATGCACGGTACGAATGGCAGATTCACGACCGTTGCCAGGTCCCTTTACATAAGCTTTCACTTTCCTCAAGCCCAAGTCGTAGGCCACTTTCGCACAATCCTGCGCAGCCATCTGAGCTGCATAAGGTGTATTTTTCTTCGAGCCACGGAACCCCATCTTACCTGCAGAAGACCACGAAATGACTTGTCCGTCCCCGTTCGTAATTGTCACTATGATGTTGTTGAATGACGAATGAACATGCAACTGTCCGACCCCATCCACTTTAACAACTCTTTTTTTGGCTGCAACTGTTTTCTTTGCCATGTCTATAGTTTTACTAAAATTCGCTAATTGTTAACACCTCAATTATTTGGTTGCTTTCTTCTTGTTGGCAACAGTCTTCTTCTTGCCTTTGCGGGTGCGAGCATTGTTCTTCGTACTCTGGCCACGCACAGGAAGACCCAGACGGTGACGGATACCACGGTAACACCCGATATCCATTAAGCGCTTAATGTTCAACTGAACTTCAGAACGCAAATCACCTTCCACCTTGTATTGGGCACCGATAATTTCACGTATTTTAGCTGCTTGGTCATCAGTCCAATCTTTTACCTTGATGTCAAAATCGACACCAGCTTCAGTCAAGATTTTTCTTGCACTACTGCGACCTATTCCGTAGATATAAGTCAATCCAACTTCCCCTCTCTTGTTTTGGGGCAAATCTACTCCGACGATTCTTATTGCCATAAACTATTCTTTTGCAATTAATTTTGTTATCCCTGACGCTGTTTAAACTTAGGGTTCTTTTTGTTAATAACGTACAAACGTCCTTTTCTGCGAACTATCTTGCAGTCTTCAGAACGCTTTTTGATAGAAGCTCTTACTTTCATATTGTCTCTTAATTATTTCAGAATTTCCACTTACGAAAAACGACACGCCGCAAGGCATGCATTCTTTACTCTTATTTATACCTAAACGAAATTCGTCCTTTGGATAAGTCATACGGGGACATTTCCACTTTCACCTTATCTCCGGGCAAAATCTTGATGTAATGCATACGCATTTTTCCTGAAATATGGGCTGTTATCACATGCCCATTTTCCAACTCAACACGAAACATCGCATTAGACAATGCCTCGATAATAGTACCATCTTGTTCTATTGCTTCTTGCTTCGCCATAAGCCATTTTCTTTCGGACTGCAAAAGTACAACTTTTTCACCAGTATTCAATACTTCTCCAGCTATTTATAATCAAATCGCCTTGTCTCCCAGCACTTCTTCTATATATTGAAAACCGGATAAAATATCGGCTTTCCCATGACGTATCGCAACCGAATGCTCAAAATGCGCAGAAGGCTTGCGGTCAATCGTGCGAACCGTCCATCCGTCTCGTTCAAAAACAACATTCCGCCGACCCAAATTAATCATGGGCTCAATGGCAATTGTCATGCCCGACTTTAACACCGGTCCATTGCCCTTACGCCCATAATTCGGAACCTCCGGCGATTCATGCAATTCTCGTCCGACTCCATGACCAACCAATTCGCGCACCACTGAGTAACCTCTTGCTTCGCAATACGTTTGGATGGCATTTCCTATATCGCCTAACCGATGTCCCTCCACCGCACACTCAATCCCTTTGTACAAAGACTCTTTTGTGGCTTTCAACAAAGCCACTGTTTCAGGAGCAACCTCCCCCACACAGAAAGTGTAAGCAGAATCTCCGTGGAAACCATTGATATATGCTCCAACATCAACAGACACAATGTCCCCCTCCTGCAAAACAACCTTCTCGGATGGAATGCCATGCACAACTTGTTCATTTACCGATGTGCAAATGGATTTTGGAAAGCCGTCCTGACCCAAAAAGCCAGGCACGGCACCATTATCCCGAATAAATTCGTCTGCAATCTTATCCAAATAAGCCGTTGTAACACCAGGAGCAATTATCTTGGCCAACTCACCCAAAGTCTTTGCTATGATCTGATTGCTTATGCGAAGCAGCTCAATTTCCTCGTCAGACTTCAAGAAAATCATTCGGTATTCCTCCCTTAATAAGCAGCCACACTACCTGTTCTCCCTTTAATTCTACCCGATTTAAGCAGACCATCGTAGTGGTGCATCAGCAGATGGCTTTCAATCTGCTGCAACGTGTCCAATACAACACCTACCAAAATCAGCAAGGAAGTACCTCCAAAGAATTGGGCGAATTCTTGGTTAATTCCCAACAAGGAGGCCAAAGCCGGCATCACCGCCACTATAGCCAAGAAGAAAGACCCAGGCAAAGTAATACGCGACATGATTGTGTCAAGATATTCCGCAGTCTTTTTACCCGGCTTAATACCCGGGATGAAGCCATTGTTCCGCTTCAGGTCTTCGGCCATCTGCGTCGGATTTATCGTCACCGCGGTGTAGAAATAAGTAAACGCAATGATCAATATCGCAAACACCAGATTATACCAAAAACCATTATTGTTCATAAAGGCAGCCCAAAAGCCCCCGATGCCTTCCGAATTGGCAAAACCAACTATCGTAATAGGAATAAACATAATAGCCTGGGCAAATATGATAGGCATAACCCCTGCCGCATTCACTTTCAATGGAATGTATTGGCGCACACCTCCATATTGCTTATTTCCCACGACCCGCTTGGCATATTGCACAGGTATCTTGCGAGTGCCTTGCACCAACAAAATAGAAGCAGCAATAACGAACAGCAAGAAAATGATTTCCAGCAAGAACATGATCAAACCGCCTCCCTGGTCGGTCAGACGGAAAGCAAACTCCGTGACAACCGCACTCGGGAAACGGGCGATAATCCCCACCAAGATAATAAACGAAATACCATTGCCGATGCCTTTGTCCGTTATGCGTTCACCCAACCACATGACAAACATGCTTCCCGCACAAAGAATCAAGGTAGACGACAGGCTGAACCAGAACCCAGAGGGGAAAGCTGCACCCGCCTGAGCCATCTGCACTTTCAGGTTTACCAAATAAGAAGGTCCCTGCAACAGCAAAATGGCAACAGTCAAGTAACGGGTTATCTGATTCATCTTGCGACGTCCGCTTTCGCCTTCACGTTGCATCTTTTGGAAATAAGGCACTGCTATCGTAAGCAGCTGGATCACGATGGATGCTGAGATATAGGGCATAATACCCAATGCAAAAATAGATGCATTGGCAAACGCCCCTCCCGAAAACATGTTTAATAAGCCCAGCAAGCCTCCACTGGTCTGAGCCTTCAAGGCCGTCAAAGCTCCGGGATCGATACCTGGAAGAATAACAAAAGAGCCAAAGCGATAGATTAAAACAAACAAGAACGTTGTTATTAACCGACCACGCAGGTCTTCTATCTTCCAAATATTTTTAATCGTCTCAATGAATCTCATGCGTTATAATTTTGTTATGGTTCCACCTGCTGCAGTGATGGCTTCTTCTGCAGATTTCGAGAAAGCATGTGCTTCAACATCCACTTTCTTGGTCAAAGTACCTTTGCCCAATATTTTCACCAAAGTTGACTTCGAAGCATACCCGGCTTCCCTCAATTCGTTCAAACCGATCTTAGTCAGATTCTTGTCGGTAGCCAACGCTTCCAGAATCTCAATATTGATCGCCTTGTATTCAACGCGGTTGATATTCTTAAAGCCGTATTTGGGCAAGCGACGCTGAATAGGCATCTGCCCGCCTTCAAACCCAATCTTGTTGGAATATCCAGAGCGCGACTTTGCGCCCTTATGACCTCTTGTAGATGTGCCACCCAATCCAGAACCAGGACCACGCCCTATTCTTTTTCTTGACCTTACAGAACCGGCAGCCGGGGTTAAGCTATTTAAATTCATATTTCTAAACCTATTTTCATGGAATTAAAATTAAGAAGCAAGAACACTTTCGCCATTCTTGACTTCTTAATTTATCATTCCATCGTTGTTAATACATTTTATTTTATAACCTCAACCAAGTGTCTTACTTTTTGCACCATTCCCAAAATAGAAGGAGTTGCCTCATGCTCAACTACGGCATTTATTTTTCTCAAACCAAGAGCTTCCAACGTCCGTCGCTGATCCTTGGGAACATTAATTTTACTCCTAACTTGCTTTACTTGTATCTTTGCCATAATCTTACCATTATCCATTAAACACTTTACTTAACGACACACCTCTGTTTTGAGCAACCGTGTTGGCATCACGCAGTTCCGCCAAAGCCGCCATGGTAGCCTTCACCAAATTGTGCGGGTTGGAAGACCCCTTCGACTTGGCCAACACATCGGTAACGCCCACGCTTTCCAGTACGGCACGCATAGCACCACCTGCCTTCACGCCTGTACCGGGAGATGCCGGCTGGATGTATACTTGCGCTCCCCCAAACTTGGCCAACTGTTCATGCGGGATGGTGCCTTTCAGCACCGGCACTTTAATCAAGTTTTTCTTCGCGGCCTCGGTTCCCTTAGCTATCGCGGCAGTAACTTCACCCGCCTTGCCAAGACCCCAACCTACAATGCCATTCTCATTACCAACGACGACTATCGCAGAAAAGCTGAATGTACGCCCCCCCTTTGTCACTTTCGTGACACGGTTCACGGCAACCAGCCGATCTTTCAATTCCAAGTCACTTGTTGTCTTAACTCTATTCATATTTGTTGCCATACCTGATTAAAATTTAAGCCCGCCTTCACGTGCAGCGTCAGCCAATTGTTTAACACGTCCATGATACAAATAACCATTGCGGTCAAATACCACTTCCTTTACACCAGCTTCCTGCGCCACCTTTGCTATCAAGGCACCGACCTTGGCGGCCTGTTCGGTCTTGTTCATTTTTTCTTTCATGCCCAACGATGAAGCAGCCGCCAATGTTTTTCCAGCCACATCATCTATTACTTGGACATAAATCTGCGTGTTACTGCGGAACACGCTCATACGGGGTCTTTGAGCCGTACCCGACACTTTGTGGCGGATATGGGCTTTTATTCTTTTTCTTCTATCTGTTTTTGCACTCATAATTTCACAAGTTTACGTAGATTATTTTCCAGCAGACTTACCTGCTTTACGACGAACAACTTCACCTTGGAAGCGAACACCTTTCCCTTTGTAAGGTTCAGGTCTGCGGAAAGAACGAATTTTTGCGCAAACTTGCCCCAACAGCTGCTTGTCGCAACTGCTCAACGTGATGAGAGGATTTTGGTTGCGTTCCATCTTGGCTTCCACCTTGATTTCATTAGGCAACTTCAAGTATATGCTGTGTGTATATCCCAAAGACAATTCCAGCACTTGACCCTGAGCCGAGGCACGATAACCTACGCCTACCAGTTCCAATACTTTCGTGTAGCCTTCTGAAACCCCTACTACCATATTGTGAATCAATGCGCGATACAAACCATGCATGGCGCGGTTTGCCTTTTCATCGTTCGGACGCGTCACATGCACTTCGTTCCCGTCCACGGCGACATTGATATTCGGATTGATCTCTTGTGACAATTCTCCTTTAGGCCCCTTTACGGTGACTACATGATCTTTTACCGTTACAGTTACACCGGCAGGAATGTGAACAGGCAATTTCCCAATTCTAGACATACTACTTTCCTCCTTCCATTAATAGATGTAACATAAAACTTCACCACCAACTTTCAACTCCCTCGCTTCTTTATCGCTCATCACGCCTTTGGAAGTAGAAAGAATTGCGATGCCTAAACCATTCAATACACGGGGCATGTCTTTATAGCCCACGTAACGACGAAGCCCCGGGGTGGAAACCCTCTTCAAATTCCTGATGGCATTCACCTTGTTGACGGGGTCGTACTTCAAAGCAATCTTGATGGTTCCTTGCGGGCCATCTTCTACAAATTTGTAATTCAGAATATAGCCTTTCTCGTGCAATATTCTGGTCATCTCTTTCTTGAGATTGGATGCGGGAACTTCCACCACGCGGTGGTTTGCCATAATGGCATTCCGCAATCTGGTCAAATAATCAGCTATTGGATCTGTCATATAACATTGTTTTAAATTGATCCCGGCTTTCGGGACAATATTTAATCGTTCTATTTTCTCTTCAGAGGTTAAGTCCTCACTTGTTACCAACTGGCTTTCTTTACGCCAGGGATAAGACCTTGCGAAGCCATTTCACGGAACTGGATACGCGAAATGCCAAACTGACGCATGTAACCTCTCGGCCGACCGGTCAGCTTACAGCGATTGTGCAGACGCACATACGAGGCGTTTTTCGGAATAGTCTGAAGTGCCTCATAATTTCCCTCTGCAATGTACTTGGCACGTTTTTCAGCATACTTCGCAACCAGTTTCGCTCTTTTAACCTCGCGAGCTTTCATTGATTCTTTTGCCATATTCTTCTCTTAATTTTTCTTGAAAGGTAAGCCAAATTCTCTTAACAAAGCGAAGCCTTCTTCATCGGTTTGGGCTGTTGTCACAAAAGTAATATTCATCCCCAAAATACGCGCAACATTGTCGATGTTTATTTCGGGAAATATAATTTGTTCTTCAATGCCCAAAGTGTAATTGCCACGACCGTCCAACTTGTTTTCAATTCCCTTGAAGTCACGAATACGAGGCAAGGCAACACGCACAAGGCGTTCCAAAAATTCATACATCCTGTTGCCACGCAAGGTTACACACACACCGATCGGCATTTTCTTGCGCAGCTTGAAATTTGAAATATCCTTCTTGGACACCGTGGCCACCGCTTTCTGCCCCGTAATGGCAGTCATCTCGTTGATGGCCACTTCGATGATTTTCTTGTCTGCAACAGCGATACCCAATCCTTGATTGAGGACTATTTTCTGAAGTTTTGGCACCTGCATCACAGAAGAATAGCCAAATTCCTTCATCAATGCGGGAACAATGCGTTCCACATAATCTTTCTTTAAACTTGCAGTATCCATTTTATATTACTTCTCCTGTTTTTTTTGAAATACGGACTAGCTTTCCTTCCTCATTCCGCTTACGACCCACACGAACCGGTTTCCCGTTTTCAACCAAGTTCAAGTTGGAAATATGGATGGACGCTTCTTTCTTGATTATGCCTCCCTGCGGGTGCTTGGCACTGGGTTTGGTGCTCCTCGACACCATGTTGATTCCCTCTACTATGGCACGCCCTTTCTTAACTTCTACAGCCAATACACGGCCAGTCTTGCCTTTGTCGTCGCCTGCGTTTACGTAGACGGTATCACCCTTTTTAATATGCAACTTACTCATTACGCTATTTTTTGAGAGTTAAAGTACTTCCGGTGCTAACGATATGATTTTCATATTGGTGGCACGCAA
The DNA here is from genome assembly GCA_944321745.1 of uncultured Bacteroidales bacterium. GTDB lineage: Bacteria > Bacteroidota > Bacteroidia > Bacteroidales > Paludibacteraceae > QVMH01. The sequence goes on from CALUML010000001.1 coordinate 44,641, forward strand.
TTCACGGGCAATCGGACCGAAGATGCGGCTGCCGCGAATTTCACCTGCGTTGTTCAGCAACACACATGCGTTATCATCGAAACGGATGTAAGAGCCATCGGCGCGGCGTATTTCCTTCTTGGTACGAACCACAACCGCTTTCGACACGATGCCTTTTTTGATATCGCTCGAAGGGATTACACTCTTCACCGCTACAACAATAATGTCGCCTACTGTTGCATAACGCTTACCCGTGCCTCCAAGCACCCGGATGCAAAGAGCTTCCTTTGCACCGCTGTTATCTGCCACTACCAGCCTTGATTCTTGTTGTATCATATTATTTAGCTCTTTCGATTATTTCTGTTAATCTCCATCTTTTCGTTTTACTCAAGGGACGAGTTTCCATGATGCGTACCGTATCACCGATATTGCATTCATTTTTTTCGTCATGAGCATGATATTTTTTCGTCTTGTTCACGAACTTTCCGTAAATGGGGTGTTTTTCTTTCCATTTTACCACAACCGTAATGGTTTTATCCATTTTATTGCTGTAAACGACACCCGTTCTCTCTTTTCTTAAATTTCTTGTTTCCATCAGGCCCTAACTTTACTTGTTTATTTCTCTCTGACGTAACTCCGTAGCCATGCGCGCAATGTCCCGGCGTGTTTCCTTGATCTGCATCGGGTTGTCCAGCGGGGAGATAGCATGATTCATCTTCAAACGTTCTAATAACTCTTTTTGAGCATTCATTCTTTCCGTCAATTCCTTTACGGAAAGTTCCTTTATTTCTGTCGATTTCATATCTCTTAATTGTTATTAGTTAGTTGTTCCATCATAATCATGTCTCACTACGAACTTGGTAGACACCGGCAACTTTTGCGCAGCCAAGCGCAAGGCTTCCTTGGCCACATCGAACGGTACACCTTCCACCTCTATCAAGATGCGACCCGGCGTAACGGGAGCCACGAACCCTTCGGGCGAACCTTTCCCTTTACCCATACGTACTTCGGCTGGCTTTTTGGTAATCGGCTTATCCGGGAATATACGAATCCATATCTGGCCTTGACGTTGCATATAGCGTGTCACAGCAACACGGGCAGCTTCAATCTGACGTCCGGTCAGCCACTTGGAGTCCAAACATTTGATTCCAAACGAACCAAAAGCCAATTGATGACCCCGCTGGGCATTACCTTTCATGCGCCCTTTCTGCTGTCTTCTGAACTTTGTCTTTTTAGGTTGTAACATAATTCAATTGCTTAAATCAAATTGCTTAACAGTCGTACTATTTTCTTCTCTTTCTGAAGCCTTTGCCGGCACCAGCACGGTTGTCATGACGGTCGCCGCCACGCAGGAAATCCTTCTGTGCGGTGAACGACGGAGCCAAGTCTTTCTTACCATAGATTTCCCCACGGCAAATCCAAACCTTGACACCGATCAGCCCTACCTTGGTCAACGCTTCGGCAAGCGCATAATCTATGTCAGCACGGAATGTATGGAGCGGCGTGCGCCCTTCCTTGTACATTTCCGAACGAGCCATTTCGGCACCATTCAGACGGCCGGACACCTGGACTTTGATGCCTTCAGCCCCCATGCGCATGGTCGAGGCAATCGCCATCTTCACAGCACGACGGTAAGCCATCTTCCCTTCTATCTGGCGGGCAATATTGTTGGCTACGATCACCGCATCCAATTCGGGGCGCTTGATTTCGAAAATATTGATTTGAATTTCCTTGTCGGTAATTTTCTTCAATTCTTCTTTCAGCTTGTCCACTTCCTGACCTCCCTTTCCGATGATAATACCGGGGCGAGCCGTGCATACGGTTATGGTCACGAGCTTCAGCGTGCGTTCTATCACAATGCGCGATACGCTGGCCTTTGCAAGACGGGCATTCAAATACTTCCTGATTTTGCTATCTTCCAATATGGTCTCGCCATAATTCTTTCCGCCATACCAGTTAGAATCCCATCCACGGATGATTCCTAAACGGTTACTTATCGGATTTGTTTTCTGTCCCATCTAACAATTAATTTTGGTTATCGTTATCATTTTTTTTCTTCGCATCAACGAACAACGTCACGTGATTAGAACGCTTGCGGATTCTATAGCCGCGCCCTTGCGGTGCCGTACGCAACCGTTTCAGCATGGTAGCCGAATCTACATAAATGGCACTTACGTACAATTCGGCATCATCTGCACGCTGTTCGGTCTTCTGCTCCCAGTTGGCAATGGCCGAACGCAGCAATTTTTCAAGTTTGTTGGAAGCTTCCTTCGTCGAAAACTTCAGCACACCCAAGGCCTTGTTCACTTCCATCCCGCGAATCATGTCGGCCACGAGGCGCATTTTCCGAGGAGAAGTCGGCACGTTATTAAGCTTCGCAAAGTAAAGCGACTTCTTCGCTTCTTTTCTTTGTTCGGCCGATATTCTTTTTCTTACACCCATTTTATCAAAATATTTTACGGATTAATGTTTCAATGGACTACTTTTTCTTTCCTCCATGTCCACGGAAAATACGGGTAGGTGCAAATTCTCCCAATTTGTGTCCCACCATGTTTTCCGTCACATACACAGGTATAAATTTGTTTCCATTGTGAACTGCAATTGTGTGACCTACAAAGTCAGGCGAAATCATCGAAGCACGAGCCCATGTCTTTATCACGGATTTCTTTCCGCTTTCATTCATCGCCAAGACTTTCTTCTCGAGCTTCAAATTGATATATGGTCCTTTTTTTAATGAACGGCTCATATTATTTACTTACTATTTCTGTTATTTTTTCTTTCTTTCAATAATATACTGGCTCGATTGCTTCTTTGGCGCGCGCGTCTTGTAACCCTTCGCCAACAAGCCCTTGCGAGAACGAGGATGTCCACCGGAAGCACGGCCTTCGCCACCACCCATCGGGTGATCAACCGGGTTCATGGCAACCCCTCTCACTCTCGGACGACGACCCAACCACCGCGAGCGACCCGCCTTACCTGACTTTTCGAGTGCATGGTCAGAATTTCCGACACTCCCTACCGTGGCCTTGCATGCCGCCAAGACCTTACGCACTTCACCCGAAGGCAATTTGATAATCGCGTATTTGTCTTCACGCGATGTCAACTGGGCAAAAGTCCCAGCCGAGCGAACCATCGCGGCCCCTTGTCCCGGACGCAATTCAATGTTATGAATAATCGTACCCAAGGGGATGTTCTGCATAGGCAGCGCATTTCCAACTTCAGGAGCCACGTCAGCTCCGGAAATCACTTTCTGACCAACCTGCAATCCGTTCGGTGCAAGGATGTACCTTTTTTCTCCATCGGCATAGAAAAGCAACGCGATACGAGCCGAGCGGTTCGGGTCGTACTCGATTGTCTTCACTGTAGCCGGCACACCATCTTTGTTGCGCTTGAAGTCAATTACTCTGTATTTTCTCTTGTGTCCGCCACCGATGTGACGTGCGGTCATTTTCCCGGAATGGTTGCGACCACCCGTTTTGCTCTTCCCGAAAACAAGAGATTTTTCTGGCGCACTCGCAGTAATTGTTTCGAATGAGCCAATAATCCTGTGTCTCTGCCCCGGCGTTGTGGGCTTTAATTTACGTACAGCCATTTATCCTATTATTTAATCATTCGGGAGAAAAAGGGGAAAGCTGTCAACAGCTTTTTCCCTTCCCGACTATCTGTTTAGATGTTGCTATAAAAATCAATCTGTTCTCCTTTCTTCAGGGTCACAATCGCTTTCTTGTAAGCAGCGGCCCGTCCTTCGACCACGCCCGACTTGGTATAACGGGTTTTCGTCTTCGGACACACAACCATGGTGTTCACGGAAGTCACCGTCACATTGTACATGGCTTCCACTGCCTTCTTTATTTCCACCTTATTGGCATCCCGTTGAACCCTAAAGCCGTAACGGTTGAGTTTATCACCCAATCTTGTCATTTTCTCCGTTACTATCGGTTTTATGATAATTTCCATCTGTCTCTACCTCCTATGCTTTAAATAATTGTTCAATCACAGATACCGAATCTTCGCTCAACACCAGCGATTTTGCATCCAGCAATTCGTAAGTGTTTATATTCGAAGCAATTGAAACTCTCACTTTGGGAAGATTACGAGCCGACAAATATACATTTTTATTTGCTTCCGGCAAAACAAAAAGCACCTTTTTATCAGCCACTTGCAAGTTTTTCGTCAAAGCCACGAAATCCTTTGTCTTGGGTGCTTCGAATGCCGCTGCGACATTTTCTACGACCACGATGGCATTTTCTTTCGCTTTGTAAGTAAGAGCCGACTTGCGGGCCAGTTGTTTTACCTTCTTATTCAGCTTGAAGCTGTAATCGCGCGGCACCGGACCGAACACACGACCACCACCCACACGAACCGGTGAGTTGATGTCGCCGGGACGGGCACCGCCCCCCCCTTTTTGACGGCCTAACTTACGCGTACTGCCTGACACTTCGCTACGAGCTTTCGCCTTGTGAGTACCTTGACGACGATTAGCCAAATATTGCTTCACATCCAAATAAATAGCATGGTCATTTGGCTCAATACCGAACACCGCATCACTCAGTGACACTTTTCTACCGGTGTCTTTTCCTTTGATGTCTAAAACTGATAATTCCATGATTATTTATTGATGTAAACGATTGAATTTTTTGCTCCCGGCACCGAACCCTTCAGCAACAAAAGGTTGTGTTCCGGAATAACCTTTAATATCTGCAAGTTCTGCACCGTCACACGGTCACCGCCCATGCGTCCGGCCATGCGCATCCCCTTGAACACACGCGAAGGGAACGAAGACGCACCAACAGAACCCGGTGCACGCAAGCGGTTGTGCTGACCGTGGGTAGACTGACCTACCCCACCGAAACCATGGCGTTTTACCACGCCCTGGAAACCTTTACCCTTGGATGTACCCACGACATCCACGAAAGTGTCCGCTTCGAACAGCATGTCGACAGTCAACTTGTCGCCCACTTTCAAGTCCTGTTCAAAGTCTTTGAACTCAACCAAGTGTCTCTGCGGGGCTACTCCGGCCTTCTTGAAATGTCCGGCTTCCGGCTTGTTCGTGTGCTTTTCAGTCTTTTCCTGAAAGCCCAACTGAACAGCTGCATAGCCGTCCGTTTCTACGGTCTTGATTTGAGTAACCACACAAGGACCTGTTTCGATAACAGTGCATGGCAGATTTTTACCATCGGCACTGAAAACGGAAGTCATTCCGATTTTTTTTCCAATCAATCCTGGCATTTCAAATAATTATTATACCTCCAGCCGCCCGGGCTTCAAGAGGTGTTGTTTACAGATTTCTATCAATTAACGTTTTCTTCGCGGCGCACAGCCAAACAGACCTGTCATCACACCTTGATTTCCACTTCCACGCCGCTCGGCAATTCCAGCTTCATCAATGCATCAACCGTCTTGCTCGTCGAGCTGTAGATGTCGATCAGACGCTTGTAGGATGACAGTTCGAATTGTTCGCGCGACTTCTTGTTCACGAAAGTCGAACGGTTCACCGTGAAAATACGCTTGTGCGTAGGCAACGGTATCGGGCCGCTGACCACGGCACCCGTGCTTTTTACCGTCTTCACAATCTTCTCGGCCGACTTGTCGACCAAGTTGTGATCGTAGGATTTCAGTTTGATTCTGATTTTTTGACTCATTCCTTTTAAAATTACAATTATTCAAATTATGATGGAAACGCTCCCGGTTAAGAGTCATTCGCTAACCGGGAACGTTTTTTCCTCTTACAGCAATTCTACCCGTCCCTTGGCTTCGGCAACCACTTCCTTGGCGATGGCCGTGGACACTTCCGCATAGTGCGAGAATTCCATGGACGAAGTGGCACGACCCGAAGTAATCGTACGCAAAGCCGTCACATAGCCGAATGTTTCCGCCAAAGGCACTTTGGCCTTCACGATGCGGGCACCGGTGCGGCTGGTTTCCATGCCTTCCACCTGGCCGCGACGTTTGTTCAAGTCACCTATCACGTCGCCCATGCTTTCTTCCGGGGTCACCACTTCCAATTTCATAATCGGTTCCAGCAACACCGGCTTGGCCTTGGCGCAAGCCGTCTTGAACGCCAGCTGGGCGCAGATTTCAAACGACAACTGGTCGGAGTCCACCGGGTGGAACGAGCCGTCGAGCAGCGTCACTTTCAGCTTGTCTACCGGGAAACCGGCCAGCACGCCGTTGCGCATGGCCATCTGGAAGCCCTTCTGTACCGACGGAATATATTCCTTGGGCACGTTGCCACCCTTCACCACATCGACAAACTGCAAGCTACCTTCGAAGTCGGCATCAGCCGGTTCCACGCGCACGATGATGTCGGCAAATTTACCACGACCACCCGTCTGCTTCTTGTACACTTCGCGTATTTCGACAGGCTGCGTGATGGCTTCGCGGTAAGACACCTGCGGACGACCCTGGTTGCACTCTACCTTGAACTCGCGTTTCAGACGGTCGATGATGATTTCCAAGTGAAGTTCGCCCATACCGCTGATGACGGTCTGCCCCGTCTGTTCGTCGGTGCGCACCGTAAAGGTCGGGTCTTCTTCCGCCAGCTTGGCCAGGCCGATACCCAACTTGTCCAAATCCTTCTGCGTCTTGGGTTCTACCGTGATGCCGATTACCGGATCGGGGAAGTCCATCGCTTCCAGCACAATCGGGTTGTTTTCATCGCACAAGGTATCACCCGTGCGGATGTCCTTGAAGCCTACACCCGCGCCGATATCGCCCGCGCTGATGCAATCCACCGGGTTCTGCTTGTTCGAGTGCATCTGGAAGATACGCGAAATGCGTTCCTTCTTGCCCGAACGGGGATTGTACACATACGAACCCGCGTCCAGCTTGCCGGAATACACGCGGAAGAAGCACAAACGGCCCACATACGGGTCGGTCGCTATCTTGAAAGCCAAGGCGCACAAGGGTTCCGTTTCCACCGGGTGACGCACCACTTCCTTTTCTTCGTCGCGCGGGTCTTTTCCCTTGATTTCCGGCGTGTCGAGCGGGCTGGGCAAATAGGCGCACACGGCATCCAGCATCGTCTGCACCCCTTTGTTCTTAAACGAGGAACCGCAAATCATCGGGTAGATTTCCATCTTCAACGTAGCCGTGCGGATAGCCCGTTTCAGTTCCTCTTCCGTGATGGTCGAGGGGTCGTCGAAGAATTTTTCCATCACCACGTCATCGTGCTCGGCCACCGTTTCTATCATCTTGTCGCGCCATTCCTGTGCTTCAGCTACAAGGTCGGCGGGGATTTCTTCCACGCTGTATTCCGCGCCCATCGTTTCATCGTGCCAGAAGATGGCTTTCATCTTCACCAAGTCCACCACGCCTTTGAAGTTCTCTTCCGCACCGATGGGAATTTGTATCGGGCAAGGGGTAGCACCCAGCACGTCGCGCACCTGGCGCACCACTTCGAAGAAGTCGGCACCCGAGCGGTCCATCTTGTTCACATAGCCAATACGCGGCACGTTGTACTTGTCGGCCTGGCGCCACACGGTTTCCGACTGCGGCTCCACACCACCCACGGCGCAGAACGCAGCCACCGCCCCGTCGAGGATGCGCAGCGAACGTTCCACTTCCACCGTGAAGTCCACGTGCCCCGGGGTGTCGATCAAGTTGATCTTATACTTATTGTCCTGATACTTCCAATAAGTAGTAGTCGCCGCCGAGGTAATCGTGATGCCACGTTCCTGTTCCTGCTCCATCCAGTCCATTGTGGCGGCACCGTCGTGCACCTCGCCAATCTTATGGGTCAAACCGGTATAGAACAAAATACGCTCGGAAGTCGTCGTCTTCCCCGCATCGATATGCGCCATGATACCGATGTTGCGCGTATATTTCAAATCAGCTTTTGCCATTTAACGTATATCCTTTCTTGCTTAGTGAATTAAAATTTAAAATACGCGAATGCACGGTTAGCTTCCGCCATGCGGTGCATGTCTTCCTTGCGCTTGAAGGCACCGCCTTGGTTGTTGTATGCATCTACGATTTCTGCGGCCAGCTTTTCGGCCATGGAACGTCCGCCGCGTTTGCGTGCGTACGTGATAAGATTTTTCATTGAGATGGATTCCTTCCTGTCAGGACGGATTTCGGTGGGGACTTGGAAGGTTGCGCCACCGATACGGCGCGATTTCACCTCTACCAACGGGGTGATGTTCTCGAGGGATTTCTTCCAAATTTCGAGGGGGGTCTTTTCTTCGTTGGGCAACTTGTTCTTCACAATATCCAGCGAAGAGTAAAAAATATCGAAAGCAATCGATTTCTTGCCATCATACATCAAATGGTTCACGAACTTGGTAACCATCGACTCGTTAAAAACCGGGTCCGGCAAAATAACCCTTTTTTTCGGTTTTGCTTTTCTCATTTTTCTAAAATTTCAGTTTTTGTTTGGTTGCTTTTAAGTCTGCTTCAACGGCTCCACCGAGCCATTTACTCAACCCTCATCAGGCACCTAAACTCAAACAAGTTTGTTTTGACTTGAATTGTAATCTGTTGTCAGGCCAAGGCACGGATTTATTTCTTCTTGGCCGGAGCAGCGGCAGTCTTGCCCGCTTTCGGACGCTTGGCACCGTACTTCGAGCGGCGTTGCAGACGACCGTTCACACCGGCCGTGTCCAACGTGCCACGCACGATGTGGTAACGCACACCCGGAAGATCCTTCACACGACCGCCACGCACCATCACGATGGAGTGTTCCTGCAGGTTGTGTCCTTCGCCCGGGATGTAAGCATTCACTTCCTTCTGGTTGGTCAACTTCACACGGGCAACCTTGCGCATGGCCGAGTTCGGCTTCTTCGGGGTCGTCGTGTACACGCGCAGGCAAACGCCGCGACGCTGCGGGCAAGAATCCAACGAGGGAGACTTACTCTTGCTGACAAGCTCTGCTCTTCCTTTTCTAACTAATTGTTGAATTGTAGGCATTTTCTAATCTTGTTTATACTTAATTACTTTATTTACATTCCACTTCAGATTATCCAAAATGGCTTGCAAAGATAGATGTTTTTTTTTTATTGGCAATGAATCAAGCGAAAATATTTATTCCAATGAACAATGAGCAATAAACAATGAACAATGGACAACGCAATTTAATTGAAAATGGATAATTGAAAATTGGAAACGCACGGACGATACGACCAAGGCCAAAGGCCTTGCAGCATTCAGCGTAGGGCAACGCCCTACGGGGGCAGGGTACGTCCGCCCGTGCGTTGTTCATCGTGCGTTGTTCATTGCACGTAGGGCGTTGCCCTACGCTGAACGCCACAAGGCCTTTGGCCTTGACCGTGCCGACCGCGCATTGTTCATTGTTCATTGTTCATTATCCATTAAATAAACCACGGAGACACAGAGGCACAGAGGGATGTTACCCATCGACTCTGTCTCTCCGCGTCTCCGTGGTTTATTCTATATTATTATATGTATGCCTGCGGCAAGGGGCAGGTTACTTCACAACCACCTTGCCTACGCTGTTGCCCACTTTCACGACCACGATGCCGGCTTCCACAGCCACGCTGTTCAGGCCGTCAACAGTCGCGCCCGCGTATACGCATTGGCCGAGGGTGTTGATTACTTCCACCCGTTCGCCTGCAACGGCGTTGAAGTAGATGGTGCCGTTCACGGCATAGAGGCCGTCAAGGGTTACCGAGGCAATGCCCGTACCGGGACCTTCATCGTTCAACGTAGTTACGGATATTTCATTCGACACAGGCGAAGTTTCTTCATTGGCTTTGGCCGTTACCGCGTAGGAGTATTCCGTGGCCGGGGTCAAGCCGGTTACTTCGTGCGAAGTGCCGTTTACATCTTGCGGATAGCCGTCTACTCTAACTAAATTATCCACCATTATGTCATCCAAGAAGAAACGTTCACTGCCACTGAATGTTATTTGGGTGTTTTCTGTCCCGTTGGCAATGACGATACTATATTCAGTAAATTCATTATTCTTCATTTCCACAGTTGATTGGGCGAGCTCTCCACCTCCTGAGATGGCCACGGATAACGTTGTATTGTCCTTATTCCAAGCTCCAGCCCTGAATGTAAGCGTAGCATCGCCATCCAGTCCCAATGCAGGAGTGGTAATATGACCTGCATCGCTTGATGTTCCCAATTTGATGCAACCATTAGCTTTGTATACCCGTTCGATTTCCCAACCAGGAAAATCCGTGGCACTTGCTGGTGCAGAGGCAATGCTTCCACTCCATTCCCCATCGTTTCCTCCTGTACCATCCATGTTGTCGAATGCTTCTGCAAGGAATACTTCACCAGAATACACATCCAGCGAATAAGAGGTGGCTCCGTCCAGCTCTTCCCACTTAGCCACAAACGAATTGGCGGTTACGCTCTCGGCATCCAAAGCTGCAGGAGTACCCAAGACCGCATTGCCCGACAAAGCAACGGTAGCTGTGGTTTCTCCGCTTGTTAAGGTGAGCGTGCCCGTGTGTGAACCTAAAGCAGCAGGGCTGTAGGAAACTTTCAACGTACCTCCTGTTGCTTCCATTTCTGTTGCACCAGTTGCAAATCCTTCGCCTGTAACTGCAACCGCAATTTTGTCGGTTAAATTAGCTGCAATAACGGTGATTTCTTGTTCGGCTGTAGCACCTACGGCTACATCTGTAAAGGTGATGTTTTCAACCGTTTCTATTGTGGGAAGTGTTGCTTTCCCTGTTAAAACAACATCATCGATGCGCACATTGCTGGAACTCGTATTTGTAAAAACCAACACCATTTCGGTCGTACCGCTCGCTATGGTAATGGGATAAGTAGTTACTTTGTCCACAGATGTATCACGAGTTCCGATTGTAATGCCCTCCGATGTAGATGACACTGTAGTGCGTGTGTTGTCATTGTTTTTGAAAGTCAGAGTAGCTTCCCCTTCCGCTCCTTTTAGGTCGGTCAAGGTAACCGTCCACGTTGCATCGTCTTTGGATAACAACAATTCCGGCGCAGTACCTCCTGCAAGCTTTTCATTATATAGCTTTGTTTTGCTATTACTTTGGGTATACATTGTGCTGTTGATTTCGCTCGGAGTATCATTCGCACTTCCTGATGACCAATCTTCGCTCCATATGGTCACATTTTGCCCCCATGCGCTTCCGCTCCCCACTGCCAATACGGCGGCGAGGAACAAACTTTTCAAAAGAGTAAATCTTCTCATAACCGTAAAATTTAAATTGTTTGTATTCCTATTATATATAATGTATAAGTTGATTTCCGCTCCTACATATTCAAACGCAAAGAAAGGCACAAGGCATTACCCATCTGTTGCGTACACGTTAAGATATGGTTAAGAAGCACGCCGTCGCGTAAAGACAGACAAAAGTACGTGCTTTCAGTGTAGCAAACAAATAACGGGCGGATTTTGTTTGGATTTTTGTGAAAGATGAAAGAGAAAAAGTTATCTTTGCACAGGGAAACAATCATAGTCCCTCGGGCGGCTGCCCCACCGAGTGCCATATGGGAAACTTTACGAAACAGCAAGAAGAAAGAAAAGAAGTCAGGGAAAGGGAGAAACTGAGCCGGGAAACGCTGGGCAAGTTCTTCTACGACCTGGCTAAAATCACATTCACCGCATTGGTCGTGGGGAGTGTCGCATCAATCATAACCGGACAGGAACAACTGGAGTATTGGCTGCTAATGGCCATAGGGACAACAGCGACTTGTCTGCTTGCTTATATTGGGTATAAAACAATAAAACTATAAATTATGGAAGGATTGATAGGGCTTTTTTCCATCGTGGCAATCATAGCCTTGGGCATTGCCATTTGGATGAATACCAAGCGCGGCAAGAAATGGCTGGAGAATTTGTAGACGTTTTCAGCTTCTAACCGCAAAGGGCGCAAAGGAATGAAAGACTACGGCAGACCGTGGTTCTTATATTCCTTTGCGCCCTTTGTGCGGTTGTCATTCTTCCTGCAGCACACCGTAGAGACAAAGCATGCCTTGTCTCTACAACAACGCGCATCCAAGGCCTACGCCCTTGCGGCATCCAGCGTAGGGCAACGCCCTACGGAGGATAGAGGCACACACCGTAGAGACAAGGCAGGCGTTGTCTCTACAATGTGTCGGATGGGCGGCCTTTTTCTGGGGATGGGGGTGTAGTTGGGGACATGGTTGAGGAAAGCTTCTCCATAAGTGTGTCGGACGTGCCTGTGGCGAATTTACGGGCGAACATTTTGCCGCTGGCCATTAGCTCGTCGTAGTCATCGAGGGAGAACACCTTGATAGCCCGCCCATATTCGAAGTAGGTGATGGCCGAGAGGGATTGCAAGCCCTCGTAGCAAGGGCGGGGGTACACGGTGCAGCGGTCGCGCCAGGGCGAGTTGAAAATGATGGTGGGGATGACCATTTCCTCGGGCACAAAGGCGTATTTGAAATACTTCATCAATGCCTTGTTGTCGGTCATTTGGCGCAGTACGTAGCGGGCGAGGTCGGCGGTAAGGCACATATAGGAGGAAGATTGCCACACATGCCATCGTTCACCATCGGGCATTGCTATGTAAGTTTTTTTGCGGATGGGCAACACAACCATCAGCCCGCGCCAGGCTTTGGCGAGCAGGTGGGAATACTTGAAAGGTATGTGCCGCATGTCGCGGAAGAAGTGATAGTGGGTGATTTTGCGCTGGCGAACCGGGTCGGACAGTGTGGTATGGTCGAGGCCGATGATGTATTCCTTGTCGGGATGGCGGGTCAGTTCATCGGCTATGCGGACGTTGCTCCACAGGGGATAGTCCTGCCCGGTGAGGATGAAGATGCGGTCGAATGCCTCATTGCTTTCCAAGCAGCAACGCAGCAGTTCCCGCTGGTAGAGCACTTGGTTGAAGCCTCCCCACGATACCTTATATCGTGTGGGTGTAAAGGTTAGATACTGACAAATAGGGGGTTAGTAGTGTTGATAAACGGCTTGATGTCCACATTGGCATCCACGTGGACGAAGAAACGGGTATCCTCCGTGTGCAAGGCCTGCACCATACGTGACAGCTGCTGGGGGTCTTTGTAGGCCGAAATCAAATAAGCTATCTTCATGATTTTGACAAATAAACGATGTATAAGTAGCAATAGTTGCCTTCGCTTCCGCGATTTATAGTTCCTCGTATCAGTTGTTCCCTACTTCCAACCCGTCGAGCAAGGCTTTGTACAGGTCGAGGGCTTGGTCGATTTCGGCAGGGCGAATGTATTCGTCGGCGGTGTGGGAGCGGGCGGAGTCGCCGGGGCCTATCTTCGCGCTGGGGAAGGGCATGAGCGACTGGTCCGACAGCGTGGGTGAGCCGAACAGCTCCAGCCCCAGGCTTTGCGCCCGCTTCACCAAGGGATGGTCCAAGGGCGTGCGGCTGGAGTTGAGGCGCGTGGAGCGGGGCGTAACCTGGCAAGGCACGTGGGCGCGGATTTCGTCCAACAGCTCGTCGTTGCTATAGAGTTCGTTGCTGCGGACATCGACCGTGAACGTGCATCGGTCGGGTACAACGTTGTGCTGCGTGCCCGCTTGCACGATGGTAACGGTCGTTTTGACCGCCCCCAGCAGGGGGGAGCGTTTCGGAAATTCGTGCGTGCGGAACCACTCCATGCAGGGCAGGGCACGGTAAATGGCGTTGTCTCCCTCGTTGCGAGCGGCGTGTCCGGCACGTCCCGTCGCGGTGCAGTCCAGCACCATGAGTCCCTTTTCGGCCACGGCCAGCCGCATGCCCGTAGGCTCGCCCACGAGGGCAAAGTCAATCTTCGGCAGTTCCGGCAGCAGGCGGCGCATGCCTCCCTCGCCCGACACCTCCTCCTCGGCCGAAGCGGCGAAAATGAGGTTGTACGGCTGCGGACGTTGCGCCAGGTAGAAGAACGTGTGCAGCAGGCTCACGAGCGAAGCACCGGCGTCGTTGCTTCCCAAGCCGTAGAGCCGGTCGCCCACACGGGTGGGGCTGAAGGGGTCGCGCGTCCAGCCAGCCACGGGCTTGACCGTGTCGAGGTGCGAGTTGAGCAACAGGGTGGGGCGCGCCGTGTCGAACCCCGGCCCCATTGCCCACACGTTGTTGCCCAGGCGCGAGGCGGTGTATCCCTCGGCCTCGATGTGGCGTTCGAGGCAGTCGGCGGCGGCGGTTTCCTCCCGGCTCACCGATGGAATGGCAATGAGTTGTTCGAGAAGCGAGATGAGCATAAGTGTAGAGTTTACCTCTAAATCCCCTGAAGGGGACTTTCCCGTCCGCTTGGAGTCGGATGAAAGTCCCCTTCAGGGGATTTAGGGGTTTTATTTCATAAATCCGTTCTTCCGCATCCAGGGTTCGAGTGCCGAAGGCCATTCTTGCGAGTCGGCTCCGGTGCGGCGCAGACCGAAACCGTGTCCGCCGTGCTCGTACACGTGCAGTTCGGCAGGCACGCCCTTGGCTTGCAAGGCGTCGTAGAACATTTGGCTGTTGGTAATGGGCACCACGTTGTCGTCTTTGGCGTGTACGATGAAGGCGGGTGGGGTGTCTTCGGTTACTTGCAGCTCGTTGGAGTAGAGCGTCATCAGTTCTTCCGTGCGGTCAGACCCCAGCAGGTTGTCGCGCGATCCGCCGTGGGTGGCTTGCTGCATGGTAATGACAGGGTAGAGCAAAATCATGAAGTCGGGGCGGTTCTTTTTGGTGAAATGCGTGCCCGCGGTCGAGGCGAGGTGCCCGCCTGCCGAGAAGCCCGAAATGCCGATTTTATGCTTGTCGAGGTGCCATTTCCTGGCGTTCTTGCGCACGATTTCGATGGCCGTCTGTGCGTCGGTCAGGGGTATGGTGTGGTGGCCGTTGGGCATGCGGTAGTAAAGTACGAATGCCGACACGCCCCGTTCGTTGAGCCATTGGGCGTATTCCGAGCCTTCTTTCGTGGCGGCCAGTCCGGCGTAGCCACCGCCGGGGCAAATGACAACCGCCGCCCCGTTGGACTTGTCCTGGGGGGCGAAGTAGGCGTACATGCGGGCATCGCTAATGTCGCTCACCCAGCCGTCGTCGCGGTTGGCCTTGTTTTCGGGACGGTTGAGTTCGTTGCTTTCTTTCGGTCCGTTGGGATAGAGCTTGATTTCCTGTTGTGCCACGAGTGGCGTGCCGCCCAGCAACAGGGCAGCGAGTGTGGTCAATGCCATGCGTTTCATCATGTTGAAAAATATTGTTTGTTGTTTTGTATTGTTAAGTAGCGGAGAGCGGGGAGCGGGGAGCGGGGAGCGGGAAGTTTAGCTACAAGCTACGAGCTACAAGCTACAAGCTACAAGTGCTTCCCGCTATTCGCTACTCACTATCCGCTACGGTTATTTGTGTTCCCTCGTCCGGGCGGGCTATGTGGTCGGCGCGGGTAATGACCACGCGCTTCACGCCTGCCCGCAGGGCTTCGAAGGCGTTTTCGAGCTTGGGTATCATGCCGCCTTGTATGGTGCCGCGTTCCACGCAGGCTTTGAAGGTGGCGGGGTCGAGGTGGGGAATGACGCTGTTGTCGTCCCGCTCGTCGGCCAGCACGCCTTTTTTTTCGAAGCAGAACATGAGCGTGACTTCGAAGTGCCGTGCCAATGCTTTGGCGGCCTCGGCGGCAATGGTGTCGGCATTGGTGTTGAGCAGGTGGCCTTGCCCGTCGTGGGTGAGCGGTGCCAGCACGGGCACCACGCCCCGGCTTATGAGGTCGGCCAGCAGGGCGGCGTTCACCTGGCGCACGTCGCCCACGAAACCGTAGTCCACTTCGCCTGCCGGGCGTTTCGCGGAGCGCATGTAGTCCATGTCGGCCCCGGTCAGTCCGAGCGCGTTCACGCCCAAGGCTTGCAGCCCGGCCACGACTTGCTTGTTGACCAGTCCGCCGTACACCATCGTAACCACGCGCAGCATGTCGGCGTCGGTAATGCGGCGTCCGTTCACCATGCGGCTTTCAATGCCGAGGCGTGCGGCGAGGGCGGTGGCCGAGCGTCCGCCGCCGTGTACCAGCACCTTGTGCCCGGCTATCTGTGCAAAGTCGGCAAGAAGCTGCCGCAACGAGGCTTCTTCCTCTACTATCTTGCCGCCTACTTTGATAAGTGTGAGTTGGTCCATTCAGTTACGAGTTACGAGTCAGCTACAAGCTACGAGTGGCTTGCAGCCTTCTTACTTTTTACCCTTGTTCATAGGGCGTTGCCCTATGCTGAACGCCACAAGGCCGTTGGCCTTGGATGTTTCATTCTTTCCTTTTTCCTTTCACCCTTTCACTTTGCCTCTTCCAATATTCTCTTCAGCACCACTTCGGCGGAGATTTCGCGGTTGGCGGCTTCGGGTATGACGAGCGAACGGGGGCTTTCTATCACCTCGTCGGTTACAATCATGTTGCGGCGCACGGGCAGGCAATGCATGAAGCAGGCGTTGTTCGTCACGTCCATGTGCCGTTTGCTCACCGTCCAGCTGCGGTCGGTGGAGAGTATCTGCCCGTAGTGCGGGTCGCGGTAGGCCGACCAGTTTTTGGCATAGACGAAGTCGGCTCCCTCGAGGGCTTTCATTTGGTCGTATTCCACCCGGGCCCCGCGCACGAAACGTTCGTCCAGCTCGTAGCCCTTGGGGTGGGTAATGACGAAGTCCACATCGGCCTCGTTCATGAAGTCGGCAAACGAGTTGGGCACGGCTTGGGGCAGGGCGCGGGGGTGTGGTGCCCAGGTGAGCACCACCTTGGGGCGTGCGGTGCGCTTGTGCTCCTCTATCGTGATGAGGTCGGCAAAGGCCTGCAGGGGGTGGGCGGTGGCCGACTCCATGCTGAACACCGGCTTGCCGGAGTAGCGGATGAATTGGTTGAGAATGGTTTCCTCGTAGTCGAACGCCTTATCGTGCAGCCCGGCAAACGAGCGCACGCCTATCACGTCGCAGTACGACCCCATGACGGGAATGGCTTCGAGCAGGTGCTCGGACTTGTCGCCGTCCATGACCACGCCACGCTCCGTTTCGAGCTTCCATGCACCTTGGTTCACGTCGAGCACCATGGTGTTCATGCCGAGGTTCATGCCGGCCTTTTGGGTGCTCAACCGGGTGCGCAGGCTGGAGTTGAAGAACACCATGAGCAGGGTCTTGTTCTCGCCGAGCGACTTGTAGGCGAAGCGGTCTTGCTTCACTTGCAACGCCTCTTGCACGGCCTGGTGCAGGTCGCCGAGGTCTTTTACGTTGGTGTAGGTATTCATATTATATATGTACAATGTCTACGGTCGACAGTCAGCAGTCAACGGTCGATGGCTTATGCTGCACGGTTGACTGTTGACCGTAGACTGTAGACTGTTATTTCTTCGTTATTTTGGCTGCCCAGCCGCCGCCGGGGGCAAGTTTCACTCCAAATTTCATCGACATGGGGTCGCATGTCAGGGTGAAATTCTCTTTCCGGTAGTCGCGTGCGGCGCGGTCGGCGTTGATGCCGTCTTGGAATGCTTCTATGTCGTAGGAGCCTTCGGCGAGGAAAGCGGAGAGGTCGATGGTTACCTCGCGTGCGTCCCAGTTGTTGAGCGCGCCGACATACCAGGTGTCGCCGCTGCGGCGGGCGATGATGACGTATTCGCCTACCCGGCCGTCGAGCGCGACGGTTTCATCCCACACGGTGGGAATCCCGGTGATGAAGTCCGTGCATTCTTCCTCCTGTTCGTAATTGGACGGGCTGTCGCACAGCATGTTGAGCGGCGACTCGAACACCACGTACTCGGCCAGCTGGTGGCAGCGCGTGCCTTGGCTCATGGCCTCGCTGTTCACCGGGCGGTAGTTGCCGCGCGTGGCGTTGCGCATGGCCCCTTGCGTGTAGTCCATCGGCCCGGCCACCATGCGCACGAAGGGGATGGTTACGTCGTAAGTTACCTGGTCCACGTGCGTGCCGCCCCACTTGAGCTGTTCCAACCCGTGCACGCCTTCGTAGTTGATGACGTTCGGGTAGGTGCGGTGCAGGCCGGTGGGCTTGTAGGTGCCGTGGAAGTCAATGAGCAGTTTGTACTTGGCGGCCATTTCGGCGGCGCGGCGGTGGAAATCGACCATCATCTGGTCGTCGCGGTCCATGAAGTCGACCTTGAAGCCCTTGATGCCCATGTCGGCATAGTGGCGGCACACGCGCTCCATGTCGCGGTCGAAGGCGTAGTAACCGGCCCAGAGTATCAGCCCTACGCCCTTGCTCCCGGCATAGTCGGCCAGCATGGGCAGGTCGATTTCGGGTATCACTTGCATGAGGTCGGCTTGCAGGTTCACGGCCCAGCCTTCGTCGAGGATGACGTATTCAATGCCCTGGCGTGCGGCGAAGTCGATATAATATTTATAGGTATCGTTGTTGATACCGGCCCGGAAGTCCACGCCGTAGAGGTTCCAGTCGTTCCACCAGTCCCAGGCCACCTTGCCGGGCTTCACCCACGAGAAGTCCATGTCCGCCTGCGGGGTGGCTAGGCGGTACACCATATCGCTGTCGGCCAGTTCGTGGTCCTGTTCCGAAACCACGAGGTAACGCCAGGGGAAGTCCGTGCCCCGGTCGAATGCGGCAATGTAGTCTTCGCGCTCCGTGACCACCATTTGCAGGCGGTTGTGGCCGCCCTGCTCCATCTTGGCCGGGTAGGGGGCGAACACGCCTTGAAGCGACGTGCCGCCCGCCGTGTAGAGGTACATGCCGGGGTAGTTCATGAGGTCGGCTTCGCCGATGCACACCTTCTTGCCGTTGGCACCCTCGACCAGCAGGGGGAGGAAGGCGTATTTGCGCTTGTCCCAGTTGGAGAGCTTGTCGTGGGTGTAGGTGTTTTCAAATGAGTTGAAGAACTGCGACTCGAAGTCGGCCGTGCGGTCCTCGCGGATGTAGGGGATGTAGGCCGTCCAGTCGGCCGGGAAGTTGAACACGGCCTCCTCGCTCTTGACCTGGAAGGGCTTTTTCGACGTGCTGGTGAAGCGGTAGGCCACCCCGTCGTCGTAGGCGCGGAAGGTAATGCGGTAGTTGCCCCGGAACGTCATTTGCAATTCGTTGTAGCGGTCGAGCACTTCTTTCCGCTTGTACACCGGGGCGGCAATCACCTCGTCCACACTGCGGGTGGCGGCCTTCAGCAAGCGGGGGTTCACGCCCCAGGCCGTTCCGTCGGCCAACGTCATGGACAAGGGCGAGCGGTCGAGCAGCACGTCGCCATTGTGCGCCACGGTGTATTCCATCCGTTCGCCTACGCTGACCACGACGACCAGTTCGCGGTCGGGCGAGGTCAATGTGTAATCTTTGGCGGAAGCCAGCGGCAGTCCGCCCAAACATGCCAGTGCGGCAATGAAAAGCTTTCTCTTTTTCACGATAGAAACAGTTAAATGTTATACATAACGGGGAAATTGCGTTGCAAACATACGGAAAAAAGAGCAAGCAGGCAAGCAGTCCGGGGATGAATATCCGCAACCGGCCCATTCTGCCTGCCACACTCCCCTCCCCGCCCTTCGGCATCCAAACTTCCCCGCCTGCCTATCCAAACTTCCGCGCTTGCCCGACTATTCTTCTTGCTTTGCTCACGTATTCTACAAACTAAGTCTTAGTTTTTACAAACTAAATCTTAGTTTTTATAAACCAAGTCTTAGTTTATACAAACCAAGCCTTAGTTTGTAGAATGTCTGCCCACGGTCGGAAGAATATCCGGGCAAGCGCGGAAGTATGGATAAGCAGGCTGGGAAGTTTGGATGCGGGAAAGGCGGGGGAGGAATTAAGGAAGCATACGGCCTCGGCAAGGCGGTCGGGTGAAAAAGATATTGGCAAAATGATAGGAATGTATCGGAAAAGAATTATCTTTGCCCTTGTTTCACGAGCAAAATGACATGGACCCCAACAGAGCCGTACTCTTGATATTCACCGGCGGCACCATCAGCATGGCCGAGGACGCGGGCACCGGGGCGTTGCGCCCGATAGACTTCGAACGGCTGCAGGAACTGATGCCCGAACTGCGCCAGACGGGCATCCGCATCCACAGCGTGCCCTTCCTGCCCCTCATCGACTCGTCGGACGTGGAACCGCCGCTATGGGAGCGGCTGGCAGTCACCATACGCGACCATTACGACCGCTACGACGGCTTCGTGGTGCTGCACGGCACCGACACGATGGCCTACTCCGCCTCCGCGCTTAGCTTCATGCTCGAGAACCTGGGCAAACCGGTCATCTTCACCGGGTCGCAGCTGCCCATCGGCATGTTGCGGTCGGACGCGAAGGAGAACCTGCTCACCGCCATCGAGATTGCCGCCGACAAGACTGCCGACGGGCGTACCATGGTGCCCGAGGTGTGCATCTTCTTCGAGGACACGCTCTTCCGCGCCAACCGCACCACCAAAAAGAACGCCGAGCACTTCAACGCCTTCAATTCGTACAACTACCCCCCGCTGGCCAAGGCGGGCGTGCACATCAAGTACAACATGGCGGCCATCCACCACCCCGACGTGGAGCGTCCGCTACGCATCCGCACCAAGACGGACACGAACATCGCCATCCTGAAACTCTACCCGGGCATCAACGAGGGCATGGTGAACGCCATATTGGGCATCCCGCACCTGCGGGCCGTGGTGCTGGAGTCGTTCGGCGCGGGCAACGCCCCCCGGCGCAGGTGGCTGTACGACGCGCTGAAAGCGGCCACCGACCGGGGCATCATCATCGTGAACAAGACACCGTGCAGCACCGGCTCGGTGGAGATGGGCCGCTACGAGACCAGCCTCAACCTCATCAACGCCGGGGTTATCAGCGGCTACGACATCACCACGGAGGCGCTCGTCACCAAGCTGATGTACCTGCTGGGCGAATGCGCCTCCACCGACGAAGTGAAAGCCCTGCTCGGACGGAGCATCTGCGGGGAAATGACGGTGAACGGATGAAAGGGGAGAGTTGAAAATTGAAAATTGAAAGTTGAAAGGGGAAAGGAGAAAGGGAAAAGCTCAAGGCCAACGGCCTTGTGGCGTTCAGCGTAGGGCAACGCCCTATGAACAGAGGCAAGGGGGAAAGGAAAAAGTCCAAGGCCAACGGCCTTGTGGCGTTCAGCATAGGGCAACGCCCTATGAACAGCGGTGAGGAATGAGAGGTAAGAGATGAGGTGTAAGGAGCAAGCATCTCTCTGTGCAAATCCATCCAATCCGTGTTGTCCGTGTGCTAATATAATAACTGAAGGTTGAATAACAGATTAACTGAAAATCTGCGCTTATCTGCGCTATCTGCGGGAAATAATCTGAAATCTGTAATTTGAAATCTGACAATCTGAAATATAAACGTTATGGAACTACCTTTCGCTGAATCTTGGAAAATCAAGATGGTGGAGCCTATCCACAAGAGCACTCGCGAGCAACGCGAACAATGGCTGAAAGATGCCCATTACAACGTGTTCCAGCTGCCCGCCGTGCAAGTGTACATCGACCTCATCACCGACTCGGGCACCGGGGCCATGAGCGACCGCCAATGGGCCGGCATGATGCTGGGCGACGAGAGCTACGCCGGTGCCACGTCCTTCTTCAAATTGAAGGACACCATCACCCGGCTCACCGGCTTCGAGTATGTCATCCCCACCCACCAGGGGCGGGCTGCCGAGAACGTGCTGTTCTCCTACCTCGTCCACGAGGGCGACATCGTGCCGGGCAACTCCCACTTCGACACCACGAAGGGGCACATCGAGGCCCGGCACGCCACCGCCTGGGACATCACCGTCGATGAGGCCCGGGATACCCAGCTGGAAATTCCTTTCAAAGGCAACGCCGATCCCCGCAAGCTGGAGGCCGTACTGGCGGAACATGCCGACCGCGTGCCCTTCATCCTCGTCACCATTACGAACAACACGGCGGGCGGACAGCCCGTGTCCATGCAGAACCTGCGCGAAGTGCGCGCCATTGCCGACCGATACGGCAAGCGCGTCCTCTTCGACTCGGCCCGCTTTGCCGAAAACGCTTACTTCATCAAGACCCGCGAGGCCGGTTATGCCGACAAGACCATCAAGGAGATAGCCCGCGAAATGTTCAGCTATGCCGATGGCATGACGATGAGTGCCAAGAAGGATGCCATCGTCAACATGGGAGGGTTCATCGCCACCCGCCACCGGGACTGGTACGAGGGTGCGAAAGGCTTCTGCGTGCAGTACGAGGGCTACCTCACCTACGGCGGCATGAACGGGCGCGACATGAACGCCCTGGCCATCGGCCTGAATGAAAACACCGAGTTCGACAACCTCGACACCCGCATCCGCCAGGTGGCCTACCTGGGCCATCGCCTCGACGAGTTCGGCATTCCCTACCAACGGCCCGCAGGCGGCCATGCCATTTTCATCGATGCCACCAAGGTGCTCACCCACGTGCCCAAGGAAGAATTTCCGGCCCAGACGCTCACCGTTGAGCTGTACCTGGAGGCGGGCATCCGCGGCTGCGAAATCGGCTACATCCTGGCCGACCGCGACCCCGTGACCCGCGAGAACCGCTTCGGCGGACTCGACCTGCTGCGCCTGGCCATCCCGCGCCGCGTGTACACCAACAACCACATGGACGTGGTGGCCGTGGCGTTGAAGAACGTGTTCGACCGCCGCGAGCAAATCACCCATGGCGTGCGCATCACGTGGGAGGCTCCCATCATGCGCCACTTCACCGTGCAACTGGAGCGGGTGTGACCATGTTTTTCTAACGCAAAGAGCATTTTTTAACCGCAAAGAGCGCAAAGGGCGCAGAGGATTTTCTTCCCCTCTGCGTTCTTTGCGCTCTTTGCGGTTAAAAGAACACGCTCTTTGCGGTTTAAATAGCCCTGTCAATCGGCCATCGGCTCAGTGGGGTGCGAGGTGTCGAGGAACACGTCGCGGTAGAGCGCGAGGCGGAAGTCCTGCTCGGTGGCATTGCCGGTGTGCTGTTGCAGGCGGCTGAGCATACGCTCGTAACTGTCCTTGCGGTAATCCATGAGTATCTCCGCATGTATTTTGAGGGTGTCTACCAGCAGCAGGCAGCACAGGCGGGCGGCGGCGTGCTTGCCCGAAGGCTTCTCCACGCACCATTGCTCCGCCCGCGTGGCAAAGCGGTCGAATTGTTCATCGAACAGCGTGAGGCATTCCCGGGGCTTGTCCCAACGCAGCACCTGCGCATAGGCATCGAGAATGGCCTGCTTGTAGCCGGGGCTGAGCACGGGATGCTGGCTTGCCGGTTCGCAGGCCGCATCAAGCTGCGCTTTCAGCTGCTGCAACCGCTGCTCCAAGGCGCGGTTGTGTTCCGTGCGGTAGGCTTGCAGCATTTGTTGCTTCAGTTGGGCGTAGGTTTCGCGCTGTTGCTTTTCCTGCTCCAAGGCGGTGGCCAGGCGGGCATTGCGTGCGGCGAGGTTTTTATTGCGGTCGGCCAGCCGCAAGTTTCGGTCGACCAGCTGCTCGTTTTGCTCGTGCAGCTCCTTGTTTTCTTCCCAAGCTTTTTCCGCCCGCTTGCGGTGCAGCCGGTAGGCATATACGGCTATCCAAGTACCTGCCACTAGCACCGCCACCACCCCGGCGGATACCCATAGCCAGGCGTGGTCGCGAGTCTGTCCTTGCTCCAACGTTTCCACCTTTTCGCTTTTCACATCGTATAGTTTCTTGCTCAGGCGGTAACGCCGCCGGGACAGACTGTCTGTAAAATGGGCATATTGCCGGGCGTAATGTGTCCAAGCTACCGTGTCGCCCTGTTGCCGGGCGATGTCGCGCAGCAATCTGAAGCAACTCTCTTCTTGGTAGATGCTGGGATTGTGCTTCAAGACTTCCGTGAAGTAGTAACGGGCGGAGTCCAGTTGTTCGGCATGGTAGTGTATTTGCCCGAGATGTAGCAGACACAGGGAGTGCTCGTTCTTGAAGCAAGGCAAAGCAAGGGCTTTCCGCAGGTATTTTCGGGCACTGTCCGGCTTGTTTTCTTCTTTATAAAGTCCCCCGATGCGTAGAAAGAGCAGGCATTTGGTGGTGTCATCCGGGTTGACGGCCAGTGCTTGGCGGTAGTAGCGGTGCGCCGCCGGGATGCTGTCGGTTGTTATCCAATAGCTGTTATTGCCTATTTCCGATAATACATATGCCTGCATCCTTTTGTTGTCTGCCCGCTGGTAGGCATTAAAGGCTTTCTTGAAGTAAAGTGTTGAACGTTCGTAGTCAAATATACGTTGCACTAAAAGTCCTTGGTCAAAAAGCACCTTGCCTCGTAACAATGGAGGGGTGTGTCGAGTTAGCAGATCTTCTGCTTTTGAGTAATAAAAAGCAGCGGAGTCGAGTTGCTGGGTAAGCATATAGTGTCTGCCTATTTGGTATAAATGACTAATTTCTTCATTATTGTTTTTGCATCCAATTGGAGCAACCATAGGGAAAACGCAAATAACCAGTAGTGGCGTAATGTATTTTCTTGAAAAATAATGAATTGAATAAAAAGTGGTAAACTTTTGTGTCTTAACTGCCCATGTTAAAAAGTGTTTCATGTCCGAGCGGTATTTATTGTATTCCTGATGATTAACTCGTTTTTGCCCGTTTTTTATCCGTTTTGATGTCCGGGAAAAACGGGCGTTTTTCTTGCATGGAAAAAACATCCCGCTTTACCTTTGCAATGCAATCGGGAAGAATAGTAACGATTGCGATGCAAACGTAAGAAATATTTTTAAAAATGCAAACATAATGAAAGGAAAAACCAAAACAGTTTTAGTAGTCCCCTGCTTGCGGGACAGGGGAACGAGATCGGATTAGAACAAAAAGTGTTACGTCACAAAAGTAAGATTATGGAAAATTCAGAAATTATAGGTAGAGCAGAAGCGCGTCCGGCCAAGCTTTGGCCCGTAACCCTTCATGCGGTGCTTTCCACCATCGGGATCGCATGTTGCTTCATGGGGTTGCCGGAAGCGGTCTGTGGCATCCTGGGTACGTACTTTGTGCTTGTGGCATGCTTCATGATCTCCGTGTTGCTTGACCCACAACGGGACTTGGCGTATGCCCATAGGGTGAAAGTGTTATTGTGTTGCATGGTGGCGGTCATTGCATTGGCTGCTATTGTGTATGTCGTGCACTGAATGGTGCATGTGCTTTTTTTAGAAAATTACTAACAACAATTTATAAAAAACAGAGAATTATGAAATCGAATCGTTTATGGATTGCCGCTTTGGCAATGGTTTTTGTGGCTTGCAATAATGAACCTTTTTTTGAGGAAACGCAAGAAGACAGATTGCTTAACAGCGTAGAATTAAAATTACCTTTAGGACTAAGCTATTGATGCGTTCGCATGAACAAGAAGTGGCTATGGCTTGCCTCCTTGTTCGCCTATAGGAGAAACCATTATCGAAAACTAAACGTGAACTATAAAAAATAAAATTATGAAAGCAATTAAAAATCTATGCATTGCCGCCTGCATGGTATTGGCGTTGGCATCTTGTAACAAACAATCGGACAAAAGATCTTCGGAAGCACTGACAGCACAGGTTAGCGAATGGGCAGAAATGGCAGCCGTCAACAATCCTTATTGGGAACAAACAAACAAAGTGGGAGAAATCGTAGACTACATCATGCCCCTTATTGAGCGTATAGCCTTGGATGATGAGTGGAAAGAACTGATGCAAGACAGGGTTGTACCATCCGGATATGATGGGGATTGGAGTGAATATGTAGATGTGGATTTGTATTCGGAACAGCAGATGAACATTATCAACCAAATCATGCAAGTGGCTAAGGACGAAAATCCTATGAGCAAGCAGTTCTATGAACGCATGGCCGCCATAAACGGGGATATCGCCCTTTTGCCGGAACAAGAGCAAAAAGAGATGTACTTGTTAAGTGCGGTCACGGTGTGGAGTGCAGGGTTCATGGTGCGGCACTTTGGTACGGATAGCATCCGATAGATGATATAGTGCGAAAGTGACAAGGGCGATGGAGCATACAAACTCCACCGCCCTCGCTTCTTATATCCTCGCTTGGTTGACCTTGTTCTTGCGGAAAATAAAATCCAACCCCTCGCCGGGTGTGGGGAAGAGGCGGTAAGGGAAGGTGCGGATGGCTTCGCGCTGGCGGGTGGCGGCGCGCAGGGTTTCCTGCTGCTCCGTGTCGTACCAGCGCACGAGGCGGATGCTGTCCACTTCGGCCCGCCGGGCACACCGGCAGGAGTCAGCGGCCAGGAAACGTCCATAGAGCGAGTCCACTTTTTCTCCCTGCCGGGCGCGGAGCCGCAAGGTGTAACGCCTCCACAGGCTGTCCGCATGGAGCGGCAGGTAGATGCTGTCGATGCGCCCGCCCGCATAATGCAGGTTGAAGTGCGTGTGCAGTCCCGGGCAACTGTCGCCTGTGCCGACGCGCACGAGGAAGCGGAGTTCATACACATCGCCCATGACCAGCGACGTGTCCGCCACGCTGAATGCCAGCGGACGGCATGACAGGGAGTCGCCCCGCAGCGTGAAGCGGGTGGAGTCCGTCCACAAGTCCATGTGGGTGATGGTGGATGCTTTGGGAAGCAGTTCGTGGTATTTCCCGGCTTTGACCGCCGCCTCTTCGGCAGTCAGCTGGTCGATGACGCGGGTGTACACCTTCTCAAACTTCTTGGGGTCGCGGCTGTACCACAGCAGGGACGAATCGAACTGTGCTTTGGTGATGTGGTGGCGCACCAGTATCGCCTCGTAATAGGCATCGCGTTCCTCCTCCTGGAAGCGGCTGTAGGACGTGGAGGCAAATACGCCATCGAGCGTGTGGATGTCCACCAGCACGTCGGTCATGTCCCGCATGTCGAGCACATCCTTGGGGCGGTTGGTGCAGGCACAGGCGAGGCACAGCAGCAAGGCGGGCAGCAGCCGTCTATTCCACCGTTTCGGCATGTTGTTTCTTTTTGCCATCCAACGTGTCGTTAAAGTCTTTCCGGAAAAATAGCAGGATGAGGAACACGGCCACCGTGATGGCCGAGTCGGCTATGTTGAACACGGGACTGAAGAAGATGGTCTCGCCCGCCGCGTTGCGGATGATGGGGAAATAGAGCATGTCCACCACCTTGCCGTGGAACAAAGGCGCATAGCCTCCCCCTTCCGGCAGGAAAGTGGCTACGTCGTAATAGGTGCTCGGTCCGAACAGCACGCCGTAGAACACAGAGTCGAATATGTTGCCCGCCGCCCCTGCCAGCAGCAAGGCGATGACCAGCACGTAGCCGGTGCGCCATTGCTTCCTTATCAACGTGTGCAGGTAATAAGCCAGCAGCCCCACGGCCACGATGCGGAAAATGGTAAGGAACAGCTTACCACCTATCTCCATGCCGAAAGCCATCCCGTTGTTTTCGATGAAGAAGATTTGAAACCAGTTGAACACATCGACATGCTCGCCGATGGTGAAGTTGAGCTTGATGTAAATCTTGGAAATCTGGTCTACTACCAGTACCAGGAGGATGAGCAGGAGGGCTTTGGCTCTTGTGGACATGAAGGAAGAATGGGGGAAGTTGAGAATTGAAAATTGAAAGTTGAGAGTACGAAGGGGAAAGTTGAAAGCAGAAAGGGAAAAGTAGAAAGTCACGGTTGTGTGCGGTGGCTGCGTACTTTTCCCTTTATACTTTATACTTTATACACCCCTTTTATCTCCTCGTGCTTGCTTTGGCTTCGATGCTCAGCGTGGCGTGGGGCACGGCGCGAAGACGTTCCTTCGGTATGAGCTTGCCCGTTTCGCGGCAAATGCCGTAGGTTTTGTTTTCAATGCGCACCAAGGCGGCTTGCAAATGCTGGATAAACTTCATCTGGCGTTGTGCCAAACGGCCGGCTTCTTCCTTGGACAAGGTGGATGCACCTTCTTCCAACACCTTGAATGTGGGTGACGTGTCGGCCACATCGTTTCCGTCCTGGTTGTTCAAACTCATGCGCAAGAGATCGTAGTCCCGCTGGGCCTTTTCGAGTTTTTCATTTATAATCTGGCGGAACTCTTCCAATTCAGCATCGGTGTACCTTGTTTTTTCTTCCGACATAATGACCTCCGTTTTGTATGAATGATGATATAATAATTAAGTGCTTTTCTTGAGTTTGCGAAAATAGGCAATTTGCCCATAACAGACAAACAAAATAACGTTTATTAGTTACGAGCTACAAGCTACAAGCTACGAGTTGCGGCAACCGACCGCATGGGCTTGTAGCTTGTAGCTCGTAGCTGCACATCACTTTTTCCTGATGCTTATCCGCACCGTGTAATCGTCCATATCCAGTTCCAAGGCATCGTCCAAGTGGCTCACCAATGTGATGTTGTCGGCCAGGGTTTGCGAGGCGATGTAGGCGGAGAATTCTTTTACCGCTTCGTTTATCTCGTCGCGCCGTTCTATCTCGATGGCAATCTTGTCCACTATTTCGTAGCCGTTGGCCTTGCGTATGTTCTGGATGCGGTTGACAAGGTCGCGTGCCACCCCTTCGCGGTATAGCTCATCGGTCACCGTAATATCGAGTGCCACGGTCAGCTTGCCTTCGTTGGCCACGAGCCAGCCGGGCATGTCTTCCGTGTAGATTTCCACATCGTCGGCGGTGAGCTGCACGTCGCCCGAGAGGAGGGACAGCACATATTCGCCCTTGCGCTCTATCTCGTTGATTTGTTCCTTCGTGAAGTTGGTCAACGCCTGGGCTATCTCTTTCATCTGCTTGCCGTACTTCTTGCCCAGCACTTTGAAGTTCGGCTTAATCCGCTTCACCAGGTTTTCCATGTCGGCATCAGGCGAGATGATGTCCAGTTCCTTGATGTTCACCTCGGCCTTAATCAGCCCGGCAATGTATTGCAGGCGGCCGTACATGGTTTCATCCTGAGCCGGTATCACAGCTTTCATCAGGGGCTGGCGCACCTTCTTGTCGGCCTTGCGGCGCAGAGCCAGTATCATGGACGACACTTGCTGGGCCAGTTGCATGCAGGCTTCCAGTTCCTTGTCTATCAACGACTCGTCATACGCCGGGAAGTCGGCCAGGTGTACCGACTCATGCGTGTCCTTGCCCGTGGCCGCGTTCAGGTCGAGGAACAGGCGGTCGGCAAAGAACGGGGCTATCGGCGCCATGAGTCGTGCCACCGTTTCCAGGCAGGTGTAAAGCGTCTGGTAGGCCGACACCTTGTCTTCGTCGTACTCGCCGCCCCAATACCGCTTGCGGTTCAGGCGCACGTACCAGTTGCTGAGGTTTTCGCCCACGAAGTCGGATATGGCACGCCCGGCGCGGGTCGGTTCGAAGTCGTTGTAATACTCCGTCACGTCCTTCACCAACGTGTTCAGCAAGGAGATAATCCAACGGTCTATCTCCGGACGGCGTTCCATGGGCACGTCGGCTTCGGCATAGCAGAACTTGTCCACATTGGCATACAGGGCGAAGAAAGAATAGGTGTTGTACAGCGTGCCGAAGAACTTGCGGCGCACCTCTTCCACTCCGTCCATGTCGAATTTCAGGTTGTCCCACGGCGAGGAATTGGTCATCATGTACCAGCGCAAGGGGTCCGAGCCGTACTTCTCAATGGTCGAGAAGGGGTCAACGGCATTGCCCAAGCGTTTCGACATCTTATTGCCGTTCTTGTCCAGCACCAGCCCGTTGGATATCACGTTTTTGAACGCCACCGAGCCTTTCACCATCGTGCTGATGGCGTGCAGGGTGAAGAACCAGCCACGCGTCTGGTCCACCCCTTCCGAGATGAAGTCGGCCGGGTAGAAGGTGCCTTCGTCTATCAGTTCCTTGTTCTCAAACGGATAATGCAACTGGGCAAACGGCATGGCACCCGAGTCGAACCACACGTCGATGAGGTCGGTTTCGCGCTTCATGGGCTTGCCGCTGGGCGATACCAATATGATATTATCGACAAACGGGCGGTGCAGGTCGATGTTTTCCGGCGCATAGTTCGCATCGGAATAGTCGCCCACCCGGAAGTTCTTGTAGGGGTTTTCCGTCATCAGCCCGGCTTGCATCGACTTTTCGATTTCGGCCATCAGTTCCTCCATCGACCCGATGCAGATTTCTTCCGCGCCGTCTTCCGTGCGCCAGATGGGAAGCGGCGTGCCCCAGTAGCGGCTGCGCGAGAGGTTCCAGTCTTGCAGGTTTTCCAGCCATTTGCCGAAGCGTCCCGTGCCGGTCGACTGCGGTTTCCAGTTGATGGTGTCGTTCAGGCGCATCATTTCCTCCCGGCAAGCCGTGGTGCGGATGAACCAGCTGTCGAGCGGATAGTAGAGCACCGGCTTGTCCGTGCGCCAGCAGTGCGGGTAGTTGTGCGTATGCTTTTCTATCTTGAAGGCCAGGCCTTGCTGCTTCAGCATGACGCACAAGTCCACATCCAGCGTTTCCGCGTCGGCAGGCAAGGTGTCGTCGTAAGCATTCTTCACAAAACGCCCTGCCCACGGGGCGTACAAGTCCACGTTGACGTACCGCTTCACATATTCCTCGTCGAGGTCTTCTATCTTGTAGAACTTGCCCGTCATGTCCACCATGGGACGGCGGTTGCCGTTCTTGTCGAGCAGCAGCATGGGCGGAATGCCGTTGAGGCGGCCCACTTTGTCGTCGTCGGCACCGAAAGTAGGGGCGATGTGCACGATGCCGGTACCGTCTTCGGTCGTTACATAATCGCCCGTGATGACGCGGAACGCCCCTTCGCCGGGGTTCATCCAAGGCATGAGCTGCTCGTAGCGGATGCCCGCCAAGTCAGTCCCCGCACACTCGTTGCCCAGCACGCGGAACGGGATGTTCTTGTCGCCCGGGCGGTAACCGTCCATGGGCAGGTCGGCGTTCTTCGGGTTGAAGTGCGCGTTCAGCAACGCCGAGGCCACTACATACGTGGCCGGTTCGCCCGTGTAAGGATTGAAACTTTCCACCAGCACATAGCGGATGGCCGGTCCCACGCAGAGGGCGGTGTTCGACGGCAATGTCCACGGCGTGGTGGTCCATGCCAGGAAGCAGAGGTTCTTCACGCTCCCGGCTTCCACCCCGAACGCCCGTTCGGCCTGGGCATAGCTTTCGGGCAGCACCCGGAACTGCGCCACGCAGGTCGTGTCCTTCACGTCGCGGTAGCAGCCCGGCTGGTTCAGCTCGTGCGTGCTCAGTCCCGTGCCCGCCGCGGGCGAATACGGCTGTATGGTATAGCCCTTGTAAAGCAAACCTTTGTTGTAAAGCTGTTTCAGCAGCCACCACAGCGATTCGATATACCGGTTGTCATACGTGATGTAGGGATGCTCCATGTCCACCCAATAGCCCATGCGGTTGGTCAGGTCTTCCCACTCGCGAGTATATTTCATCACGTCCTTGCGGCAAGCGGCGTTGTAGTCGTTTACGGAAATCTTTTTGCCGATGTCCTCTTTCGTGATGCCCAACGATTTCTCCACGCTCAATTCCACGGGCAGGCCGTGCGTGTCCCACCCCGCCTTGCGTTTCACCTGGAAGCCGCACATGGTCTTGTAACGGCAGAACACGTCTTTCAACGTGCGTGCCAGCACATGGTGTATGCCCGGCAGGCCGTTGGCGGAAGGGGGGCCTTCATAAAACACGAAAGTAGGATGCCCCTCGCGGGTTTCTATGCTCTTTTGGAAGATGTTCCGCTCCTTCCAGCGTTCGAGAAAAGTCTTGTTCAGTTCCGACAAGTTCAGACCTTGATATTCGGCAAATTTCTTTTCCATTCTATATAATAAGATTTCAAATTCCAGATTTCAGATTGGAGGGAACGCGAATGACGCGAATAAACGCGAATTGCAGCACACGGAGAACACGGATTAAACGGATTTACACGGAGAGTTGCTTGCTTCTTACCTCTTACCTCTCACTCCTCGCCTCTGTCCATAGGGCGTTGCCCTATGCTGAACGCCACAAGGCCGTTGGCCTTGCCTTTTCAACTTTCTCCTTTCCCCCTTTTTCCCTTTTCCCTTTCACCGTTCACCCTTTTTCCCCTTGCTCCTCTATCTGAGTTTCCTTGGGGTGCAAAAGTACACAAATAATATGAAATATCACAACGGCAGCCCGTGGCGTGCCGGGAAGCGCATGGAAAACCCTAACCCGGGATAGTACGTATGGACAAATTTCAGATTTTCCCTTTCTTGTTTACCGTATTTTCCATTTTTTTGGGGGGGCATGTTGTAGAGAAGGTGTTTCGAAACGGAGTGTTTCCATCCGTGATAATCCGGCATTGTTTTGGCGCGCCTTGATGAACCATGCTATAAGAGAATAGAGGATATTTTTATGCAATATTAACATGTGGCAGTATTTGAATTTGCATATATCATCTTTTTTATGTAACTTTGCTTTGCAAAGCAATAAGCGAAGTGCATTCCCGCACAACGGCCACTCACCTGCCTTTATCGTCACTCCCCCCTCCCTTTCCCTTATAAGTACCGGGCGTGTCCCTTTTACCCAAAGGGGTATGACCCTTTTGCCTAAAGGGGTTCGAACCTTTTGCCTAAAAGGGGTCGTACCCTTTTGCCTAAAGGGGTCGTACCCTTTGTATTATCTGTATATACATAGTAATAATCAGTGAATTAGATTTAATCCATATACGGCCGGGCATCCATGCCCGAAGAGGGCGTCCGCCCCTGCAAGTATCATGCCAAAGGAAAGAAGCGGCGGGAAGATTGGTTAAATATATTTAAAACCCAAACCGGGCATCAGGCTATTTCCTGAATAGTCTAATGGCCGGTTTGGGTTAAGAAATCCATTTGGAAAGGGGCGGTTATTTCGTGCGGGTCACGGTGTGGAGCACGTTGCCGTGCTTGTCCACCATGCGCAGTTCGAGCGTGTCGGGGGTGGCGGTCACCACCGAGAAGCCTGGCTCGCCGCTACAGAATACGGTGCCTTGCGTGGGCTTCACCGGGCGGGACAACGAACCGGCGCTGTTGACAATGTAGTCGATGTCGCTGCCCTTCACGCGGATATGCTGGAAGTTGTGTATGTGGCCGCACAGGTACATGTCCACCCGGTGGCGGCGCAGGATGCTGTCCACCCGCTTCTGCATATCGGTGCGCTCGCTTTCGCTCTTGTCGGTGTCGGCGTAGATGGGGTGGTGTCCCGCCACGATGACCCAGTCCTCGGTGGCGGCAGCGAGCACAGAGTCCAGCCACACCAGCTGTGCCTGCACGTCCTGCTTGCCCGCATCGGGGTATTTGTCCACATCCTCGCGGTACTTGTCGATGAGGGGGGCGGTGTCAATCCACACCACGCGCAAGGTAGTGCCCTCCTCGTCGAAGCTGCGGGTGTAGTAGCGGGCGGGCATCGTCCAGCGACGGCTCACCTGCGTGTAGTCGAGCACCGCTTGCGTGTTGCCCCGGTACTCGTGGTTGCCCAGCAGAGGAAACCAGTCGATCATCAGTTCCGGGTGGCTGTAGATGAGTTCGAAGTTGGTCATCCATAGCGGGTCGTCCACGCTGCGCACGCCTTCGAAGTGGTGCACGTCGCCCGCGGCCAGCACGAACTCCGGCCCGATGGTTTCGGCCAGCGTGCCCATCAGCTCGGCAATGGGCTTCTGGTCGTAATACCCGTTGCGGCCCAAGTCGTTGGCCACGTAAAAGTTCAGTTTATCCTCGGCAAACGACCAGTCCGCCGGTTGCGCCACGGCCGCCAGCCCCACCAGGGCAAGCAGCACGGGAAGAAGTCTTTTCACCTGTTTCATCATTCATTTTATTTTTTAGAACACGGATACTGCGGATTAAACGGATGGGCACGGATTTTATTATTTCGTTCTCCATCCGTGCTTATCCGTTCAATCCTGTTTTATCCGTGTTCCGTTTTTTTAGTTGCCGAATGCCCCGAAGCGGGCGGCCACGTCAGGCGAAGTGTACGTCTGTCCGTTCACCGTGAGTCCCTGAGCGGCGAAGTAAGGCACGGCAAAGGCTTCCGAGCCGGTGGCAGCCCCGCTGAGGGCAGGCGAGGAGGCTTGCAGGTGGAAGTTCCACGAAGCATCATACGTGTAACTCATCAGGGGTACGTCGTTGATGGGGAAGTTGACGAACTGCGGGTCTTTCAGGTCGACCTCGGTGGCTATGACGCTGTGTGCATCGACCACGCCCGTGTTGTAGTCTTCGTGTGCGTAGTTGTAGCCTTCCCAGGCATAGGCCACGCCGCTTTCTTCGTCCCACACCACGTCGCTCCGCTGGCTGCCCGAGGCGTAGTAGTTATAGTCGATGACCGACTGGTCGTTGTAGCCTTCCTCGGGGTTGTTCGGGATGGAGAAGCTGGGGGTCATGGCGCGGAACTTGCAGTTGACCATCAGGTTGTTGAACACGTTGGCCAGGGCGTTCTTTTCCACGTAGATGCCGCCGCCCTTTTCGCCGTCGCGCCGCCAACCGGCATTGACGATGGTGTTGTTGTAGGCCTGGATGCGGGCCATGGTGCGGTTCTCGCTCTGGCCGGAGCTGGAGAGCTTCAGGCCGTTGGTGTTGGGGCTGAACATAAGGTTGCCCGCCACGTCCACGCGGCAACCGGCCTTCACGTTCACGGCTTCGGCGCCGTCGAAGCCGTTGGCCGCAAAGGTGTTATTGGCCACGATGGCCTGCCCGCCCATCAGGTAAATGCCGTCGGACCAGCCGTTGCGCAGCGTGGAGTTGATGACCACGTATTTACCATTAATATTGTTGGTCGTGATTTGCGGATAGGCATCATCGCCCGCCGTGTAGATGTTGCGGTCGGCAACGGGCGAGCCCTCGATGACCTGCCCGCCGGTGTATTCGATGATGACGTGGTTGATGAGCATTTCGGGGCAGGTTTCACTCGCCACGATGCCGCCCCACAGCCCCGCAAAGGTGTTTTCTGCCGTCCGGCTGCTTTCGGCCACGGAGAAGAGGATGGGCTTTTCGGCTGTGCCGTTGCAGAACAGGTAGCCGTCTACCGTGAACTCGATGGGCACGTGGTTCGCGCCCACGCCGCCTTCGGCAAAGAGCACCTGCACGCCTTCCTCGATGACGAGCGTGTCGCCCTCGGGCACTACGTAGTGGTCGGTAATGTTGACCACCGTGTCGGCCTTCCATACGGTTTTCCCGCCTTCACCGGCCGGTGGGTTCTGACCCTGGTTGGTGGCCGGTTCTTCACAGGCGGCCATACCCAGCAGGATGGCCGCCGCACTGATTGCTAATACATTCGACTTCATTGTTTAATGTTTAATGATTAATGTTTAATGATTATTTCGGATTATCTCCCGCAGATAAGCGCAGATTTTCAGTTAATCCGTTATTCAACCTTCAGTTATTATAGGAGTTTCCGCAGATTACGCAGATTGACGCAGATGA
Source organism: uncultured Bacteroidales bacterium (assembly GCA_944321745.1). GTDB lineage: Bacteria > Bacteroidota > Bacteroidia > Bacteroidales > Paludibacteraceae > QVMH01. Next base: position 79,677 of record CALUML010000001.1, read on the forward strand.
TTTCTTGTTCCTTGGCTTTTACTTCTCACCTCTTGCCTCTGTTCATAGGGCGTTGCCCTATGCTGAGTGCCACAAGGCCGTTGGCCTTGAACTTTTCCCTTTCTCCTTTATACTTTCTCCTTTATACTTTTTCCTTTATACTTTCACCCTTTCTCCTTTCACCTTTCACCTTTTCTCCTTTCACCCTTTTACCTTTTCCCTCACAGCTTGTACCGTATGCCCACCATGAACGACTGCCCGTGCCATTCCTGACGCTCGATGACGCCGCCGCGATACCGCTCCGAGTCGACCGAGGCGGTCTGCGCGCCGGGATGGATGTAGCGCAGCAGCGGGCTGTCGAGCAGGTTGGAGGCTTTGGCATAGAGAGTAAGCCCCGCGCGGAACGACTTCTCCACCGACACGTCGAGCTGCACGTAGCCCGCTTCCCAGATGTCGTCGTCCAGCCAGTTGGATATGTCGCTCAGCCGCTTGCTGGTGTAACTGGCCGCTATCTGCCCTTCCAGGCCCTGTTTCGCGCCCTTGAACAGCAGCGAGAGGTTGGCCACGTGGGCGGCCTGGCCGAAAAGGGGGCGCGTCTGCTCCACCCGCACCACCTCGTAGTTGCTGTCCATGGTGCGCTTCTGCGTGGTGATGGACGAGTGGGTGTAGGTGTAATTCGCCTTGATGCCGAACCAGTTGAAATACTTCATCACATCGGCTTCCACCCCCATGTTGGTGGCGTTGCCGAAGTTCATGGGCATGTAGAACGTGCCTTGCCCCTGCTCGGAGAACAGGCCGTATTCGATGGGGTTCTGGATGTATTTGTAGAACAAGCCCACCATGAACTGCTCGGACGAGCTGGGGAAGAACTCGTAGCGCAGGTCGAGGTTGTCGGCCACGGTGTGTTGCAGGTCGGGGTTGCCCTTTTCGTCGTAGTCCTCGTTGAGGATGGTGTAGGGCACGATTTCGAAAAAGCTGGGGCGGTTGATGGCCCGGGCGTAGGACAGGCGCAGGTTGGCCTTGTCGTGCACGGCGTACTTGGCGTGGAAGCTGGGCAGCAGGTCGGTGTACCGCTGAAGGCCCTCGCCGTCCACCGAGCGGGGGAAGCGCAGCGTGTAGCCCTGCCGCGTGTGCTCCACGCGCAGCCCGGCGATGAGTTCCCAGCGCGTCACCGTGTATTTGGCCATGGCGTAGCCCGCCCCCACCTGCTCGGTGGCGTCGTAGTTGAGCGGGTCGCCGATGTTGCCGTAGGGCGATTTCAGGGCGAAGACGATTTCATCGAAATT
>CALUML010000002.1 GCA_944321745.1 uncultured Bacteroidales bacterium
CGATTGAGAAGGTCACGCCCTGAACGGCTGGCATTACCACGGTGCCGCGGTCCACGAACGGGCCTTCGGGGCGGTCGGCCGTGGCCACGCCCACGCCGCAGGTCCACTCGCCTCCCCACACGGACATGGAGTAGTAGAGCACGTAGCGGTCGCCTATGCGGTTGATGTCCGGTGCCCAGATGCCTGCACCCGGCTCGAAGTCGGGACGGGTTTCATCGGTGAACGCCGTGCCCGCGAACGTCCAGTGCACCAGGTCGGCGGACTTGTAGACGGGCAGGTTGCGGATGTCCTCCGTGGCATACAAGTAGAACGTGTCGTTGTCCGCCCGCACGATGGTGGGGTCGGGCAGGCTGGTTTCCACTACGGGGTTGGAGTAGGTCTGCGGAGCCTTGTCCGCCTTCTTGCCGCAGGCCGCCACGAGCAGCCCCGGCAACAGGAGTGATACATACAAGGATTTCATGCTAATTGAAAGTTGAGAATTGAAAATTGAAAACGGCCATGCGGATTGCCGTGCACACGAATGAAGGGAACGCAAATCACACCCATGCACGCAATTCTTTTTATTTCGCATCCTTCGCGTCTTTCCGTCTTCGCGTAAAAGTACGCTAAGACGCTAAGAGTTGTATCTTTCAACTACTAAGAGCTTTATGTCTATCAACCGCAAAGGACGCAAAGGGCGCAAAGTTTTTCTCTCTTTGCGCTCTTCGCGCTCTTTGCGGTTGAAAAAGAACTTCGCGTCTTTCCGTCTTGCGTAAAAAATAACTTTGCGCTCTTCGCGCTCTTTGCGGTTGAAAAAAGAACTTCGCGTCTTTCCGTCTTGGCGTACTTACCTCTTGCCCCTTACCTCTCCAGGAAGCGCAGCGTCTCCGGCAGCACGCGGAAGGCGCCGTCGGCCTTTTCCATGCGGACGACGGCCGTGCGGCGGGGCGACACCACGGAGTCGGACTGGTGGGTGTGGAGCACGTAGTACATGCCGCCGTCAGGCCCGTAGAACACGTCGCCATGCCCCGTGCCGTTGAAACCCAGCTTGTGGCGGTCGATAATGGGGTTGCCCGCGTATTTCACCCACGGGCCGCGCGGCGAACCGGCCACGGCGTAGCCCACGGCATAGTCGGGGTTGCGGAAGTCGTTGGACGAATAGAAGAAGTAATACTGCCCGCCGTCCTTCAGGATGGTGGGTCCTTCGGCCACGCGCCACTCGGCGTTCCAGGTGTCTTCCCACGTGCCCGGCTCGGAGGCCACGCATTCCACCAGCGTGCTTTCGTCGAGCGCGTCGAACGTGTCGTTGATTTCGGCCACGAAGAGGCGGTTGCCCTCCAGCAGGCGCACGTGGTAGAGGTAGATTTTCCCGTCCTCGTCAAAGAACACATACGGGTCAATCTGCTTGCACACATCGGACACGGGCTTCAGCTCGTCCTGCCGGAACGGGCCGAGCGGGCTGTCGGCCGAGGCGATGGCTATCTGCTCGTTGGCCGTGTAGGCCATGTAGAACTTGTCCTTGTAATGGAACACTTGCGGTGCCCAGAAGCCTTGCGTGCCGTAGGAGTCGCCTTTTTTCAGCGCGAACCCGTCGGTCGCGCCCGCAGGACCTTCCCACTGCTGCAAGTCGGTGGAGGTGTACACCAGGAAGCCGTCGGCCGTGTGGTTGTCCACCCCGCCCGTGCCGTAAGCGTAATACACGCCGTCCCAATAGAAAATGGTGGGGTCGGCCAGCAACAGGTTTTCCTTATCCGTTTTGCCCTGGCACGATGCCACGAGCAAGGCCGCAAAGGCCAGTAACATAAGATGAAATTTCTTTTTCATTGTTTGATATTTTATTACGCAAAGACGCGAGGGCGCAAAGTATTTTCTTTTTCAACCGCCAAGGGTTTTATTTTTCAACCGCTAAGAGCACAAAGGACGCAAAGGGAGAAATACTTCACGTCTTTCCGTCTTCACGTACAAAAAACTTTGCGCTCTTCGCGCTCTTTGCGGTTAACAAATAAAAACCTTCGCGTCTTTCCGTCTTTGCGTACAAAAACTCTGCGCCCTTCGCGCTCTTTGCGGTTAATAAATAAAGAATCTTCGCGTCTTTCCGTCTTCGCGTACAAAAAAAAACGCGTCTTCGCGTACAGAAAAACATCACGGGCGGTGCGCCCCGTCCGCCTGGCCGGCATAAGCGGCTATCGTTTCCTGCACGGCGGCCACGGCATCGGTGTAGGCCTGCCCGTCCGCCGTCTGGGTCACAGCCGTCATGTCATAGATGCGGCAAGCCAGGTTTTCGGAACTGATGCTCAAGCTTTCGGGCTTGCCCGTGCCGGTGGCATTGACAAAGGCCAGCACGAAGTCGCCATTCAGCCACAGGTAGGCGTTGTTATCCACGTAGGCCAGCTTGAAGTCGAGCGTCAGCGTCTGCCCGGCGGTGAACTGGTACGAAGGGGCACCGTCGGCCACGCCGTCGTTGTGCACCCCGTTGTAGGCGTAGCCCACGCGGAAGGTGCCGGTGCTCTGCACGTCCCACAGCAACATGCGGTAGGCGAAATAGTCGCCCGCCTTGAAACTGATACACAGGTGCGGGTTGGTTGCCGTGGCCGTGAAGTCCATCTTGCCCTCCAGCACGTAGTTATTAGCCAGGGTCGAGCCCTTGTACAGCAAGGACGATGCCCCATTGGCCACGGCCTGGTCCACCGTGCGGGTGATGTCGGTCGGGCCTTCGTCCGTCACGGCCTTGTCGGCCATCACGATGTCGGTTTCAGCCAGCGCGTCCGTGAAGATGTGGTAATACTCCAGCTTGGGGTGGATGCCGTCCTTCAGCATGTCCGCCGTGAGTTGCGAGGGCGTGTCGATGTAAGTTATCCAGCTGCGTTCCCCGCACCAGGCCTGCATCTGCCCGTTCACCTGCGCCACGATGTCCTGCTTGGCCGCATCGTAGGCCCGCTGCGAGATGCCGAAATAATATACCCGCGTGCCGGGCATCATGCCGTGCATCAAGATGAACATGCGTTGCAAAGAGAGCGTGGCCGTAGCCGCGTCGTCCAAGTCGTCGTACACGTTGTTCGTGCCGATGTGCATCACCACGTTGCGGGGTTGCAGCTCGCCGAGCCAACCGTTGAGGTACTGTTCCCAGTCGTAGGTCGTGGTAGCCCCGATGCCGAAGCACAACGCGTCCTTGCCCCAATAGGTGGCGTAGAAGTCCGTCCAGAACGAGCGCACGTCGAAGAACGAGTCGCCGATGAAGAGGGTGGTCATGCCGTCCGTGCCGTCCTGCTGCCAGCGGGCCTGCAAATCCTGCGCATAGGCATCGTAGGGCGCGGTGTCGTATTTGTCTCCACTCCTGTCCACCTCACGGGCATTGACCGTGAAGATGAACGAGCGCACGCCGCCACCCACCGAGGCGGTCACCGCATGCTGTCCCGCCTCCAGCGCCCACACCACGTTGGCCGCCGTGTCGATGGTGAGCTTCGTGGCATCGTAGGCATAATGCACGGGGCGGTCGGCGGCCTCGCCGTTGATGGTGGGGAAAATTTCCGAAGCCGGATAGCCCACCCACGCATCCACATTGGGCACGTGCAGCACGTCGTCCGAAGCAAGGGCCTCCACCGTGCTCACCGTGAACGTGGCCACATGGTGCTCCGTGCGGGCGGTCACCGCCACCGTTTCGCCGCCCACGAGAGCCGTCACCCGGTTGTCGGCAATGGAGATGGCCTGCCCGCTGAAGGCGTAGGCTATCTCCCCGGCATATTCAGGTTTGGAAAAAGTGGCCACGATGTCACGGCTTTCGCCCACAGCCAGCCCGGCGATGTCATCTATCGTGAGCGAACCGTAGTCGGGCGTTTCCTCCTTACAGGAAGATGCCAGCAAGACAGTCAATGCCCATACAACATACAAAAAGAGCTTTTTCATTATTCCTATTTATAATTTTATAATAATGTACATGGTTTTGTGTACGCCAAGACGCGAGGACGCAAAGTTTTTTCTTTTTCAACCGCTAAGAGCGCAAAGGACGCAAAGGGAGAAATACTTCGCGTCTTTCCGTCTTGGCGTACAAAAAACTTTGCGTTCTTCGCGCTCTTTGCGGTTAATAAATAAAGAATCTTCGCGTCTTTCCGTCTTCGCGTACAAATCAGCTCCGCATCTCGGCTTATTCGCCCAGCACGTTGCACACCTTTTGGTTGATGGCGCGGAGGCGGTCTTCTTCCAGCTTGATTACCTTGCGGTCATAGGTCATCAGGCCGTTCACCTCGCCTTCCACATCGGTGGTCTGGGTGTACACCGCACCCGAGAAGCCGCTCTTGGCCAGCTTCATCAGCTTTTCGGCATATTCCTCGTACTGGTCGGTCACTTCCTTCGAGTTCTTGAACTGCACGTAGCCCCAGTTCTTGTCGGGCTGCCACAAGTGGCCTTCGAGGGGCAGGCCGATGCCGCCATATTCACCCAGCACCGTGGGTCGGTCGGCTTCATAGAGGAAGAGTAGCGGGTCGGGGTAATGGTGCAGGTCGAGCATGTCGCCCACGCGGTAGTGGTTGCCACCGCTGGCGGGGTTCACCAGGCGCGAGGGGTCGTAGGCCTTGGTCCATTCCACGATTTCGGGTGTCTTGAATTGTCCCCAAGCCTCGTTGAAGGGCACCCACACGGCCACCGAGGGATAAGGCATCAGGTAATCCATGATTTCCTTCCATTCGCGGCGGTAGTTGGCTTCCGATTCGGGCGTGCGCACCTGCTCCGTACCGTTGAAGTAATTGTGCATCTGCCACTGGGGCGAGCGGTCGCCGTTGGGCATGTCCTGCCATACGAGCAGGCCGATGCGGTCGCAATAGGTGTACCAGCGGGCGGGTTCCACCTTCACGTGCTTGCGTATCATGTTGTAGCCGAAGTCCTTCGTCTTCTGGATGTCATACACGAGGGCTTCGTCCGTGGGGGCGGTGTAGAGGCCGTCGGGCCACCAGCCCTGGTCCAGCGGGCCGAAGTGGAAGCAGTCCTTGTTGTTCAGTTGCAGGCGCATGATACCGTTCGCGTCGCGCTTGACGGACACCTTGCGCATGGCGGCGTAGCTGTCCACGCGGTCCTGCAAACGTCCCTTGGCGTAGAGGCTCACCTGCATGTCGTACAGGAAGGGGCTGTCCGGCGACCACAGCTTCATGTCGGGCACGGCCAGTTCCAGGCATTGCCCGGCAGCCGCCTTGCCCGTGGCCACCACCGCATCGCCGTCCTTGAGCACCACTTCCACGATGTCGGCGGGGGTGGTGCCTTCGGTGGGCACGCTCACGCGCAGCGTCTTCATGTCAATGTCCGGCGTGGCCACCACCTGGGCGATGTGCTTGGCGTTCACCGGCTCCATCCACACGGTCTGCCAGATGCCCGACACGGGGGTGTACCAGATGCCCTCGGGGCGGTTCACCTGCTTGCCGCGCGGCTGGTAGCCTTCGTCCGTGCCGTCCCACACCTTGACCACGAGCTTCTGGCTGCCGCCCTTGAGGTAGGGCGTGATGTCGAACGAGAAAGGCGTGTAGCCGCCCTTGTGCATGCCCACCTTCACGTCGTTCACAAATACCTCGGCCTTCCAGTCCACCGCGCCGAAGTGCAGCAGCACGTTCTTGCCCTTCCAGCTCGAAGGCACGGTGAACGTGCGTTCGTACCACAGTTCGTTTTCGCTGCCGAGCCGCTTCATCACGCCCGAAAGGCTCGATTCCACCGCGAAGGGCACCAGTATCTGCCCGTCGTAGTCGGCCGGGGCGGCCTCACCTACGGGGCGGATGGCATACTGCCACAAGCCGTTGAGGTTCTGCCAGTCGGCACGCTCCATGATGGGGCGCGGGTATTCCGGCAACACGTTGTTCACATCTATTTTCTCTGCCCATTGTGTCTTGATTTTATCGCCTTGGGGCGACCACTGGGCAAACGCTCCGCCCACGGCGCACGCCATGGAGAGCAGCAAAAGTTTTCCTTTCATGTTGTTGGTTTTATTGTTAATTAAGTTATTTGATTTCAAATTTCAGATTTCAAATTTCAGATTTCTGGTTCCCGCAGATTGCGCGGATTGGCGCAGATGATTGCTTGCCACTTGCTCCTTACTCCTTGCCTCTGTTTTGGTTCCCGCAAATGGCGCGGATTGGCGCGGAGGGGTACTCGCTTCTTGCCGTAGGGCGTTGCCCTACGCTGAAAGCCACAAGGCCGTTGGCCTTGCACTTACCTCTTACTCCTTGCTCCTTGCCTCTTACTCCTTACCTCTTACTCCTTGCCTCTTGCCTCTGTTTTGTTTCCCGCGGATTGCGGGTATTCATTTGCATTCTTTCCTTACAAATTCCCTCACCAGCCGGCAGGCGGGCGACAGCATCGTGCCGTGGTCGAAGCCCTGCAATTCGTACAGCGTCACCCGGTCGTTGCCCAGCGAACGCAAGATGGCGGCCAGGTGGGCATTCTCTTCGTAGCGGGCGGTCATCTCCAACCGGCGGTCGCCCGTGACGAGCAGCACGGGGAACGGCAACACCCGCGCCCGGTTGAGCGGGGCGTACCCGTCCACCACCGGGAGGCGCTGGTCCAGCCCGCGCTCCTTGCGGATGGTGTAGTGCGTGTTGGTCTGCCCGCTCAGGGGCGCGATGCCCGCCAGCCGGTCGGCATCCACGCCGCAGGCCGCCAGGTACGACTTGTCCAACGCCACCATGAGCGCGAGGTAGCCGCCCGCCGAATGCCCGGCCACGAATATCTTGCTTGCATCGCCGCCATAACCGGCTATATGCTTGAACGTCCACGCCACCGCCTCGGCAGCATCCACGATGTAGGCCGGATGCCGCGCCTGCGGGCTGAGGCGGTAATTCACCGCCACCACCGCCATGCCCTGCTCCAGCAATTCATCGGGGATGTGCTTCGAGCCGCCCTCCAGCCCTCCACCGTGCAGCCACACCACCGTGGGGAAGCCCTCCGCCCCTTTCGGGTAATACACATCCAGCTTGCACCGCCCGCGCCGGTAAGCGTCCGGCTCGTCGGCTGCCACGTAGGAGATGTTTTCCTGCAACACATATTCCTGTGCGCACAAGGCGGCAGGCACAAGGAAAAAGAAGAAGAGAATAAAGTTCCGAATGACTTGCATGGTTTTCCGCATTATGAGTTACAAAGTAAACGAATAATTCCCGACTGGAATAGCACTTTTGTCCAAAATAATGGTAATTTGTACGCAAAGAACGGGGATTTGTACGCGAAGACGGTAAGACGCGAAGTTCTTTTTTAAACCGCAAAGAGCGCAGAGAACGCAAAGGAAGAAAACCTTCGCGCCCTTGCGTCTTCGCGTACAATCAAACCTCTGCGCCCTTTGTGCTCTTTGCGGTTTAAAAAAGAACTTCGCGTCTTTCCGTCTTGGCGTACAACTAAAATCTTTGCGTCTTTCCGTCTTGGCGTACAAATCCCCGTCTTGGCACACGCCCCCTTCAGGGGGTTGGGGGTTGTTGTTGGGCAAGCAGGTAGATAGACGCGCGCCTGCCTCCTTCGTGGCGCAGGAAGCCCTCGGCCAGCAAGGCGTTCAGGCGGCGGATGGCGGTGGTGCGGGTGAAGCCGCACAGCTGCTCGAAGTCCGCCCGCCGCAGGTAGGCGTGGTCGGCCAAGTAGGCCCGCAGTCGGGCGCGCACCTCCCCGTCGGTGAGCGGCTCGGAGTGCGACTTGTACCGCGCACGTTCAAATTCCGTGGCGGTGCGCAGCTCCCGCACCAGCGGCTTGTCGGGCTGGTAGTGGATGCCCCGCACGCGCACGTGCTCGGCCCGCATCTCGCGCGGCGAGGCCACGGCGGGCGCTTCGGCGGCCAGGCTGAAGTAGCCCACGCCCTCCAGGTGGATGCGCTCGCCCGCGCTCAGGCACGCCACGAAGTAATGCGACAGCGAGGCCAGCACGTTGCGCACGTCGCCTGCCGTGAGCGACGTGTCGTGCTCGATGCGTTCAGCCAGCTGGTCGGTGGTGACCGTGCCCGTGTGCTTTATGCGCACGTGGTACATGTCCTGCTCTTCGCCATCTCTTGGAGGCGATTTGTAAACATCATATTTGACGCTCATAGTCGTGTATTTATTAGGGTGTTCTTCTGCATTTGCCAGCATAAAGTTATCGTCCCACCCGGGTGGTACGGGTGTCTCACCCGGGTGATACACCTGTACCACCTTGGTGGCACACCTGTGTCACCCGAGTGGGACGATAACTTTACCGGTTCAAAGATACGAAACCGGCATAGGAAATACAAGACTTTCCGGGAGAAAAAGCACGAACGTCCTACCATACCCCTCCGGCTCTTCGAGCCAGCTCCCCTATCTTAGGGGAGGTGGCACGGAGTGCCGGAGGGGTATGGTAGGAGAAGTACCCCGCAAGGGGGGAGGGAGTATGAGATAGGTTCACCTCACCAGCACCTTGTCGGCGTACTGCGCCGTGCCCGCGGCGAGGCGGACAACATACGCGCCCACGCCCAAGGGAATGAACGTGCGGTCATTCGCCGCATCGGCACGGGCCACGGACTGTCCCGCCAAGTCGTACACCGCCACCGAGAACGCGCCGGGCAGGCACACTTCCACCCCGCCCGCCACGGCCAACAGGCGGTACGGCACCGCTGCCGCCACGCCGGGCGACCAGGTGGTCTCGCCGCCACGCCCGCGCCGCAACACGGGGTACTCGCCCTCGGTCAGCGTCCACACGCTATCCATGTCCCACGACAGCTGCTCGCGGTAGAAAGCCTCCGTGCGGAAGGTCGCGTCGGGCAAGGTATCGATGTACTGCGCCGGTATCTGCACGCCCACGCCGCCGTCGCCCGCGTAGGTCAGCTGCAACTCCTCGCGCACGAAGAGCTTGTCCATGTGCTCAATGTACACGGGGTTGGACAGGCGGCGGCTGTAGAAGCAGTTGGGCGTGTGGGCGGTGATTTCTTCCGCCAGGCAGAGCACCTCGCTCATGCGCACCGAGTGGTTTTCCTGCGTGATGGCCAGGATGCCGGCGGCGTTGCCCGCGTTGTTCGTCATTTGGGCGGACGACACCTTGCCCGTGAAGTAAGCCCGCTGAATGTCGAGCTTGGCCACGCTGCTGCCCTCATTGGAGTGAATCAGCCCCACGAGGCCTCCGGCGCACGAGGGGTCGTTCAGCAGGTTCGTGCTGAGCTTGGTGGCCGACACCTCGGCATGGACGTAGCAGTCGTATATGCGGTTGTAGTCGGTGTGGCTGGGGTCGCGCGCCACGCGCCCCACCAGACCGCCCGCCTCGGTGCCCGCCACGATGCGCCCGCTCACCGAGACGCCTTGCAGGGTGCTCGCGCCAATCATGGCCCCGGCCACGCCACCCGTGGGGGCAGCCCCTTGAATGTCCACGTCCACGAGGTCGAGGTTCTTCACCGTGCCGTGGTCAAGGCGTCCGAACAGCCCCTTGAACGACGTGCCGCTCGTGATGGTCAGCCCCGTGATGCTGTGTCCCCGGCCGTCGAAAATGCCACGGAAGCGACCGGGGTCGGTGTCAGAAGCTCCCGTGGCCCCGATAGGGATCCATTCCGTCCCTTCGGGTATCACAATGTCGTTGGCCAGGTAGAAATGGCCTTGCAGGTCGTTGCGCACGAGGTTGTCGATATCCTCCAGCGAGGTAACGGCCACGGGCGTTTTCAGCGCGGGGTCTTCGGGGTCCTGCGTGTCCATGAGCACGCCGCGGTCGCCCTGCTGCTCCATCCACGCTTCGAGCGCGGTACGCATGGTGGCTATGCGGTCGGCCTGCGCCGGGTCGTCGGCCAGGTTGTTCAGTTCCCACGGGTCAGCCTGCAAGTCGTACAGTTCGACAGCCGGACGGACCAGGTAGCGGTCCACCAGGCTTTGCGCGTCGGCATCGGTCTCGGCGGTTTCGAGCCACGACTTCCACATGGTGCAGCCGGTGGTGGTCACATACTTGCAATGGTAGTTCACCTCAGGCGTGAGGTTGACAATGAGCTTGTAACGCTTGTCCTGTATGCTGCGGATGGGGTAAGCGTCCCCTTCGGGAATGTTGTTGTGTATGCCGTAAGCCCACTCGCGGTGCTCCGTCTTGTCGCCGTACAGCACGTCGAGGCAGCTTTGCCCGTCGAGCCCTTCCACCGGCTCTCCCCCGGCAAAGTCAATCATCGTGGGCAGGATGTCCTCGTACTGCACCAGCGCGTCGCTCACCGAACCCGCCTCAATGGCTTTCGGGTAACGGGCTATGAACGCGCTGTGCGTGCCGTAGCGGTAGAGCGTCCACTTGCCGAACGGCATCTGAGGCCCTTGCTCGGCCAGGAAGATAATGAGCGTGTTGTCCAGCTCACCCGTTTCCTGCAAGGCGTTGTAAACCATGCCCACCTCGTTGTCGAGCAGACGGATTTCGGCCAGGTAGTTGCAAAATTCCTGCCGCGTCTGCGCGTTGCCCACGCAGTTGGGAGGCAACGACAGCGAGTCGGGGTCGAACTCGGAAGCGTCGCCCGCGTCCCACGGCATGTGCGAGTTGATGCTGCACACGTACAGGCAGAACGGCTCGTCCGCGTCGCGGGTAATGAACTGCCTGATGCCGTCGGTAGTCGATACGGCGGGATGCGAAGCCACACAGTTCACCTCGAAGCCGTCGATTTTCTCGAAAGGATAGACCGTGGTCTGTCCTGCCGGGTGGTCCTTGCCCGTGCGCCCCACGCGGTAGCCGAGGTCGGCCATGTAGTGCGCCGCGCTCTTCACGTTGCTGTACGTGGCCTTGTGGTTCTGGTACGAGCCGTGACGCGCCGGGTAGAGGCCGGTGTAGAGCGAAGCGCGGATGGGCACGCTCATGGCCATGGAGGCGTAATTGTTGGTGAACATCATGCCCTCGTCGGCCAGCCGGTCAATGTTCGGCGTGGTAACGTTCGTGCCGCCGTAGCAGCCAATCTCGTTGGTGCCCATGTCGTCGGCCACAATGACCACGATATTGGGTTGCTCCTGCTGCTGCGCCACCACGGGCACCGCCGCCAACGGAGCGAGGGACAACAGTCCCCTCCAAGCCCTCCCCACCGGGGAAGGTTGGGTGTTGTTAAGTTGGTTTGTCATAATTCTTTTTTTTTACCCCCATCCCCCTAAAGGGGGCTTTGCGGACTCCCCAAGGAGGGTGTTCAAAATAAGAACGAACACGGATTGAGCGGATTTAACGGATTGTCACGGATGAGTATACTGTTGATATCCAATGGCATCCTTGGCAAAATATCCGTGTAAATCTGTTTGATCCGCATAATCCTGTGTTCTAAATCCCATTTTGATACACCCTCATGTTGGTTAGCCTCACTTGCTGAGGCTTGGGGAAGCCGTAGCCCCCTTTAGGGGGTTGGGGGTGTGTTTATTTTTTAAAGAACAATTCTATCCGTTCGGGCGTGAGCATTTCCCAGAGGGAGGCCACCGTCCAGCCGGGGGCAAAGATGTCGTTGTAGTAGCCTTTGCCGTTTTTGCCGTAGTCCCAGTTGGTATGCTGCACCACTTCGGGATAGTAGCCCGCCTTGGCTATGCCGCAAAGGTGGCCTTCATAGGGCAGCAACTGGCACATGGAGGTACGGATGACCTGGGCGAAAGCCGAGAAACGTTCTTCGCCATACTGCGCCGCCAGCCAGTCGAGCACGGTGGCGAAGTCGAAGATATACACGTCGATATGGTTGTTTTCCACCGACACGTTGCCCCAGCCACGGGTCTTCAGACCCACGTCGCCGAGCATCTGGCCTTGGGCAAAGGGCACGTCCCAGGTGTAGTACCACGACAGGCAGAAGTAAGCCGACTGCCGTGCCAGGTCGGCATAGCGGCGGCTTTCATCGCCCTTGGTGGCCAACGCCAGGTGGTAGAGGGCGGTGGTGGCGTAGTAAGAGGCTTCCTTGTCCTCGCAGTTGGCATCGAGCGTGGAGGAGAAGTAATCGGCCTTGGAAATGATTTCGCTCTCCAGGTAGTCCGCCGTGCGTTTGGCCGCTTCGAGGTATTTCTTGTTTTTAAAATATTTCGAGGCGAGCACGAGCATGGGCGTGGCCGAAGGGGTGCTGCCCCCGCTGCCATCGACCACGGAGAGGTCGTCGCGGAACTTGCGGGGGAAGTGACCGTCGGCCTGCTGGAGGGACAGGATGCGGTCGAGCATGGTGCGCACGCGGGCTTCCCACTCAGGATGCTTGCGCCCCTGCGTTTTTTCGTATTGCAGGTAATAGAGCACGGCGTACAGCCCCTCGGACTGGCGGCGGATGCTGAGGTTGCGTTCCTCATCGTTCTTCGGGTAATACACCACTTCGCGGAAGAAGCCCGACGGAGTGAAGCCGTGGTCTAGGTAGCTGTCGAACGTGGCGCGGGCCTTGTCCACCAAGTCTTGCCGACCTTGTTGCTCGCCATACTCCAAGGCGTTGAACGCGTTGAGCAGCACGCGGCCCACGAAGCCGATTTCGGCCGTGCCCTGGTTGGCGCAGTCATCGGTGCGCAGGTGTACGCCGGAGGTGTACTTCAGCGCGTAGTCGTCCACGTAGCTGTCGGTGAAGTAGCGGCTCATCACGTCCTTCATCACCGCGGGCGTGTAGGGCGTTTCCACGGGTTGCGGACGATAAAGGTCATAGGAGTAACGCCACACCGCCGCCACGAAATCGGAGAACGAAGCCGCCTGCGAACGGCACAGCTCCCAAGTGAGGGTGAGGCTCTCGCCCTTGTCCAGGTGTTGGAAGGCCCGCACCTCCGGGTCGAGGGTCAGCTTGCGGATGTAGGTCTTCGGTGCTTCGTGGTAGGGGAAGCCGAAGGCCAGCGTGGCTTGCCCGTCGGCGTTCACGAAGCCCGTGTAACCCACCGATGTGTAGCCCGACACGATGACTTCGCCCGCCTTGTGCGTGGTGAGGGCATCGCAGCCGAAGTCGTCGATACGCGCCACGGTGAGGTACTCGCCCGTCTGCTCGTCGTACAGGCCGGTGAGCGGCGAACTGAGGCGGTCTTCACGGAACAGCCAGCTGTCCGACGTGTGGAACGAGGGAGCTTCCTTCGGCGAACGCAGGTTGTGCCGATACCAGAAGCCGGGCAGGTAAAACTGACAGTCGTCGTGCCTGAAGCCGCTGCCCACCTGCTGCGCAAAGTTGAAATAGACGCTTTCGCGGGCGGTGAGGGTCGTTACCAGGCGGTCGGTATCGCCGTGGCTCTCTATCCGCTGCCGGATGGCGACCGGGAAACCAGCTTCCGCGCTCACCAGTTCATACTCGCCCTGCCCCACCGCGCGGTAAGACAAAGCATACTCCTTCGCCGGATTGCCCGGCACCTTCAAGGCCATTGCCGCGGAGGCACGCTCCACCGGCAACGCTGCCCACGCATTACCGCCGCCTATCGCCAGCGACAACGCCAGTAAACCAATTGTTCGTTTCATTTTTAGTTGTTATTTATGTTACAAATAAAGTTCAATAGGTTGTAGAGACAAGGCATGCCTTGTCTCATTACCGCATAACCGTCCCCCAGCATGCCCGCACCTACAGGCTGAATAGAAGCGGGAAGGGGGGGGTGGAGACAAGGCATGCCTTGTCTCTACATGGGTCGGGGTGTCTTCCTGACCACAATCCGGTCTATCCCCAGCAGGTTGTTGGTCGAGGCGGGGTTCTTCGGGAGCTGGCGGAACACGAGCCAGTTCATGCCCGGTTGCAGGCGCACGCGCCCCAAGCTCCAACGACAGGTGCCCAAGGTGGGAGCATAGAGGTCCACCGTTTGCTCCGCCCCGCCCAACGACACGGCAAAACAGCCGTAATCGGGTGCTTGCGTGGCGCAGACCGTCAGGTCGTACCACCCGCCCCGCTCCACGCGGAAACCCAACCGGGCCGTGTCGCCCGACACGCCCCCGCGCCAGAAAAACTGCGCCCCGTTGCTCCACCCCATGTGAGCCATGGACTGCGACCGCTCCTCGCCGCCCGTGAGGCGTATGTCCATGAACTCGCCTTCCACCGTGCCCGCGCTGTCGAGCGTGCAAGGCACCAGGTCGTTCTTGTGGCGGGCCACCGGGGCAGCAGCTTCTGGTATGTTTTCGCCCCGGTTGGACGTGCCGCCGGGCAGCATGTACCAAAAGGTCGTGGGCGCGTAGTTGACGTACGTGCTCGCCCAATGCCACAGCTCCATGTCGAACACCAGGGAGGAGCCGAACGGAATGGCGTCGAGCGACCGGAAGCGCAGGTTGGCCACGTGCCCCGGCTGCGTGTCGCCGCTGCCGTCGGGCTGGGCGATAAAGGGCTGCGCAAAGGGCGGGTACATGCACCAGGCATACCCGTAATAATCCTCCGTGCCCGTGCCGAAATGCGACGGGAACGACTCGCCATCGACATAGACCTTTTCGTCGCCCTCGCCCCACCAGTCGGCCACGGTATTGAACACGGTGAGCGCGTCGCCCACGTACACACCCCGTCCCCGCAGCGACACGAAATTCACGTCGCGCTGCGCGAGGGTACCCTCCATGTCGCGCGTCGCACCGGTGTACAGGCGGTTATATTCCGTCCACCCCGCCCCGAAGTACATGCTGCGGTCGTCCCACTGCCAGGGGCAAACGTCCGCCTCCAGCGAAGCCTGCACCCGGTCGCCGCGCACGTTTTCCAACGCGATGCGGCAATCTTCGCGATAAGGCATGACCCAGCGGCAGGTAAGCACCGTGTCCGCCGACACCGAAGTGAAATACGTGCCGTAAGGTTTCAGGCGGTTGCCCGTGCCGAAGAAGTCGCCCACCGGCACCCACACCGTCTCACGCCCGTCGAACGCCATGCGCAGCACCGTCGAACGCAAAGCCTGCTCCAAGTCGTCCGCCCGCAGCCTGACCGACAGACGGCACACGGCTCCCGGCCCGAGCAGGCGGAGCGACTGCCCGCCTGCGGATGCGAAAGTGCGGATATTCGCCGCCTCCTTGCCGCCCGCGCACCCGCCCGACGAAACCAACTGCGCACACACGCTGTCCACCAACGCGCGGCAGGCATCGAGGTCGGCCCGTGCGAATGTCTTCACTTGGGTGTCCGGCGCATACGTCCGGTAGTTTATGTTGTAGTAAAAGCATTCGCCGGAGTTCTTGCCCGGCTCGCGAATGGACGGGCTTTCGTAGGTTATTTTGCAATGACGCGCATACGGCAGGGGCAGGTACAGGTTGTGCCCCCGTTGCAGGTAAGGCGTCAGCTCCGACACCGAGGCGGAGAGCGGCGCAGGTGCCAGCGCACCCCCGCTCAGCAGGGAAAGCACCTCGCCTTCGATGGCGGGCACGGTGTCATGGTCGAAGTACATGCGCAGCGTGCCCTGTCCGCCGTAGTCGGCCACCGTGGCCCAGAAGCGCACCACCGCCCCCGGCCCGTCGGCATCGAGCAACACGAACTCGCGCCGCCCCTGCACGCTGTCAGTGCGCAGGAACTGGCTGCGGTCCCAGTTGGCAAACCACGAAGCCTCGCCGGGCTGCACCGAGGCACGGTCATAGCTACCAGCCTGCCGCGTGCGATACTCCGGCGCGGGATAGCGTGCCAACACCGAGCGGTCGGCCATTTCGCGCAGCAGGCTGCCTATGGTCACTTCGGCAGGCCGGGCGGTAGACAGCCCCAAAGCCATGCCGAGGCACAAGGTGAAAGATAGTTTACGCATTTTTTTCAATGAACAATGGACAATTAACAATGAACAATTCAGTTACGAGTTACGAGCTACAAGTTACAGTCTCATGGTTATTGTGCATTGGGTTGTAGAGACAAGGCATGCCTTGTCTCATTACCACATAACCGCCCCCAGCATGCCCGCACCTACAGACAGAATAGAGACGGGAACGGGGGATGGAGACAAGGCAGGCCTTGTCTCTACATGGGGTATGGGCGGCTTACTCTACCGCTATTTTTTGCACAGAGACCTGGCCAGCCGTGTCTGCCAACCGTACAATGTACAGCCCTTGGGGCAATGCTTCGCGTGTGCTGAGCCAGGCATTGCCCGGCACGGTGAGCAGCCGAACGCCCGCCATGGTGTACACCGATACTTCGCGCAACCCGGCCACACCCGGCACGGAAGACAGCCCGGTGTTGCCCGCTTCGCGGCTCTCCAACGCCAAGGTGTTCAGGCTCTGCGCCCGGTTTTCCAGCTTGGCCTCGTCGGTGGAGGCGGTGCCGTCCAAGGGGGCGTAGATTTCCAAGCTCGACTTCAGCAGGCGGCCTGCGTGCAAGGCGGCTATTTCTTCGGCGTTCATGCCCGCGCGGTGGAAGTACAACTCACGGTATTCCACCGTGTCGTCCCCGCCGTCGGCGGCATGGAGGATGAAGGCCGTCGGCACGAGTTTTTCTTCCACCGGGTCGCCTTGCTGCACGCCATCAACGTAGAGGAAGGTGCGCCCCCAAGCATAATAATGCGTGAGGCTTACCGTGTGCCACTGCCCGTCGTTCAAGGCCGCGGACGATGCCGAACGGGCTTCGTCCGACGTGAATGCCCAGAGGCTGTAATCCAGCGTGCCGTCCGCATCGAGCAGCAGCGTGCCCGTCAGCCCTTCGCTGTCAAAGGTGGCCAACCCGCCCGTGCCCGTGGTGCGGAACGAGAACGTCAGCGTAAACGAATGCAACACGTTTTCGGGCTGCCAGGCCACCACCTGCGCCTGCCCGTCGGTTTCGGCCAGCGTGAGCGAGGTGCCCTCGGCCCGCACGGGCTGCGCCTTGCCCGCCGCCAAGGCATCCATGAGCGAAGGCACAATGGCATAGAACAATTCTGCATGGCCCGCCGTGTTGGGGTGGGCATTGTCGGCCTGGTAGCCCGATGCCCATCGGCCTTGCCCGTCGTCTATGGCACCGAGCAAGTTCACGCTCGGCACGTCCCACTCGTGGATGAGCAGGTTGAGCTGCTTCACGTAGTTGTAATCCGAGGCGTTGAAGTCCGCCCGGGTATAGTTGTTGCCCACCAAGGGCACCTTGCCGAAACGGCGCGCCCGCTCAATGAGGGTCAGCATGTTGTCACGGTAGCTGTCAAACGCTGCCTGCCCGCGTTCGTGCACCCCTTCATTGCCCAGCGACAGGCCGTAGTACACATAACGGCTGCACACGGGCAACAGGTCGTTGTCCCAGCGGTTCATCACGTCGGTGGTGTTGTTGCCGGGCACGGAGATATTGGTCGTGCTCCACGAGTTGACCGCCTGCCCCGACAAGTAGCTGGCCCACAACTGGGCATACCCCTTGCCCGACTCGGCTCCCTGCCCGTAAGGCACGGACGAACCCATCACCGCCAACACGTATTCACCCGGTGCCTGGCGGGAGATGACCACCTGCTTCAAGTCGGTCAACGCCGTGCCGTCGGGCAGCGAGGCCGTGGCCGTAAGCGTCACCGTGCCATCGGCCAAGGCATAGAACTTGCCTTCGGCCGTCACCTCGGCTTTGGTCTCATCGTCCACGCTCCATACCACCGCCGGGCAGAACGCCCCTTCGGGCAGGGCCGTAACCATGTACTGCCCCACCTGACCGCACTGGTCGATGGCATCCGGTCCGGAAATGCTGATGGAGGTGGCATAGTCCGTGGCCGTTATTTCCTCTATCTTCATGGCGTTGACGTGGAAGAAATTGCCCAGCCATTCCTTCAAGGTGAACGTTACCGTGCTGTCGGCATCGGGCACGATGGGGTCGGACACGAAGATGTTCGCCACGTTCTGGTGCTTGTCCGTACCTGCCATGTTCTTGCCACCCATCTGGTGCAAGCCCATGATGCTGTTCGACCCGCTGAAAGTAAAGAAGCCGATGCGATTTCCTCCCGCTTCATACCGGCTGCCGAATGCCTGGAAACGGTACATCTTCTGCGGGTTCAAGCCTTTGAACAATATCGTACCCTCGATGTTGTCGCCGTTGCGGAAGATGTAGTCCTGCGTGGCGGTAGCAACGGCCAGGTCACCCAGCAAGGCGGGGTCGGGGTCGGTGAGGCCGCCGTTGCGCACGCCGTTGAATTCGAAGTTCGTACCCAGTTCCACCCGTGCGCTACTCGGCGTGTTGTCGCTCCATACCAGGGAGAGGGTCTTGCCCGCCTGCTCGGTGGTAGGACCATCACCGTTGCTGTACATGTTGTTCCAATAATGCCCGTTCGCATCGGGGCTGGTCGTGGGCGTGCCATCCAAGCCGTTGTTGTTCTTGCCGAAGTCGATGTAGAGCGTGCGTTCGGCCTCGGGCAGCGTGTAGCCCTCGTATTCCTCTATTTTCATGGCGTTGATGTAGGCAAAGCCGCCACTGAGGATGCCCATTTCCACCATGATGGTGCCATCGGCCTTGGGCACCACGTAGTCCGAGGTGAACAGGTTGCGGTCGTTGGTCGCCGCGCCGTCGGTGCCGGTGGCGGCGAGGGTGCCGTGGCTGCCGTTCAGCCCGCTGAGGGAGAAAATGGAGACGCGGTTGTCCGTGCCCGCGCGGCTGGCCAGTATGTGAAACTTGTACGCCCGCGCCGGGTCAAGTCCGCTCAGGGTGAACGCCCCTTTGTCGTTCATGGCACTTTCAATGAAGAAATAGTCCTCCGTGGCCGTACCCACCGCCAGGTCGCCCAGCAACTCGGGGTCGGGGTCGAGCAAGCCGCCATTGTTACGTCCGTTGGCCTTGAAAGCCTCCGTAGTGGTGAGGGTGAAGCCGGTAGAGGCGTTGTCGGCATCGACCAGTTGCACTGCGTAGCCCGCCGGTTTGGTGGAAGGCGAGCCGCTCTCGGTGCTCACTATGTTGTTCCAATAATGACCGTTGGCGTCGGGTGCTTCGGTCATGCTGCCGTTCGTCCTGTCGCTTTTCCCGAAGTCGAGGTAAAGCGTGCGGGTCAATGTTTGCGCCGACAGGGCTGCTACAGCCATGCCGAGGCACAAGGTGAAAGATAGTTTACGCATGATTAGTTACGAGTTACGAGTTACGAGCTACAGTTTCATGATTATTTCTTCTATGTTCATGGGGTTGTAGAGACAAGGCATGCCTTGTCTCTACATTTCCTTGAATGAATATCCGCAATCTGCCCACCCCTTGCACCCCTCCGGTTCTTCGTGCCACCTCCCCTACCTTAGGGGAGGAGTTTGGTTACTCCGTACGCGAGGCTTTCGCGGAAACCTCGGCAAGCAAAACATGCTATTTTCTCCCCCTAAGGTAGGGGGAGTACACTCGCCAAACATGCCCACACCTACAGACGGAACGGAATAGAGACGGGGATGGAGACGGAGGGTGTATCAAAATAAGAACGAACACGGATTGACCGGATTTAACGGATTGTCACGGATGAGGATACTGTTGATATCCAATGGCATCCTTGGCAAAATATCCGTGTAAATCTGTTTGATCCGCATAATCTGTGTTCTAAATCCCATTTTGATACACCCTCTACCTGGCAGACCGTGGGGCGGAAACAGCACCGGTCGGCTGAAGGATTTCCAACCGGCCGGTATGTTAGTTGATTCAGATTATGCGGGACTGCCTTATTGGGCAATCACTTTCGTGCGGTAGGGGGTGAGGCCTTCGGCGCGCACTTCCACAAGGAAGGCTCCTTGGGCAGCCAGCGTGAGTTGCGCTTCGCCCGTGAAGGTTTGTTCCTGCACCTTCGCACCGTTGACGGCATAGACGGCCACGGTCATGTCGCGCGAGGCATCACCGCGCACGGTGAGCTGACGACCATCTACCAGCACGTCGGCACCCAAAGCCGCCACGGCATCCACGCCCGTGCCTTGGCCTTCGCCCACAGTGAAGGTTTTCGCTTCGGCAAACGCACCACCGAGGTAAGCCCCGTTGATGGCCTGCACGGTCCATTCATACTCGCCGTCGGGCAGGGTGAGGGTGTAGGAAGTGTGATTGAACACGTTACCCATGCGACCGCCTACCTTGCGCCAGCCCGTTTCAAGGTTAGCCATGGGGTTGTACATCCACTTGCCGGTCGTCTTGTTGTAGAGCGACAGATTGTAGGTCGTGCCGTACTTGCCGTTTTCGCTGGCAGGAGCTTCCCAGGAGAACGTTACCTTGTTATCCTCTACCGCAGCGTTGAGGTTGGCAGGAGCGGCGGGCAGCACGGAGGCATTTTCGCTTACATTCTTTACCCAGCCCGTGATACGGCGGTTGCCTATGTTCCCATGCCCGCACAGGAGCAAGTCCACTTTGTTGTCCTTGTCCAAGTCGGCAATGCGCAGGCCACCTTCAGACACGCCCGGCACCCCTTCGCCAAAGCTCTGATAGTCGCTAAACGTGAATGCAGACGGGTCTATGCCCAAATAAAGGTCGAGTATCTGCGTGCCTCGCTTGTCACTCCAGCCTTCGATGATAAGGTCAAGCTTACCATCGTTGTCCCAGTCCACGATGTAGCTGCCGTTGCCCACACTGCCCTGACGAGCCACCGTGTCGGCATAAACTACTTCACACGCATTGCCGTTCACGTTCTTGTACAAACGGTATATCTGGTTATTGTCCTCACCCGACTTCACGTTGCCATCACCACTGAGCAGGAAGTCCAAGTAACCATCGCCGTTCACATCGCCCCAAGACACCGTGCCGTTGGCTTTCTGGCGAAAAACCGTAAGGTTCGTCTCGCGCGTGAACTTACCCGTACCGTCATTCTTGAACAAGGCGGTAAAACGTCCTTGCTCCTCATCGTTACTCCAGGCAGAAATGAAGATGTCAGGCGTGCCGTTGTTGTCGTAATCCACAATGGTGATTTCGGGTTCGGTAAAGTCCAGTTCCGGGAATGCGCCTTCCAATTCCTTAAATGACCCATCGGCTTGCTGCAAATAGATTTCATTGAACTTGTTGTTCCCGAAGAAATAATAATCCAGCAAGCCATCCAGGTTGAAATCGGCAAAGCCGCACGAAGTCAATGTACCCGCCGTGGTAATGGGATATTTCTCCGAGTCGGCCAACGTGAAGTTGCCCGTGCCATCATTAATGGCGATGCCACGACCTGACTTGTTGCCACCCCAACCGCCAAAAATGATGTCCAAGTCGCCATCACCGTCAATATCGCCCACATGGATATTGCCCGATTGCCCCATCTGAATGAGGTTGTCCTGCCCGGAAACCTTCACCGTAAAAGTGCCGTCACCATTGTTGATTCGGGTAAAGCCCAAACCCGAGTTTTCACCAGCACTGTAAATCACATCCAAGTCACCATCATTGTCAATATCAACGGCTGCATAATCGCCCTTCCAAGAGCTTGTTTCCGTAAATTCAGTAAACACGCTTTGCGCCCCTGCCGTCATTGCACAGGAGGCTGCCAAAGCAAAGAATAAAAGTTTTTTCATAATAGTTTTGTTTAAAAATTTCAGATTTCAGATTTCAAATTCCAGATTTCAGATTGGTACATAGGGCAAAAGGAAACGCGAACGGAGCAAATGGCGCGAATGCTTCTTGTAACCCTTACATTCTTGCCTCTATCTTTTAGTTACGTGTTTGTTTAGGTGTTTTTAAGAGGATAATGCTCGTAGAAGCATTATCCTCTTTCTTTTTTCAGAAAAAAGAATTTTTAATCCACGGATGACGCGGATTGAACGGATTTACACGGATTTTTGTTTCCCGCAGATGACGCAGATGGACGCAACTATTTTTTATCCGTTTGCCTCCGCACGTAGGGCGATGCCCTACGCTGAACGCCACAAGGCCGTTGGCCTTGCCCATTCATTACACCAGATACTCGCGGTCATTTGTGTCATTTGCGTCATTCGCGTTCCACCATTCCGTGATAATCTGTTCAATCCGTGTCATCCGTGTGCTAAAATTATTCGCGGTCATTCGCGCGACTTACGTTATTCGCGTTCCACCCTTGGAGTATTACAACGCCACTTTCACCGTTTGGGGTTGCCCGGCAGCAGGGGTGAGCGTCAGCACGTAGCTGCCTTGGGGCAGGGCGATTTCCGCGTTGCCAGTGAAGGCCGCACGGCTCACTTCGCGTCCATCCAGGCTGTACACGCTCGCGGTATAGTCCGTACCCGCCACGCCGTCGATGAACAACTGACCACCTTGTACATATACGGTAGCCAATTGAGCTTCGATGCCGTCAATGCCCGTACTGGGATTTTTGGCTTCTTCCACCAAGAGGGTCATGGTGTTCAAGTCCATCGTGATGGTGACTTCCTTGTTGGCATCGGCTTCGCCGATAACGAATTTGTAATCGTTACCGCTGCCGTGCAGCATGTAGTTGCGTTCGTACTTCAAGTTGTTGGCCGTGCCGAGCACGATGGCTTCATTCTCCGTGTTAGCCACGTAGCAGCCACTGCTGAAGTTCTTCTTGCGGATTACCTTGAAGTCGCCTGCCTTGACCGTACCCGTCCATGTGTACACGCCACGCGAGGTGCGGGTCATCGTCACGGCATCCGCCGCTTCCCATCCGCCGGGCATGGCAGCGCCTACCAGGTACATTTCGGTGAAGTAGTCGAAGTCGTGCGTGAAGCTGTTAACGGTCATCGTCTTGTTCACCGGATCCACGGTGAAGTCCCAGTAACCGTTGCCACTGCCATCTTCGGGCAGTTCCCACTTCGTGTCATTGCCGTCCAGCACCATGGTCTGGGCTTGGCCTACAGGCAAGGAGGTAAGAGCCACGTTGCTTGCACCCGGGTGGAACTCCGTACCCCAATTGTGCTTGGTCAATATCTTAAACATGCCCGGCTCGTTGCCCCACTGGGCACGTTCCATGTAGCCACGGAAGTGGAACAAGTCGACATTGTCACGGTCGCGTTCCATGCGCACGAAGTTGTTATACTTCAGCCAGTCAGTACTTTCGCCGTTGTTCACAAACGGACCACCCATAAGGAACAGGCCCGTGGAGAACTGGCTTTCGGCCTTCGTGAAACTGGTGATGGTCATGGTGCGGTTGCCCTCGGCGGTGGTCAGCGTAATGCTGTACCAGCCGTCCATGCTGTGGTCTGCGGGCATTGACCACTTGGTATCGCCATCACCATCTGCGGTGGTTTTCATTTGCAAAGGTTTGTTCACATCCTCTGCCGAAAGCGTATAGTTGGTGCTACCGGCAGGGTGGAAGCCGTTCCAGATACCAGCTGACAAGCCATCTACAATCTTGAATTCTGCGGGTTCTCCGCCATGGCTATGGGTTGGATAACCGATGTACCCTTCATAATAGAATATGGTAGGATCATTCGCATCCTTTTCCAAGGCAACGGCGCAATCTTTCGACCATTCACCACCGAAGGGTCCACCCACAAAATACAAGTTGTCCGGCCAAGCAAAAGCCGACACACTAAACAGCCCGCACAAAGCGGCTGTCAAAAGAGTTTTCATTTGTTTCATGTCTATTTGTTTTATTGAGTTAATAGTATATAATAGCGAGTAGTTAGTAGCTAAAAGCTACTAATTTATTTCCCTGCTTGCAGAAATGTTTTTCCGCACCGAGGGAGTTTTATTTCCGTCCCTGCGGAAATGTAGCTGTGTAGTAACACCTCCAATCTTCGTAAAAGGGGCGTTTGGTTGTCTGTAGAGACAAGGCATGCCTTGTCTCCGCTGCCACACATATGATTTTTCCGTGGGCATGTCCTCGATGAATGCAAGGTGGGAGACAAGGCATGCCTTGTCTCTACAAACAACCTTTTCTCCCCTTTAGGGGCCGGGGGTTATTTCACATATGCGTGCAGGCGGGTGGGTTGCGTGCCGTCCTGGGCAGCGAGTGCCACGATGTAGCTGCCCGTGGGCAGGGCGATGTCCGTCGTGCTTTCAAAAGAGCGTTCGGCCACCAGGCGACCGTCCACACCGAACACCCGCACCTGCATCTCCCCCACAGCCGGGGTGGAGAGGTAGAGCTTGCCGTCGTTGCTGTAGCAGGTTACTTCCGTGCCTTCGACTGTTTCCACCTTCGTCACATCGGGGCGTTCGCCCAACCATGCCGTCATGGTGTTGAGGTCGATGGAGAGGGTGTTGATGCCCGCGTTGGCTTCGGAAACGGTAAACTTGTTGTCCGGATGCGAGCCGTTTAAGTAGTTCTCCACGTATTCCACCGGATATTCCTGCCCGGGCACCAGCTCCTGCCCGTTGGTCAAGGGCATGTAGGCATACATGTACGAACCGCGCCGCTTCTGGAACTTCAGCTCGCCCGCCGTAATCATGCCTGCCCAGGAATACACGCCTTCCGAAACGGCATTCAACTGGATGGGGGTCTTATTGTCCGTGGGGAAGCCGCAAGGCAAGGCCGTGCCGCACGCAAAGATGGCGCGGGGCAAGATGTCTTCGGAAGCCACGATGTTCGGCTCGAACTTCACCACTTCGATGGTGATGTTCACCATGTCCACCTTGATTTCATAGTAGCCGTCGCCGCTGCGGTCGGAGGGGATGAACCACTTGTTGTCGTCACCGTTGAGGCGCATCTTCATCGGGTTGTTCAGCGCGTCGAGCAAGGCCACGTTGCCCACGGCATCGGGGTGGTAGTTTTCGCCCCAGCCACGCCCGCGCAGCAACTTGATGTTGCCGCGTTCGCTGCCCAACTCGTTGTAGCGCAGGTCGCCCTTGTACCAGAAGATGGAGGCGTTGGCCGAGTCCTGCTCCAGCAGGATGGCATCCTGCGCTTCCCAGTTCATGCCCAGGTTGACCGGCCCGCCGTGCAGGTAGAGCCGCCCGGTGGGCAGGATGATTTGCTCGGCCTTGATGCTCTTGGCATCACCCTTCACGTTGATGGTCACTTTGAAGAAGTCTTTTTCACCGGCATAGCGCACACGCAGGCCGAGGTCGCCCTCTTCGGCCACCTTCAAGGTGATGGAGTCGCCCACCGGGTCGTTGTCACCGCATTCATGCACATACTCGTTCGTGCCGTCGGACACGCGGAACGACTGCGTGGAGAGCCGCCCGCCATAGACGAACTCCGTGCCAGCTTCGTCCACCTGGGTAAACACCACAGGATTTTCCAGTTCTTCCTTGTCGCCCACCAGCGTCCATTGTTGCTGGGCACGCACGCCCCATGAAACCAGTCCAAGCGACAAAGCCAAAAATGCTATTTTTCTTTTCATTGTTTCTTTTTATTTCAGATTTCAAATTCCAAATTTCAGATTGTTTCCCGCAGATTACGCAGACAGACGCAGATACTTCAGTTAATCCGTCATTCAACCTTCAGTTATATATTGGCACACGGAATACACAGACTGAACGGATTTACACGGATTGACCTTTCTACTTTTTCCTTTCACCTCTGTTGTTTCCCGTGCTCCTCTGTTGTCCTACGCTAAACGCCACAAGGCCTTTGGCCTTGGATGGAGACTATTTGCGTTGTCCGTGTCATTTGCGCATTCCCCACATGAGGGTGTATCAAAATAGTCGTGAACACGGATGAAACAGATAAAACGGATTTGAACACTCTTGACTATCAAGGGATGTTGAAACAGGAAATCTGTGAGAATCCGTTCAATCCGTGTTATCCGTGTGCTAAATTCCATTTTGATACACCCTCCTTGGGGAGGCACGATATTATTTCACCACCACCGTGATGGTTTCGCTGCAAGCCGTAGCCGGCACGTTCACAATCACTTTGTGGCCTTCGGCATCGTATTCGGCATCCACCGCCGTGCCGTTGAGCGTCACGCTGGCGGGAGCTTCGTCGCGAGCCAACAATTCGAGGCGGTAAGCCCGTTCGGTCGGCATGCCTTCGAACTGCCCTTCACGCGGGTTGATGACGCAGGTGGTCACCCCGTCGGCCGTGCGTTGGGTGATTTCGGTCGTAGTGTAGGCCGTGGCATAGTCGGAACTGTTGCCCTCGTCCTCATAGTAGCTGAAGCTGCCTTCGGCACCCGGTGCAAATTGCAGGGTAAGCGTGCCGGGGCGTTCCATGAGGCTGGACATGCCATCAGGGTTGAGCGGCACGATGGCTCCTTCGCGATAATAATAAGGAATGAGTTCGCGCCCTTCGAACGTGCGGGTGGCCACCTGACCCCCGGGCACTACTTCGCCGGTCATCACTTCATACCACGTGCCTTCGGGGAACCATATTTCCTTCGTGCTCACGTTCGTGCCGTTGTCCGTAGCCGTGATGGGGGCGGCCAGGATGTCGTCGCCGAACATGTATTGGCCTTCATACAGGTAGGCTTCTTCCAGTTCCGGGTACTCGTAGTACATGGGGCGGCAAATGCCCACGCCGGTGTCATAGGACTGGCGAGCCATCGTGTAGATGTAGGGCACAAGCGTATAGCGCAGGCGGATGGCATCGCGCATCTGCTCGAAGTTGGGGAACATCCAGATGCGGCGTTCGATGTGCGAAGCCGAGGTAGCGTGCGTACGCAGGAAGGGCGAGAACACGCCGTATTGTATCCAGCGCAGGTACAGCTCGGGGTCGTTGTCGCCCGCCTGGTTGTGCCCGCCGATATCGTGGCTCCAATAACCGTAGCCCACGTTGGAAGCCGTGGCCGTAAAATAAGGCTGGAAACCCAACGAACCGAAAGTCACTTCGGAGTCGCCCGAGAAACCGATGGGGTAGCGGTGGTTGCCCAGCCCGCCCCAACGGTGGAAGATAATCGGACGGCGGTCGGTGCGGTTCTGCTTCATATCGTTGAAGAACACGTGGTTTAGCCAGAACGTATTGCCCAAGTCGGGGAAGTTCTGCGCAATCATCCACTGTTGCCAGTCAAGCCACCAGAAGTCCACGCCGAGGGCTTCGTGCGGACGCAGGATGTGCTGGAAAAACGCTTCATAGAAGTCGGGGTTCTCGATGTTCCAGCGGATGGTGCCGTCGGCGTTCGACAGGCTGTCGGCCTTGATGTCGCTGTAGCGCGTGGCCAGGTCGTCCCACAAAGCCTGGTAGTTGTCTTCCTTGGGGAACACACCGTCGGCCGGGTGCAGGTTGAGCGTGGTGTGGAGGTCTTCGCTGTGAATCCAGTCGATGAACTCGGCGGGGTCGGGGATGAGTTCCTTGTTCCAGCTCCAGCCCGTCCATTCGGTGTTGGCGGTGCTGCCCGTCTTTCCGTTGCGGTGCCAATCCATGTCCACCACCAGCACATCCATGGGGATGTCACGCGATTTGATTTCGTTCACGATGTCCTTGAAGTCCTGTTCCGAATAACGTTGGTACTTCGAATACCAGTAGCCGAACATGAACAGGGGAGGCAACGGCATTTTGCCCGCCACGCGGGTGAAGTCGTACAACGCCTTCTTGTAGTCGTGCCCGTAACCCATGAAGTACATATCCAGCCCTTCGGGGTCTTTCCTGGGTTCCACCCAGTCGAAGCCGAGACCATTGGTAGCAGCCTTGCCGTCGAACATGAGGCTGTAGCTGCCATCGCGACGCGGGGCTTTTTCATCAATCACCGCCCAGCCGCTGCGCGACACAAGGCCGTCTTCCAGCCAGTCGCGCACGTCGCCTTCGGCCTGGTCGAGCGTGCGGGTGGTGCCCTTCAGGTTATACGGGTCTTTCTTGCCCGGATACCATTGGATGGTTTCCCCGTTCATCTGCATGGTGATGTACAGGTTGGGGTTGCAGCGGTCGTCGTTGTAGAAAGGCGTACCCTTCAGGTAGTGCAACTCCAGCGCATCGGTCTTGATGACCACTTCGTTGCCCGTGCTGTCCACCGTAAACTGCGGCACATCGGCAAAGTAACGGTTGATGACCACGAACGAGGCGCGGTCTTCAAATTGTTTCTTCTCGCTGTATTCCAAGCGAATCATTTCGGGCGTGAGCACGGTGAAGCGTGCATTGCCGCTCTGCACCACGGCCTTCGGATTGGCCACAGGGTTGTCCTGCGCCACAGATGACAAAGCAAACGCGACACCACACACGGCAGTCAATAATGTTTTGATGTTCATTTTTGTTTTAAATTACGTTGGTTTAGGTGTTTTTAAGAGGATAATGCTCGTAAAAGCATTATCCTCTTTCTTTATGTATATATGTTTCTTGACGCGTGAAGGCCTTGTCTCTACATGTCAACAAGCAGTGCTATTATCTCCAATGCCCCCTTCAGGGGGTTGGGGGTCAATCGCACACTTCCTGGTCGGTCGTGGTGGGGCCGTTCACCTTCAGGATGTCCGGGCCGCCGTTGGGGTTGGGCACGAACTCGTAGGTGTCGATGCACATCTTGCGCGGCTGCACCGCCGTGGGGGTGTTGTGTGCATGGTAGATGATGATGTTGCATCCCGAGGGCTTCGTGATGAACGAGTGATGCCCCGTACCGGCCAATTCATCGTTGCCGATGAGGATGGGGTTGCCTTCGTAGCGCGTCCACGGACCCATGGGGCTGTCGGACGTGGCGTAACCCACCGCGTATTTCGGGCTTTGATAGCCGTTGCCCGAATAGGTGAGGTAATACGTGCCGTTGTGCTTCAGCACGAACGGGCCTTCGTTCACCCGCGCCTGCACCTGTTCCCACGGTTGCGCCGTGGCATCGTTCGCGCCGAGGCAGTGCGTGAGGGTTTCTTCCTTGATGGAGCGCATGTCGTCGTTCAGCTCCGCCACCCATATCTCGTTGCCATTGGTGAAGCGCACGTAGTACAGGTACTTCGTGCCATCGTCGTCAATGAACAGGTGGGTATCGATTTCGCCCGCATCGTGGAAAGGCACTTGCTCGGCCTGGGTCTGCGTGAACGGACCGGTGGGGTTGTTGGCCGTGGCTACCGAAATGCGTTCGTTGGCCGAGTAGAACATATAAAACTTGCCATCGATGTAGTACACCTCAGGAGCCCAGAACCATTTGTCTCCGAACACATCATCCTTGTGCAGGGCGTAGCCGTTGGTGGCACCCCGGGCATCCGTCCACTTGGCCAGGTTGGTGGAGATGTACACCTTGATACCATCTTCACCGCCCGTGCCGTAGAGGTAATATTGCCCGTCATGATACAGCACATAGGGGTCGGCGCAGTCGGGCACCAGGCCTTTCACGTTGTTGTAGGTGCGGCTCACCGTGGGAGTCGTGCCTCCCTCGCCGCCGTTTTCGCCGTTGCCATTCGGTTCGTTGCCGTTGCAGGCCGCCAACCCCAGCGGGAGCAGGCCGATTAAAAGATAATTGAACAGTTTCATCTTGCTGAGTTACAAGTTACAATAGTTACAAGTAAGCTACAAGCTACGAGCTACAAGCTACAAGTACCATTCGGTCTATGTAGGAAGCCTCAGCGGCTATGACTTGTAACTCGTAACTTGTAGCTCGTAGCTTATATTATTTTACTACTACTTTCGTGATGTACTGACCGCCATCGGCTGCCAGCACTTCTACCAGGTAGATACCGGTTTGCGGCAGTTGCAATTCGATGTTGTCGTTAAAAGCAGCCGTGTTAAGACGGGCACCGCTGATGCTATATACATTGACGGTCTGCGCTTCGCCTTGCATACCTACGATGCTCAGCGTGTTGTCGTTCACGAACACGGCGGGGTTGTAGCCCGACACGCTTTCCACGCCGGAAGCACCTACTGTAAACGTTTGCTTGGCAGCAAATGCACCGCTGAAGCCAGAAGCGTCAATGGCTTGTACCGTCCATTCGTATGTACCGGCAGGCAGATTGTACAGGTTGTAGGTCGTAGCCGTGGAAACATTTCCCAAACGACCGCCAAAGCATTCGCCTGTTTCCGGATTCGACATCGGGTTATACAGCCATTTGCCTGTCGTTACGTTCTTCAATGCCAAGTTCCACGTAAGGCCACGCTTTCCGGCCAAACTTGCAGGAGCCGACCAAGAGAAGGTAATCATCACTTCTTCCCCATTATCTATCGCTACATTATTCAATACCGGGGCTTCCATATCCGAAACAGGAGTTGCTACAGAGTTGCTAACCCAGCCTGTCATACGACGGCCTCCTTCATCTCCAACCTTAGCACCATGTCCGCATTCGAGCAAATCAGGACGTCCGTCTCCATTCAAGTCAGCCACACGATAGCTTTGCTCTGAAACGCCCCAGAAAGCATAATCCGAACCGGTGGCTTGCGTAAAGCTAAAGGGATTTTCGGCATCGCCAAGGTAGAGCTTGGTTGCTTGTATGTTGTTCGGAGCATCCCAACCACCAGAGATGAAGTCGAGCGTACCATCGCCATTCCAATCCACCCACGTAGTACCGTTGCCAAAGTAACCATCGCGAGCCACTTCTACCATAAACCGTTCTTCCAAGCCAGTTCCATTCAAGTTCCTGTACACACGGTTGGGGCGGTCGTTGGTTTCACCCGAGCAGAGGTAACCATCGCCGTGGTGCAACAAATCCAGGTAACCGTCACCATCTATGTCAGCCCAAGAGCAAGTGCCGTTCGACTTTTCAAACGAAACGCCGTTTTCACCCAAGTTATATTCAAAGAAATTCAGACCATCGTCGTTCTTGAACAAACGGGAGAAACGCTGACTGTCGCCCGTCTGATTGCCATTGTCACATTCGTTGGCTTCGTTGCCACCGTTCATCCAAATGTCGGGAGTGCCGTCACGGTCGAAGTCGATCACCGTCACTTCCGGTTCATTGATGCGATACTCGGTCGTCCCGGCAAAGAAGTTTTCATCGGGCGTGAACGTACCATCGGCATTTTGGAAATAAATTACCTTATTGTTGCGGAACGAACCGGGGATTTCTTCCTTCACCGGGTTATTATTTTCGTCAAGTACAGGCTGCCCATTTTCATCTAACTTATCACGACGACCAACCGTATAGTTGGCGAAGAAATAATAATCCAGCAAGCCGTCCAGGTTGAAATCAGCAAAACCACAGGAAGTGAACTTATCGATGTTCACCGTCGTCATGCCTTCTTCGCCTTCACGAGTCAGTACCTCGTAGCTTTCGATGATGGGATATTGTTCCCGCGATGCCGCCGTGAACACGCCGTTGCCGTCATTCAGCGCAATACCCCTCTTTTCCGCAGTACCGCTCCAAGTGGCATAAATCACATCCAAGTCGCCGTCGCCGTCGATGTCGCCCAATGCGATATCGCCAATCAATCCTTTTACGAAAGGACAGGCCTCCGTTTGCTTCGTAAAATTGCCTTGGCCGTCATTCAGCATGATCCAGGCATTTTCTTCACCCGCAAACAGGATGTCCAAATCGCCGTCACCATCAATGTCGCCCACGGCAAAATCGCCTTTCCAAGCGGCCATACCGTCTTCTTTCGTTCCAAAATCATGATACTCGTCTGCCCTTACGCCCAACGAGCACGTTGCCGCCAATGCGGCTGCAAAGAATAAAATTTTCTTCATGACAATTTGTTTTTAATTATTGTTTTTTATTGATGGACTGGCTGGCAACCCCGTTGGAGGTTGACCAGCCAATCTGATTGTTATTTAGTTCACCATCGCGCTTCCAAAGTCGGGAGACCTCTTGGGCGTGTTGCTAGGCTTGCCTTCCAGGCTTGTCCCGGCATTAACCACCGGCCAACCATCTACCCAAGTGATTTCATCCAGCATGAGCGGACGACGAGTTGCCCCTCCTTCGAGCAGGCCATTGCCTTTTGAAATATCCACGGCGTGATAAGGAATGAAGTAATGCCCTACACTATCCGTAAAGATTTCAGCGTTGTGCCCGGGTCCCACAAAGCCAAGGCTGGCATCGCCCGTGAGGAACGCTTTGCCTTCCACACCGTTGGTCTTAATATCCTGCCCGCTTTCGTTCAGATACGGACCTAAAATATCCGTAGAACGCGCCACTTTCACCCGATATTTGCTGTCAGCTCCTTCGCAGCAGCTTCCCATCGAACCGAAGAAATAAAAATAGCCGTCATGCTCGTAAATATAAGTCGCTTCATACAAGTTGTTGGCTATCTGCTGGGGCACCGCACCCGCCTTGATTGTCTTTTCATCCTGCATCTGGATTGCATAAATGCCTTGGAAGCTGCCCCAGAACAAGTAGCTCCGTTCATTACGACCTGAGCCGGTCGTGATAAAGAAGGGGTCAATGCTGTTGCCCACTCCTATTTCTTGGGAACGAAGTATCTTGCCTTGATCCGTAAACGGTCCTTCCGGGCTGGCCGCCGTGGCTACCCCGATGCCCGGGTCTGAATCGCCCCACGTGGACAGGCTATAATAAAGGTAATACTGCCCATCCTGCCCTTGGTAGATTTGCGGCGCCCACACACCGGCACCATTGGTCCCCCAGTTGGGTTTCGTTTCGTCTGTAAACGCATCGCCCACATACACCCAGTTCACCAAGTCATTAGACTTGACAATGGCCACAATATGGTGCGTTTCTCCATTAACGGCATCAGCGGCATCCCACGTATCTTCCGTGCCATAGGCATAGAACGTGCCATTGGCCGTGCGCACCACGGTGGGGTCGGCCAATACCGGCTTGAACACCGGGTTGGTATAAGTCGTATCGGGCAGGTAGGAAGGATCGTCCCAAATAATTTTACGCTCCTCATATTCCGATTCGCAGGCCACCATGACACCGAGTGCCACGGCCACCATGCCCAGGCCTGCTGCTAATATCCATTTCTTGTTCATAATTCTTAGTTGTTAGTTATGAGTTACAAGTTAGTAGTGAGCTACAAGCTACGAGTTACGAGCTACAAGTTAGTTACAAGGGCGAAAGCCTCAGAGCGTACGCACTTGTAGCTCGTAACTTGTAGCTGAATTTTACCATCCCGGGTTTTGTTCCAATCCATCGACCAGCGGCAATTCGCGCGTGGGCACAGGGTAACGGAAGTACTTGTTGCCATCACGTTCGTAATTGAAGTTGTTAAACTCGGCATCACGGCCACGCAGCCATTCAAGCGGCGACTTGCCTTCTATCTGGTAGCTGTCCACCATGGTTTCCTTGATGCCATCGCCATCCTTGTCGCGGAAGAACCAGCGATCGAGGTCGGGCCAACGCCAAAACTCACCCGCCAATTCGCAAGTACGTTCGTGCATGATTTGGATACGCATCTTATCCTTCGTGTCGAAAGCCGAGGCCGGATAAATGGTCGAAGGCAACGAGGGCATGTTCACACGGCTGCGCACCACGTTGATGTCCGCCAAGATGTCCGCTTGCGGCATACCCAGTTCGTTCATGGCTTCGGCACGCATCAGGTGAATGTCCGCCAAACGAATCAAACGAATGTTGATACCATTGTTAGAGTGCGTTTCAGCGAAGTCTGCACCTTGACGCCATTGCGTGTACTTCTTCCAATAAGCCATGTTGTTGGCAATGCCGTATTCGCTCAATGTCTGCCCATAATACAGCGTCTGGTCGGTCGGGTCATTATAGTAAAGGGTGGCACGCATACGGGGGTCGGGCGCACCGGAAGCCTGGCTTTCGCGTTCGAACTCCTGCTTCACGCTGTAACGTGCGTAACCGTCCTTATAAGCCTGCTCATTACCAGCCTTGGTCTTGAAAGGCAAGCCGTAGAACTTGGCCAGCTCGTGGCACAGCTGGCTCACACCGCCCGCATCGGGTGCAAATTGGAGTTCAAACACCGACTCGGCGTTGAATTCGGTTGCCTCGTTGAAGTTGTCTTCGTAGTTCACACCAGCCACCGTGTACAGACCACTATTGATGACGGAGTCGCAATAGAGCTTCATTTCCGTCCAATAGGTACGGGCCTTAGCGTCATCGTTCATTTCGTAGCATCCTGCCAACTGTCCCGCCGTCTTGGCGAGCATGGCCCATGATGCGCCTTGGGTGATACGTCCCAAGTCGGCCTTGTCCCAGCTAGGAGGCGTACGTTTCGCTGCTTCGAGGAAAGCCTTACGGGCTTCTTCGAACAAGGCGGTTTGCTCCAATATCTCATAGCCTTGGTTGTATTCCGACATATCCGGCACCAACGGAGCCGGACCACGACCATAAATGACGGCGATATTGAACAAGCCGAGCCCGCGCAGGAAATGCGCCTGCCCCATGATTTGTTCTTTTCTCTGCGGGTCGTCAAACTCTACATCGGCACCGTTGTACAACACTTGGTTGGCCCAGAAAATGCCTTTATAGATATCAAGCCATGTGAAGTACACTGAGTTGGAAGTCAGGTTGGTCAGGAAGTTACTACCCGACTGGAATTCATCCGAAGGCGACTCGGTATAGCCTTCGTCCGAACGCTGGGTAAGGAGCATGTACAGATAACGGCGGTATTCCCCGTTGAAGCGCAACGCACGGTAGGCGGCATTCAATCCATCATTGACCTCCTCCTCGTTCGTCCAATACGTATCAGCATCCGGCAGGTTGGGATTCTTTTGCTCCAACAATCCTTCGCAAGAAACCATGCCCAACCCGGCTGCCAACAATAAAATATATTTTATCTTCGACATATGATGTTATTTACTATTTGACAATTGACTATTTACTATTTGCATATCTGCTCATTTGCATATTAGCATATCAGCACATCTGCACATTAGAAGCCCAACTGCAGGCCCACGGAGAACGTGCGCACGGGCGGGAAGTGACCGTTGTCATGTCCCTTGCTGTACACATCGCCACCGGAGATTTCCGGATCGAGTCCGCTGTATCCTGTAATGGTAAAGAGGTTTTCAGCCGACACATATACCCGGCAGTTTTCCATGAAGTTGGTCTTGTCCATCCACACTTTCGGCAGAGTGTAGCCCAACTGCAAGTTTTTCAAGCGCAGGTAGTCGCCACGTTCTATCCAACGGTCGCTCCATTCGGTGTTGTTCTTGGAAGCCGCAGCACCCATTACTGGACGGGGGGTCGTGTTCGATGTGCCGGGACCCGTCCAAGGCACGAGGTCGGCGGGATAGTTGCTCACATCGTTCATCGACTCCATGGTGCGGCGCGTACCATTGTAAATCAAGTTGCCTGCCACACCATAGAAGAACACGGTCAAGTCGAGACCCTTCCAACCAAAGGTGGCATTCAAACCTCCCTGGATGGTCGGGAACGGACTACCCACGTATTCACGGTCTTCGCTGTTTTCATTGAAGTCGATTTTACCATCGCCATTGATGTCCTTGAAGCGAATGTCACCTGGTTTGGCATCGGGTTGAAGCATCTGTTCCACGCCTGTTTCGGGATCGATACCCGTGTGAGCCTTTACTTCTTCCTCTGTCTGGAAGATACCATCCGTGCGCATTACCTTGAAGTCGCCGATGGATCGTCCCGGCTCGGACACGTTCACACCCGAGTAGTGGATAGTTTCGCCACCGAGGTCGATCACTTCATTGCGGATGTGCGAGAGGTTAAGCGAGATATCATAGGTGAAGTCCCCCACCTTGTCGCGCCAGCCGAGCGACAATTCAAAACCTTGGTTGCGCATTGCGCCGTAGTTCACCCACGGGTAGTCCGAACTGTCCGTACCCGTCACCCAAGGCAATTCTTTCCTCACAAGCAGGTCGGTCACGTCAGCGTTGAAAAATTCGAACGTACCGTAAAGGCGTTGGTTCAGCAAGGTCCAGTCCAAACCGATGTTGAGGGTCTTGCGGGTTTCCCAACGCAAGTCGGAGTTGGCAAAACCTTTCTGTATCGTACCCGGGTAATATACGCCCCCATCACTACCGAAGATAGCCCCTTCGCTGGTGTGCATCTTCGGCACGTAGTTATAGTCGCCCACGGCCTGCTGGTCGCCCAGCACCCCGTAACCGGCACGAAGCTTGAGGTCGTCCACCCAAGAAACATTCTGCATGAACGATTCCTGGCTGATGCGCCACCCGGCGGAAACCGAGGGGAACACCCCGTAGCGGTAGTTGGCACCGAACCGGGACGAACCATCGCGACGAATGTTGGCCTGGATGAGGTAACGGTCGGCATAGCTATAGTTGACACGCCCGAGGATAGAGGTCATCACCGTGGTGGACATATCGCCACCCATATCCCATTCATTATCTTCCGTGCCGTGCTGGTCGAGCACCCAGAAACGGTCACCTGTCAGCAAGTTACGTCCTTCGGCAAAGTTGCCGTGGCGATCGGTGCGTTGTGCCGTGTAACCCACGAGAGCATCGAACGCATGGTCTCCTATCTTATTTTCATAGAAAGCCGTGCTTTCCCAAATGAGGGAGAGGCGTTCGCCGTTCTGCTCACGCAGCTTAGTTTCAAATTCGCCCACATCCGGGTCTTTGTAACGCACCGGGAAAACCGTCGTCTGTATCTTGTCGTAGTAGTCGAAGTATTCGGCACTTACATTGGTTTTGATTTTCAGGCCTTTAATCGGTTCAATTTGCAAATACACATTGCCCAGCATGCGGTTGTTGTACTGCTTGGTATTCGTGCGTTCCTGTAGTGCCAAGGGGTTGCTGCCGTAGGTCTGCCAACGGTCGTCGCCCATACCATACGAGCCGTCTTCGTTGTACAAGGGAATAGTCGGACACATGCGCACCACATCGATAAACGGCGAACCTTGCAACGGCGTAGAGATAGAACGCCCGAAGGTGAAGTTTTCACCAATGGTAAAGATGCCCTTACGCGCTTCGCTGTTGCTGCGCACATTGAATCGGCGGTGCGTAGGCCCTACCACTACCCCGTCCTGGTCGTAGAAGTTGGCAGAGAACATGTAGTTACCATGTTCGTTCCCGCCGGACACGCTCACGTTGACATCGGCTGTGTGTCCGAGTTTGTAAAAGGCATCTTGCCAGTCCGTATCATACAACGTTTCTCCATACACCACCTGGCCTGGCCAATTCAAGTCTGCGTTTTCATACGCCAAACGCTGTACGTTGATAAAGTCGCGCGTGCCCATCAACTCGATGCGGTTGGCTATCTGCGAGATGCCATAACGCCCGCTCACGTCGATGCGCGTTTCACCGGCTTTCCCTTTCTTGGTGGTGATGAGGATTACCCCGTTGGCACCGCGCGAACCATACAAGGCAGCCGACGCGGCATCTTTCAGGATTTGTACACTTTCCACGTCGTTCATGTTGAACTCGCGCTGCGTGCCGTCCATGATGACCCCGTCAATGACGTACAAGGGACCCGTGCTACCAAACGAACCGATACCACGGATGTTGATATCCGGCGTACCGCCCGGAAGCCCGGAGGTGGTTACGCTCACACCAGGAGCCAACCCTTGCAATGCCGTACCGATATCGGCGGTCTGCAACTTCTTCATCTGGTCGGCATCCACCACGCTGATGGCACCGGTGAGGTCGGCCTTGCGCTGCGTACCGTAGGCCACGGCCACCACTTCGTTCAGCATGGTGGCTTCTTCCTCCAACACCACATTGATAGTGGGCGCGGCATCCATCACCACGGTCTTGTAACCGATGTAGGAGAACGATACCTTCGCCCCTGCGGACACGGTCAAGGTGTAATTACCGTCGAAATCGGTAATCGTCCCGTTGGTCGTACCCTCTTCCATGACATTCACACCGATAAGCGGCATGTCTGTCGCGTCCATTACTTGCCCGGACACCGTGATGGTGCCAGACTGAGCTTTCAAGCTCCCGGCATACCCAGCCGACAGGAACAGAAACAACGCGGCCATGAGGACTCCCCGTCCCCACGCAGCCCACGTGTTCCCGCTTGCTGTCGCGGCATGGATTTGCACTCCTTTGCTTTTTTTATCCATACACTCTTCAATTAGGGGTTAACTAATGATTGATTATTGAATTGATTGTTTAATTTTTAAATGTCAACGGTCAACAGTCAACGGTCAACGGTCAACAGTCAACAGTCAACAGTCAACGGTCAACGGTAGCGGGGAGCGAGTAGCTTGAAATCTGCGTTCATTTGCGCGATTTGCGTCATTCGCGTTCCCCACGCATCCGTGTTCATCCGTTCCATCCGTGTATTCCGTGTGCCAAAAATCCGTGTGCCAAACTACCGTACCCCGAACTTGTACACGCATGTATGCCTATACGTCTCACCCGGGTCGAGGCGGGTGGACGGGAAATTGGGGTGGTTGGGACTGTCCGGGAATTTCTGCGTCTCCAACGCCACGGCCTCGCGATGCTTCAATGTCTTGCCGCGCTTGCCCGTCACCGTGCCGTTGAAGAAGTTGCCGCTATAAAATTGCAAGCCCGGCTGGTCGCTCCACACTTCCATCACGCGGCCACTGACAGGCTCGTACAAGGTAGCCATGTGTTGCAAGGTGTCCGGCGCGGTGCGGCTCACTACCCAGTTGTGGTCGTAGCCCCCGCCGTATTTCAACTGCTGGTCGTCATTGTCGATAAAAGCACCGATGGTGTGCGGCGTGCGGAAGTCGAAAGGCGTGCCCGCCACCGCCCGGTATTCGCCGGTAGGAATCAAAAATTCATTCACCGGGGTGATTTCTTCCGCGTAAATGGTCAGTTCGTGGTCGAGGATGGTACCGTTGCCCTCCCCTTTCAGGTTGAAAAGCCCGTGGTGGGAAAGGTTAACCACGGTGGGCTTGTCGGTTACGGCCTGGTACGTAAGCTTGAATGCGTTGTCCGGCGTGAGGGTATACGTCATCTCATATTCCACCGTACCGGGAAATCCTTCTTCCCCGTCGGGGGAGAGGTAGGAAAACGTGATTTCATTTTTCGAGAGTTTCTCCACGCTCCACACAACACCGTCCAGCCCCTTCAATCCACCGTGAAGGGTCTGGCCGTTGTTGTTGATGGGAAGGTGATACGTCACCCCGTCCAATTCAAATTGCCCGCGGGCAATGCGGTTCGCGTAACGCCCGACCACCGGGCCGAGGAAACGCTCACTATTATTATAAAGATACCTATTGATGTTTTCGTACCCAAGAACGATGTCTTCATATTTCCCCTCACGGTCGGGCACGTAGAGCGACACGACCCGCCCGCCGTAGTTGGTCACTTGCATGTACAGACCATTGCCCGACTCCAAGGTGTACAGGGCGATGTGCTTATCATCGAGCACCGAATCGAAGTTCCCCGCATCCAACAAG
Organism: uncultured Bacteroidales bacterium; assembly: GCA_944321745.1. Classification (GTDB taxonomy): domain Bacteria; phylum Bacteroidota; class Bacteroidia; order Bacteroidales; family Paludibacteraceae; genus QVMH01. Next base: position 38,517 of record CALUML010000002.1, read on the forward strand.
TCGGGAACTTTCACCGTGCTTTTCGAGCAAGAAAGGAAAGCCAGCAGCAAAAAAGGAAGGAATATCACCTTTTTCATGACACGTTCATTAAATATTAATTGTACTTTTGTAGTCGAAAACCCAAGGCGGAATGCCCGGGAAATTTCGGCAGGCCAAAGGTAGCAACTATGCCCACAACGGAATAACAACGAGTGGTCATAAAATAAGAAAGATTAACAACCAAGCATTTTGACCGAATTTTACCATTCTTTGCGCAGGAATTACCAGCAGGAGTTGGCACACGGTGGGGGGGACGCGAAGATTTCAGATTAGCACACGGATTAAACGGATTGGACGGATTATCACAGATTGCGCTTTTCTCACTTGCCTCTTGCTTGCTCCTATCCGCTTCCCCCTTGCCACTTCCACCACATTTTCCACCATCCTGTTTGCCGCATTTTTCCTATCTTTGCGCCAGCATTGCCGCAGAGCCAAGGCACGGTCTCTACAGCACGCCCCATCCGCCATTGCCAATGGAAACACCCCTACTAGTTTCCCGACCAACGTCCTATAGTTTCCCGACCATCGTCCTATAGTTTCTTTGTTAACATTTGCCCCTTTTCAGACTTAATGCATTCTTGGCCAGCTTTGATTGCCCTACTGCAAACCCGAAAACAAACTATAGTATCTTGACCATCGTCCTATAGTTTCCCGGCCAACGTCCTATAGTTTCTTTGCCGGTTTTCTATAGCTTCCGATTGCTTCCTGTAGAGATGTCACCCTGTGATGTCCCCGTTACCTCCATAAAATTTCGCCGGATGATGCAAAACGTGAATTCGGCATAAGAAAGTTACAAAAAGAGACACCGCTGGAAGGACGTTAGAAATTCCCCGCTTGCCCGATTGAAAGTTTTATCCTACATTTGCCCAAGCCCTTTCAGAGAGAAAAGGGAAAGGTTGAAAGGAGAAGGGCTGAAAGGGAAAAGGAGAAAGCCGCAATCCGCGTAAATCCGCGTCATCTGCGGGAAACCATCTGAAATTTGAAATTTGAAATCCTATATTATATATATGTATAAATACAGGCTTATCCTTATCCTCGCACTGGCAGCCGGGTGGCTGCGGGCAGAGAATCCGTATAACTTCCAATTCAGGAAATACCAAGTGAACGACGGCCTTTCCGAGAATACCGTCAACTGCATCATGCAAGACGGACAAGGCTACATCTGGCTGGGCACGAAAGACGGGCTGAACAAGTTTGACGGGACGCAATTCACCGTGTACCGGAAACAGAACAACGAACACTCCATCCAAAACAACTACGTCTATTGGATGACCGAGGGGCAGGACAACCAGCTGTACATCGCCACGGACGATGGCGTGTACATCATGGACCGCACCGACAACAGCTTCACACGCCTGGAGAAGGTGCTGAACGCGAACGGACGCATCATGACCACCGTGAACCACGTGATGCTCGACCGGCACGACCGGCTATGGATAAGCTGCATGTATGACGGACTGTACCTGTATGACACCCGGAAAATGGAATTGAAACGCGTCCCCTGTGCCGGGTACGACCTGACGAAGACCAACGTGTGGACCACCCTGGAGGACCAGTCGGGCACCATCTGGGTGGGCACACGCGTGGGACTGCTGCAATACAACTCCACCCAAGACCTGCTCGAACCGGTGCAGGACCTCACATCGCTTGAGAACAGCTCGGAAATGGAAATCATGACCATCTTCGAGGACCCGAAGGGCAACCTCTGGCTGGGAAGCTGGCAAAACGGCATCATCTTTTACAACAAACAGAGGAAAGGCTATTCCTCTTTTTGCGGTCCGAAAGACAAAAACTTTTACATCACACACATACGCTCGTTCCTGCAATACAGCGACCACGAAATGCTGGTGGGGGCAGACGACGGGCTGTACATGTTCGACATCGACAGCAAGGAGACCACCCGCATCGACGTGCCGGGCGACCGCTACAGCCTGGGCGACCAAAACGTGCGCCACCTGCTGTGCGACCGGGAAGGCGGCATCTGGGTAGGCACGTACTTCGGAGGCCTGAATTACCTCAGCCCCAACATACAACACATCGAAACCTACCTGCCCGACGGACACGAAGGCTCGCTGTCGGGAAAAGCCATCAGCCAATTCTGCGAAGCTCCGGACGGCAGGCTGTGGATTGCCACGGAAGACGGCGGGGTGAACCTGTTCGACCCTCGCACCCAAATCTTCTCGCAACCGGTAAAAACCAGCTACCATAACACGCACCCGCTGCTGCTCGTGGGAGACGAGCTGTGGATAGGGACTTTCTCGCGGGGCATCGACATCTACAACACGCGCACCCGCCAATACCGGCATCACCGCCACGACCCGGCCAACCCCCATTCGCTGAACGACAACTGCGTATTTTCCCTGCACCAGGCGGCAGACGGGCACATCTACGTGGGCACCACCATGGGGCTCAACCGCTACGATGCGGCCAACGGCCAGTTCGAACGGATACGACCCGACTCCATTGCATTCGTATATGACATCAAGGAGGATGCTTACAACAACTTGTGGATTGCCTCCTATTCGCAAGGAGCCATAAAATACAGCCCGGACAACGGGAAATGGACCTTCTACAGCCACACGCTCGACCCGGCCGACCCCATCGTGGGCAGCAAGCTGACGGGCATCTACATCGACAACCTGAAACGGCTGTGGCTGTCCAGCGAAGGGCGGGGCATCTTCCTGTACCATTATGAAACCGACCGATTCACCAACCTGTCCGAAAAAGACGGGTTGCCCAACGACGTGGTATATGGCATATTGGACGACCAATATGGCAACTTGTGGGTGAGCAGCAACGCCGGACTGGCCTCCTTCGACCCGGACAGCCTGCCCGGGAGCTTGAAACGCTACACGCAAGACGACGGCCTGCAAAGCAACGAATTCAACTACAAATCGAGCTTCAAGTCGAGCGACGGGAAATTTTACTTCGGAGGCATCAACGGCTTCAACGCCTTCTACCCCCAGGAACTGAACACGAACGTCAACACCGTGGTGCCGCCCGTGCAAATCACCGACATGCGCATCCTGGACAACCCCGACAAAAACCTGGACAAATACATCCTGCGGTGCATCAACACAGGCGAACCCATCCGGCTGACGCACAAGAACTCATCGTTCACCATCTCCTACACCTGCCTGAGCTACATCGCACAAGCCAAAAACCAATACGCCTACATGCTGGAGGGCATCGACCAGAACTGGAAGCTGGTGGGTAACAACAAGCGGGTGACCTACGTGAACCTGTCGCCCGGCAAATATACCTTCAGGGTCAAAGCCTCGAACAACAACGGCATCTGGAACGAGGAAGGTGCCACACTGCACTTCGAAATAACGCCCCCGCTGTGGCTGTCGCTCCCGGCCAAGACAGCCTACGCCGTGCTGACACTCGCGCTCATAGTGGGAATGGCACACCGCTTCAAAAGGCAAACCGCCAAAAAACAGCGGCAGCAACTGGAAGCCTACAAGACCATGCAGGAAAGCATGGCCTTCAAGTCGAAAATCGACTTCTTCACCAACATCGCCCACGAGATACGCACCCCCGTGAGCCTCATCAAAGCCCCGCTGGAGGAAATCATCCTCTCGGGCGACGGCAACAGCAACACCCGGCACAACCTCTCCATCATCGAAAAGAACAGCAAACGGCTCAACCAGCTCATCAACCAGCTGCTCGACTTCCGCAAGATGGACTCCAACAAATACATCATCAACGCCGGCAAGGTGGACCTGGTGAAGCACTTCAGCGAACTGTACGAACGGTTCCACAAAACGGCCCAAATCCAGAACATCGACTTCCAGCTCGTGCTGCCCAAGGAAAAGAGCATCGAAATCGTCTCCGACGCCGACGCGCTGACCAAAATCGTGGGCAACTTCCTGACCAACGCCTTGAAGTACACCAAAGACCGCATCACCCTGCAACTGCGGACGCAACGCGACGGCAGCTACGCCGTGAGCGTGACGGACAACGGGCGGGGCATCCCCGACGAGTCGAAGGCACACCTTTTCGACCCCTTCTACCAGGTGCGCTCCTACGACAACGCAAAAGGCACCGGCATAGGACTCTCGCTGGCCAAACACCTGGCCGACATCCTGGAAGGCGACATCCACATTGACGACAACCCCACGGGAGGCTCCGTCTTCACCTTCACATTCCGAAGCCTGCCGGAAGAGGCTTACGGCAGCGACCTGCAGCCGGCAGAACCGATCCTCCGCGATGAAACCGACAAAAGCCTCCAGTCAAACGGGATGCGCCACATCCTGGTCGTGGAAGACAACCCGGACATGCTCAACTTCATCCGCGAAAGCCTGAAAAAGGACTACAAGGTCGACACGGCCGAAAACGCGGAAACAGCCCTCGAACGGATGAACTCCACCCCCTACGACCTCATCATCACCGACATCATGATGCCCGGCACAGACGGGCTCGAACTCACGCGCCGCATCCGTGCCGACGTGAACCACAGCCACATACCCATCATCCTGCTGTCGGCCAAGACGGACAACAGCACCCAGATAGAAGGCCTGAACGCCGGCGCGGACGTGTTCATGGAAAAACCCTTCTCGCCCTCGCTGCTCAAAGCACAGATAACAAGCCTGCTGGCCAACCGCAAGGCCATCATCGACGCATTCAACAAGTCGCCCCTCGCCTCCTACTCCATCCTCACCAGCAACAAGAGCGACATGGAGTTCCTCAACCGGCTGAACGAGGAAATAGACAAGAACATATCGAACAGCGACTTCTCCATCGAGTCGCTCACCGACAAGCTGTTCATCAGCCGCTCCAACCTGCAACGCAAGCTGAAGAGCATCTGCGGCTTCACCCCCGGCGACTACCTGCGCACCTACCGGCTGAAGAAGGCCGCCCAACTGCTGCTCGAGGACGGGCTACGCATCAACGAAGTGTCCTACGAAGTGGGCTTCAGCTCGCCATCCTACTTCACCAAGTGTTTCGTGAAGCAGTTCGGCATGCTGCCCAAGGACTTCGTGAAGCAAAACAACGGGGAGGCGGACAGCTGACAGCCAACCTTATAGACAAATTACGCAAAAGCGCGAGAACAACCCGCCGTCATTTCGAGCGAAGCGAGAAATCTCCCCCCCCTACAACACATCGAAAGCTGCCAGGAGATTTCTCCCTGCGGTCGAAATGACGGGAATGCCAAGAGCCATCAAGTGCATCTTCATCCGTGATTATCCGCCCATCCCGCATATTCCGTGCGATTGCCCGCCTTGCCACCCGCTCCACCCCTTTACTATTTTTTAACACCCCAACGCCCCACAACTCACCATTATGGACTATCTTTGCCCTGCCGAAAACGGATTTGGCATTTAACCCAAACCGGTCAGCAGACCATTCAGGTTTAAAGAAAAAAAAGAAACACATGGACAAAGTGAGTTACGCGCTGGGGATGAGCCTCGGCAACAACCTGCTGCAAAGCGGCATCACAACGTTGGACTACGCCCGGCTGGCCCAAGGCATACAGGACGTGATGGAACACCGCAAGCCGGAAATTTCCTACCAGGAAGCCCAGACGGCCATCAACGACTTTTTCCGGGCACTGCAGGACAAGGCGGGGCAGAAGAACCGCGAGGAAGGACAGGCGTTCCTCGCCGCCAACGCCCGGCGCCCCGAAGTGGTCACCCTGCCCAGCGGGCTGCAATACGAAGTAGTGCGCGAAGGCACCGGGCCGATGACAAACCCGCCGAAACCGGAATGGTCTTCATCGCCGCCATTGCTTGGCATCTTCTTGTTTACACCAACAAAATCCACATTTAAACTATCTGCAACCAACCAATTGTACAGGTAGCCGCGATAACCCGGTTCATTTGCTTCGGTCAAGGAGTCGCCTCTCGGCATGATTCTTATTGTTTTCTTTATTGGCGATGGTGGTGGGACATCACCTCCGTGGTTATCACCACATGCGATCTGAAAAAAAGGGGCACAAGGCCACGACCACACTTGTTAATGCAAGTTTCCAATTCATTTTACTCATTTTTTAAAGTAGGACAGGGGGGAGATTTTCACCCTCCCTCCCTATCCGTTCTGTGTTTGTGTATTATTTGGGTAAGTTTTTAGAAATACCCCGGATTGTTGCCATCTGCCTGCATTAAGGGATTGGCCGATATTTCAGACTGCGGTATAGGTAACAGCAAGTTCTTTTCCACGTTGAATTCAAAGGGATTGATTTTGTTGGCTTCATCGTATCCCCACATTTCATACGGCTGTTCCGCCCATTCCACCAAATCAATATACCCGGCCGCATGCCAACGTTTCATATCGCTGAAGCGAATATCTTCTTCACCGGCCAATTCCACCAAACGTTCGTTGATGATATTGTCCATGGTGATAGTCGTGGTGAAGTCGGCTGGCACAGGCGATTCCGTTCCATCAGGGGTGGATAAACGTGCACGATGCCGAATGTCATTCAACTGCTGGCGGGCTGCCGGTTCATTTCCCGTCTGCAAATACGCTTCGGCTACGGCCAGTTTCACATCGGCCAGGCGAAGCAAGCGCGGGTTATTTCCCGAAGTCACACCATACTGGTGGTCTAAATCACCACGCCGTTCACCATTGATGTATTTGATGAACTGGTAACCGTTGAAGTTGTACCAGTCACCACTCAGCCAGTCAAAACCTTCCTTGCCTCCTTCATTGCGGTTCAAGATGGTTTCATCGAAACGGGGATCACCATCCTCAAAAGCATCGATTAACTTCTGCGTCGGGCCGAACACGCTTCCGCACATGTAGTTGGTGTGCTGGTGTTCCCAATACTGTATATACGTGGCTCCCATGGCACCTGCATCGCCACCGAAGTTCCCGTTCAGCCACGGATTGTCCTCTTTGATATTTTCGCTGGCCTGGTATTCGAACAACGACTCCGCGTTGTTTTCTTTCCGGATATCAAAGTTGTCGCCAAACGGAATTCCTTCGATGGTACTCACCGAATTGTCTATCCTTTCAAACCAAGTAATGGCATTGTTATAATCTCCTGTACGATTGCCGCCGTCATATTGGTCTGCATAACAAGCCCTCAACATATAAGCCTTCACCAGCAAACCACGTGCACTATTCTTGAATACACGTCCTTTGTTCTTGTCATCCCACGAGTCGGGCAGCAAATCAACGGCAACTTCCAAATCGCCGATGGCTTGATCAAGCAGTTCGAAACCTTTGGTCGGAGGCAAGTAGGAGTCTTCGATCGATTTTATCCGATAATATTGGTTGGGAGCTTTGCGAAAGCTGTCCCATAGGCGGATATTTGCCCATGAACGCAAGAACAAGGCTTCACCTTTACGCCAGTTGGCTTTGCCAGGCGTTTCAATCACCGCCACCACTTCAGGGTCTTCCAATTTCTCAAGCATGAAATTGGCACGTGCGATGAGCGCATAGAGAATATCCCAATAGGACAACACCGTCCCGTCACCCGTCGTGAGGGAAACGAATCCTTCAAATTGCAAGTTACCGTTGTTTTGCACAGTCAAGTCATCCCCGGAAAGCCAAAGTTTGCCCAATGGGCCGGCATGGAACGCCCCGTTGTCCATGTTCGGGCAGTACAGCACACCCAGTTCGCTGTAAATAGCTCCCATACCTCGATCCACCCGGTTTTCGTTTTCGAAGTACACGGATTCCAGCTCCGATGTAGGTGGAACGTCCAAAAAATTTTCACATGCGACAAATAACCCGACAATCGGGACAAAAAGTAGCATGACATACCACTTTTGCTTCATATTTTTATGTGTTCTCATATCCAATTATTTTATATTTTCTCATATCTGTTATCCTTAGAACCTCAGCGATAAGCCAGTATAGCAAATCAACGGAGCCGGGTTGTAGTCGTCTTCCGGGTCCAACCCGCCATAATTGGTGAGCGTGAAAAGGTTCGATGCGCCGACGTAGATGCGCGCATAATTCAAAATGTTGTGCAATGCTTTGTAAACGGCATCGGGCAACGTGTAGCCCACTTGCAGGTTCGACATGCGGAAATAACCCGCATTTTCCACAAAGTAAGAGGAGAAGCGGTTATTGCCCGCCGGGTCGCCAAGGCGTATGCGAGGTATGGTTGTGTCCTTGTTGTCTTCCCTCCAATAATTCCATATCTCGGGCGATTGGTTTGCGGCCACGGCCGATGTGTTGAGGAATGACTGTTTTATCACATTGGCCTTTTGCACATCACCCACACCCGTGAATTGGGCATTGATGTCGAAACCTTTGTACTCGGCCGCCAGGTTCAACCCATAGTAGAAGCCCGGGATGGTCTTACCCAAGTACACTTGGTCGTAGCTGTCTATGCGCCCGTCGGGGTTAGGGGAATAGAAACGGTCTCCGTTAGCAATATCTTGCTCTGTGGGTACGCCGCGCACATCTTTGAACCAGAAATCCCCTCCCTGCACTTGGACCTGCTTGTAGATTTCATCGTAGTATTGGTCCATGAAGCCTTCGGCCTCTTCCCGGCTTTGGAACATGCCGCCCAGCACATAGCCACGGATGTAGTTCATGGAGTAGCCTTCTTCTATTCCTCTGTCCAAATAGGGTACACCGTTATACATTTTTACCACTTCGTTCTTTACCGTGGTCAAATTGCCGCCGACAGAGAACAGGAAATCGCCAAATTCCTTGGTGTAATTCAACGTTACTTCGAACCCCGTGTTCTTTACTGCGGCTATATTGTCCACCGGCTGGTCTATCAGACCGACGCTTGGCGGCAAAGTCACCGGCTGCAGGATGCCGTCTGTCATTTTGTAGTAGTATTCGAACGAACCATTCAGGCCTTGGAACAACGAGAAATCCACACCCGCATTGAAAGTCGTGGTCTTTTCCCACGACAGTGTCTCGTTGGCCATACCGTAAATCGTGGCTCCCGTACTGTAATAGCCATAGCCGGGCTTGCCGGGATTGTTCCCCCAAGCATAAACCGGTGCCGTGTTGATAGGCGACAGGTAAGCCATGTCGTTCACTTCCTGGTTGCCCAGCTGCCCCCAACTTGCACGGAATTTGATATCATCCACCCATTCGGCCGACTCCATGAAACTTTCACCCGACATGCGCCAAGCCAAGGCCACACCGGGGAAATACCCCCAACGGTGTGCCGGTGCAAAGCGCGAACTGCCGTCGCGGCGCATGGTTACATCCACATAATATTTGTAGTCGTAATTATAGCCCAAGCGAAGCAACATGCCAACCAAGGCACCTCTATTCTGCGAGGATGCCACGCTTGTGTACTGGTTTTCACCACCTAAAAGCCGGAGATCCGGATTGGTCGTGGTCATGTATTGGGTTAAGCCGCGTGTGTACTTGCTGTTATATTGCTGCCCCATGAGGTTGAACAGCACATCAAGGTTGTTCTTCTGTATGGATGTTGTATAGTTGGCCGTGAACTCGTAAATCAAGTTCGTATTGGTCGTCTTCCGCTCGGCATACGACCCCACTGAACCCTCCGGTTGAGCCGTAGGGTCTACACCTCCATATTCAAAGATGCAGCCTGCATATTCAGAGAACTCGTCTATGTTGTTGCTGAAGTTGTCCAGGCTGACGGTTCCTTTCAATGAAAGTCCTTTCAATGGCTTAAGTTCCAAATAGGCATTCCCGATGATGCGGGTCGATGAGTTCACATTATCCCGGGTCTGCATCTGTCCCAAGAAGTTGTTTCGGGTCATGGAGCCATATTTCACGTTCGAATTCCAGTTGCCGTCCTCGTCATAGCCTTCCACCACGCCGGCATAACCGTACAGCCCGTTTTCATCGTATATTGGCTGCCAGGGCGGGGTCGCGGCAGCCGTGATCAAGTCCGGTGCTATCGAAGAATGCCCGGTGGCATGGCTTAGGCGGATGTTGACTCCTGTGCGGATATACTTGTTGATGTCCACGTTCAGGCGGAATGCGCCGGAGTAACGTTCCAGGTCATCGCCAATGCGGGTGCCTTCCTCGTTGGCATAACCAAACGAGGCATTGTAGTCTGCATTTGCCGTACCCCCGGAGATGCGGAGAGAGTAATCTTGTGTTAAGGCATTGTTGTTCAACGAAGCTGATTGCCAGTCGTACGTATCGCTGTTGCCCAAGTAATTAGGACTCGAGGGGTCGAACACCAGCAAGTCACGGCGGTCCACATCGGACGGATAACTTGGATTGGTATGAAAGAATGTGTTGAAATAGTTGGCGTATTGCTGCGTATTCATCACATTTATCCTTTTAAGTTGGTTCTGTACACCGATTTTGTGGGAATACTCTATCTTCGGAGCCGTTTCCTTCCGTCCGCTCTTGGTCGTGATCAGGATGACGCCATTGGCCGCCCTCACCCCATAGATGGCGGCGGAAGCCGCGTCTTTCAGGATAGAAATGGACTCAATGTCGTTCGGGTCAATCATGGACATGATGTTGATGTTTCCACGCGTATAATCATCGTTTTCTACACCGGCACCGTATTCTTTTACCGGTATCCCGTCAATGACATACAAAGGAGATGCGACTCCCCATGTGTTTACCCCGCGGATACGAATAGTAGGACGGGAGTTCGGGTTCCCTTGGTTTCCTTGGACTTGCACCCCGGCCATCTGCCCCTGCATGGCCATTTCCGGCGACAAGGTGACCGACTTGGCGATGTTTTCCGAACTCATGGTCGAAATGGCGGTGGTTACATCGCGTTTCGAACGTGTGCCGTAACCGATAACGACTACTTCGTCCAGCCGTTCCGCGTCTTCTTTCAGTACGATTTTCAAATTTTGTGAAGAAGGAGTTACTGTTACTTGATCCGTCACGTAACCGATGTAGGAGATTTCCAGCTTCGTTCCCACAGGCACTTCCAGGCTGAATGACCCATCCATGTCCGTAATGGTACCCTCGTCTGTCCCCTTGGCTTGTATCGTGGCCCCAATGACTTCCACGCCATTTGCATCACGCACGGTACCACTCACTTTCACTTTCGCGTTCTTCGCAACGATAACGATGTAATTCCCATTGATTTCGTAACTGCACGCAGTGCCTTCCAAGATGGCATCCAAGGCACTTCTCAATGTGGCATTTTCTACTTTTTTTGCCACTCTTTTTTGGGAATCCAAGATGGATTCGTCATAACCCACAGACATGCGGGTCTGTTGCTCCACCTGCAGGAGTGCCTCTTTGATGGTGATATTGTTTCCCGCCAATGTAACTCTTCGCTCTTGCGCATAACCGCATAGCGAACCTGCCCAAAAGAGCAGCAAGAAAACAGCCCGCCAACAAGAGCGGAGGTGATTCTTTGCTTTGTTTGTTTTCTGATACATAAAATTAAATTTTGGATTGTTTTTCACATGAAGCTATTATACTTCTCTTTTTGTGATGCTGAAGTTCATATCGGTTATCATTTTTCCCAGTACCGACATCACTTCCTGGATGTCCGCATCGGGCGGAAAGGTTATTGTCAGACGTTTTCTGGCTGTTTCCGTCTCTTCGTAATTGAAAATGACATTAAAATGGCGTTCCAACGTGCTTGCCAGACAATCAACAGAGACTCCTTGGAATACGAGGTATCCTTTCATGCCCCATGCTATCTTATCCAAGTTCACAGACGTTTTTATCAAACGGTTGTTAGTCGCGTTGTAGTCGTAGCGAATTCCCGTTTCATCGGCCAAGAATTGCTTCCTGTTTTTGAAAGAGAGAACGAATTTCCCATCCAATAGGGTAGTCATGACCTCCTCCATGTCCGGATAAGCCGTGATGCCCAAAGTGGCTTCCGATATATCGGCGCTCAACTTGTCCGTGTTTACCCGGAATGGGCAATCAGCCTTCTGTACATGGAAAAATGCTTCACCGGACAAGTACACTTCGCGCGTTTTGCCCATAAACTTCTCCGGGCAAAACAGGACGGAACCGGCAGAGAGCCACACCTGCGTGCTGTCCGACAGCACCACATGGCGCATTTCACTATTCGTCGTGGCGTATTCCACCAACCGCAAACTGTCCTCCCGCCATTCCAACCAGGCATAAGCACACCATGCACCTACCATGGGCAGGATGATATATGATAGAATTTTCAATAAATGCCATGTTTTCATGTCCCGGCTATTTTGTCGTTTTCACGGTCTCCTTCTCCGCCATGTGATGTACAAGTTCGTCACAGATGTTTTGACAACAAGTCTTTCCTTTCCCAAGATATCTTCAGTTTCAAAAGAAAAGGGATGCCCTAACGTTGGCAGGGGTCGTTGCCCCCGTCCATGGTCCGGGGCTTCCCTTTCATTTGTTTTTCGTTATACTATTCTTTCACGAATTTTGCGCATACGCCGCCGGCTTTCACCAAGTAAATGCCGGAAGCCAAGTTGCCCACGGCTATTTGTTCACCTGCGTAAGCTTCGGCGGCATACACTTCCATGCCCGACAAAGTATAGATGCTTACGTGCCCCTGTACCCCGGTCAAGCTGATGCTTTCCGTGGCCGGGTTGGGATAAATGAGGAGTGATCCTGCATTCACTTCCTTCATGCCTGTGCCACCGCTTGGCTCTGTTGAACGAGTAAACTTGATGTTATCTACATATACATTCATTTTATTTTCATCCCCACCGTTGATGTAGAATATAATTTTATTTGTTTTTGATTCAGGAGTGAGTTTGCCGGATTTCTTGAACTCATCTAATGACACAGTGATACGATTCCATTCATCAGCTGCTCCATCAACCCCCCATGTTTCTACAGAAGCGATCTCGATGCCTGAGTTATTCAGACCTATTTTATACTGATTCAATGGGAACCCTTCCACATATACGTCTGCGCTTATTTGTTCCCACGCATGCAGATCCCAATAATTATTCTCCAAATCAAGCATCTGCAAGGCAACACTACCCCAAGAGCCTTCTCCTTCCACGTTTTCTTTAACCCAGCATACACTTTTTTCTGATTGGTTATATAGAAAATCTTTTTTAGGATTATCCACGATGCTCACCACCTGCGAACCCCAAGGTCCCATTTGTGTTAGGAAGTCCCCCTCGGCTCCCGGGACAAAAGGGATTGCGCCTTCTGTTTCTGCATCCATGACAACCCATTCCAATCCGCCCGGATCGGCAATCTTTTCCGCCTTCACGCCAGCAAAACACAACACACAAGCTGCCAAAACAGCTTTACGAGCAAAAAATAAATTTGTCCTCATAATAGTAAATGTTTGAAAAATTAGTAATTAAAGATTTATTTAAGTTGCTTATTACAGCCTAATGAAGCTACGTGGTGTATCATTTCTTTATGAAGTCCGGAGCCAAGGGTGCGCGGGGAGTGCCTCCTCCACCAATCCGGTCGGGCGCATTGTTCACCACTACATGCAGGTTGGTGAATATTTTCAGCATATCGCGCCCCCACGGTGTATCCATGGGTTGTTGGGGAGAAAAACCCCAGTTCTTTTCAAACTCCTCGGAGAAGCGCCCGTCCGGTCCCCATTCGGTGATGATGGCATAAACATCCCAAGCCGTGTCATCCACCAAATAAGCCCCGTAGTCCTGAAATGCTTGCGCCAGGATGCGGGCGGGCTGTGTCTCCAATTCCAAAGCATCCGGATCCATCGTAGCAGGAAGCGCCAATAAGGCCCCCATGCGGCATTCTTTGGCCACCGGATAAGAACGCTCCGTGTAATAGTTACCGGGGGCATAACCGTCAGCTTTGAATGCCGGCCAGCGGCAACCCTTCGTTTCTTCATCATAGTAAATATTCTTCTTTCCAAAAATATTTACCTTTAACGCATGGCGTATGGGACCCGATTCGGGGGTTAACTCGCCTACCCGCAAGGCACCTCCTATGGCCGAAAGGCCGGAGCCGCCATGTGCGCCATATATGCCATCTCCGTAAAGGTCCTCATCGGCGAACAGGTCATGGGACGTACCATATTCGCTCCCTTCACAATGGGCAAAGGGCTGTGTCTGCTTGATGGTGTGGCCATCGGGCATGAGTACCGCCAGTCCGGCATTGGGGGTTACCCCGTCCCATGTGGCAGGACTTACGATGAAGTCTTGCGGCACGGGTAAGTGTAACAGTGATTTGCCAGTCGTTTCGCAACGGGATTTCGAGCGGTCCCAGCCGGCATCGCTTTCCATGATTTCCATCAGGGGAGCATTAGGCATCATCACGATGCAATCTTCATCGATGGTCATGCCACCCGCCGGTTCTATCATGGCGTGCACATATTGGGCTTCACTGCCTATGGGCATATTCCAAATGGAAGTGGCGGCAAACGGCCACTTGTACGGGTCACGTAATTCCTGTTGTTTTCCACAACTTGCCGCTATCAATGCGCAAGGCAGGAGAACAGCTGTTTTCAAAAAGTGTGTATTCATATGAAGATGTGAAATAAAATGTCTTGTTATCTGTTTTTTTTCAGTCGTTCAGTAACGTATGGCAAGGGGTGGAGCCAACGATTGTCTCGGTGTGCCGCCACCTCCTGGCGTTTCCGCTGTGTTATTGGTTACTACGTGCAGGTTGGAAAAGATTTTGTCCATATCTTGCTTCCAAGGACTACTTGCCGAAAAATCAACCATAGGAAATCCCCAGTTCTTCTCAAATTCGTCCATGAACCGCCCATCAGGGCCCCATTCGGTGATAATGGCGTACACATTCCACCCTGTGGCATCCACCAGATAAGCACCATAGTCTTGAAACGCCTGTGCCAGGATGCGGGCGGGTTCTGTGTTCAATTGCAGGGAGTCCAAATCCATCCAGGCGGGAATTGCCAACAAGGCACCCATACGGCAGTCTTTAACCACAGGATAAGACCGATCGGCATAATACCGTTCGGCAGCCGTGGCATCTGCCGCCTTGGCCGGCCAGCGATATCCTTTGGTTTCCTCATCGTAATAGATGTTTTTCATTTCGAACAAGTTCACCTTCAAAGCATGCCGTATAGGTCCTGATTCGGGGGTGAGTTCACCTACCCGCAAGGCTCCCCCTATGGCTGAAAGCCCTGATCCCCCATGCGCTCCGTAGAAGCCATCACCATATAAGTCTTCATCGGCAAATACATATTGTGAAGTGCCAAAGCCGCCTTCCTCGCAATGGGCAAATGGCTGTGTTTGGCGGATAGTCTTTTTATCGGGCATAAGCACGGCCAGTCCTGCATTAGGCGTTTGCCCATCCCACGTATCCGGGCTTACAATGAAATCCTGCGGTATCGGGGCATTGAACAACGCTTCGCCTGTCGATTCACAACGCGACTCTGTCAAGCTCCACCCGGCTGTGCTTTTTTTTATTTCCATCAAAGGGGCATCGGGGGTCATCACGATATAGTCTTCGTCCACCGTCATGCCATCGGCCGGTTCCAGCCGGGCGTGCACATACTCTGCATCGTTGCCAATAGGCATGTTCCAAATAGAAGTGGATGCAAACGGCCATTTGTATGGGTCACGCCTTTCTGTGAGAGTGGAATCCGTGGAAGCAGATATAGGTCCGCTCCCTTCCGGGCGGTTTGGGGGCGTGCAGGAGCAAACCAATGGCAGGATGGAAGCTCCCCACACCCACCATTGCCATATTCGTTTGGGGGATTTCATGCTGTTCAATTTTCAATTAGTCTTGCAAGCTAAGGCATCAACTCAGACGGACGGATGCGGCAGACTGCTATTATTTCTTTTAAAATCTAATGGCAAATGGAGGAGCTAAGGGCTGTCTTGGATTGCCTCCTCCACCAGGGGTAGCTTCCGTGTTGTTGACCACTACATGCAGCTGGGCGAATATTTTGATCAGATCTTTTCCCCAGTCCGTCTGGTCATTCGTGGAGAAACTGAATCCCCAATTTTTCTGAAACTCGTCTTTGAACCGTCCTTCCGGCGACCATTCCGTAATAAAGGCATTCACATCCCATGCCGTATCGTCCACTACATATGCACCATAATCTTGCAGTGCTTGGGCAAGTATTTTGGCCGGTTCGGTCACTAATCCCAGATCCTCAATGTTGATGGATGGCGGTAATGCCAGTAATGCTCCCATACGACACTCTTTAACAGCGGGTTCTGTCCGTTTCCGTCCATATCCGTTATCTTCCTCTGCCGCATAGCTGTCTGCCCGGGTTGCCGGCCAGCGATAGCCCCCCGTTTCAGCATCGTAATAAAGGTTCTTGGCTCCCCACAAGTTGATTTTCAATGCGTGGCGTATCGGACCGGAAGTGGGGGTCAACTCGTGGATTCTCAAAGTTCCTCCGATGGCCGAAAGCTCGGAGCCGCCATGTGCCCCATACGTTCCCTCTCCATAGATATCCTCATCAGCAGCCACATATGTTGCAGTTCCTTCATCACTGGCCGGATCGCAATGGGCGAACGGCTGAAGTTGTTTGATGGTGCGTCCATCGGGCATAAGTACCGCCAAAGCAGCATTAGGGGTAAGGCCGTCCCACGTGTCGGGACTTATTTCCCAAGACTTTGGATAGGGTACTTCGCAAATCAACTCCCCGGTATGTTCACACCGTCCCGGGCCGGAACTCCACCCGGCATTGCTCTTGTATATTTTCAACATGTCCTCTGTGGGTGTCAAGCAAATGTAATCTTCATCTACCGTCATGGTGGCCACCCGTTCCAGCCCGGCATGTACGTATTCGGCTTCATCACCAATGGGCGTATTCCAGATAGAGGTGGCCGAAAATGGCCATTTGAATGGGTCGCGTGTCCCGGGCATAACCGTGCTGTCACCCGGGGCGGGCGAAGGATTGGGGGTCGGTTCGTTCCCGTTAGGATGATTGCCTGAGCAAGAACAAGTAAGCAACAAGCCTGTTGCCATGCACAATAACATTCGTTTCTTCATGTTTCTCTTCTTATTTAATTTATTGAACAATGGTTTATTTCAAACCGAGCAACACAGCCCCATGAGGCGGGATGTTGACTTGAAAGCGGCCCTTCTTGACTGCCGATTGCTCTCCTGTCCACAGATTTTTGCTTGTTACGTACTCTTTGGACTGTGGAAGCGAGCTTGTGGAGAATGACAACGAAGTGGCTTCTTCGTTTGTGTTCAGAAACGCCACATAGACTTCATCACGCTTCTTGTCTTCCGCATACCAAATGCTTATTCCGCCTTCAAAACTCAATTCCTGATTGTTGCGGGTGCATTGGTTGACCCGTATCACATCTTTATTGGTCAACAGGGAAAGGGTGAACTCGTCGTTGTCCGGTAAGTTTCCGCCTATCATCAGCGGTGAGCGGAAAATGCTCCATAGAGTCATCATGAAATACTGCTCATCACGCGTGAAATAGGAATAGTGTGGTTTGCTACCTGCTGCCTCATGGCGTAGCTGCAAGTGCCCCAAAGGAAGCATATCAGCATCGGGCCAGTGGCCTTCTTTTGTGTGTTTCCACCACATCCGGCACAATTGCAGCTGCTCCGCCAGTTGCTCCCAGCTATCCCAGAAGTCAGCCGATATCCGCCACATGTTGGCGTGCTCCTGCAAATGCTTCGGATTACCGATAAATGCCGGACCTGGAGAAAGACTCAGTACGATAGGGCGTCCGCAACGCCTGATGGCTTCAGCCACCGCTTCAATCTCATCTGCATGGTAAGGATAGGAAAGATCATCCACCTTGATAAAGTCGATGCCCCAAGATGCATACAATTCGAACAGCGAGTTGTAGTATTCCTGTGCCCCGGGCTTGCTCATGTCCACTCCAACAAAACCGCCATACCATTTGCATGTATCGGGAAGATTGCACACATCCTGCGCCCGTTTGTCCGTTCCTTTTATCGGGGTATTTTCCACCACTGCCTGCCACGGCATACCACGCATGATGTGGATACCGAATTTTAATCCCTTGGCATGTACATAGTCAGCCAGAGGTTTCAACCCATTCCCATTGGGCGAAGATGGATGGAGCACTTCCGATGGAATAACCCGGCCATATTCATCCATATGCTGTACAGGACGGCGATTGGCAAATTTTTCCGGTGAGTTCTGGTCATCGCAATACCATAGGAAATCCAGCACCACGTACTCCCAACCATATTGTTTCAAATGCTCGGCCATGTAGTCGGTGTTTTGCTTCATCTCCGCTTCTGTCACATTACCGCCGAAGCAGTTGTAACTGTTCCACCCCATGGGCGGAGTAGAAGCCAGTATTCCTACAGCATCATTCCCCTGGGCGACTGAGGAAAAAAACATACCACCACTGCAAACAAAAATTGCTAACCACTTCATTCTTTTTATCATGATATCCTTTTGTTTTTATGTTTTATTGTTTTATTAGCTTATTCTTGCTCTATGAATACCACATTACCTTGGATGGTGTATTTCATACCTCCCACGACATTGGACAATATCTTCAGTGACTGTTCCAGCGTTTCATTTTGGGAGAAGCGCACAGTCAGTAACCGATTATCATATACATGTGTCATGCATTGGATATTTACATGGTAACGCGCTTCCAATGCGGACAGGATAGAAGCCAATTTCTCGGAACGGAACACTAAATCGCTTTTCCCTGGGCGGAGCATCGCATCGGTATCCACCTGGTTTTTCGCATATGTGCCCGAAGTGTTGTGATACACAATCTGTTCATTGGGCAACAATATCTCGTCTAAACTTGAACCCGTTACCTTCACTTTGCCCTCAAGCAAAGTAGTCACGGTTTTCATGGATGATGCATAGGCCTCTACCAGGAATTCCGTGCCTAAGGCCGTCACATCCAGATGGCGGGTTTTCACCCGGAATGGTCGCTTGGCATCTTTTTCTACATCAAAATACGCTTTGCCATCCAAATAAATTTCTCGACAATCCTCGGGAAAGACTTCTGGATAAATAACCAAAGAGCCTTGTTCAACAAAGACTTTGGAATGGTCAGGCAGCAACAATTCTTTTTCTTCTCCCAATGGGACATAGCATTGCACCATATTCCAATCGGTAGGCCGATTTATCTGTTGATGCAACCACATGCCACACAAAGCGCCAACCAAAAGCAACAAGACAGCTGCCGCTGCACGTACAAACACATTCCCGATGCGTAACCTGCTATGTGACTCACCCCATATCTTGGTTTGTACTTTTCTCAAATCGCGCAAAGTATCTCGTCTGGATACAGCTTTTGATGCATTCCATAATTCCAGCAATGCCTCTTCCTGCAAATCGCCATCCACTCTCTTCAGAAACCAAGCGTAAAATCTCAAACGCAGGCTTTCAGACGCATCTGTGTGGAAAAAAAGCTTGATTATATTCTTTTTCCCGAGCTGTCGCATTACCTCCTATAACTTTCTTGTACTTATATAAGACACCTACCCGGCGCACCACACACAAAGGCAAAATAAATAAAATGAATATCCGCAATTTATCATAGCATGACATTGTCTGCCCCCCCTTACGGGATACTACACTTTAGAAGAAAGACAGAAAATGGCGTTCGTGCCTTTCGTACCTGTCGCCGGGAAAAATTTTTCTTACTACTTATCATTGTTATTTTTTCTTATATTATTCTGTTTATATACTTTTGCATAAGGAATTATTCCTTCCACCGGTGGACAGCGCACAAATAGACATATTATTAAAGAAAATAAAAGAAAGCAATCACGATGCTTTCAACAGACTGTTTATGGAATACTATCCACAAGTCAAAGCATTTCTCTTCGGTTTTATCAAAAACATGGATGATGCATCAGACATGGCTCAAGATATATTCGTCAAGATTTGGCAAAATCGGGATGCCTTGCCGCAAATAGCTAATTTCAAATCATATTTATTCCGCACAGCAAAGAATGCAGTACTTAATTTTATTGAACACACATTGGTAGAAAAAAACTTCCAAGACAAAGCCGTTGTCAAGAGTCTATCCAAGCCCTATTACCAAGAAGTCATTGAAGATGACCTATATGCTCGCGAACTGGAGATGCTGCTCGACATGGCCGTAGAACAAATGCCTGAACAACGAAAAAAAATATTCAAGTTGAGCAGGAAAGAAGGGCTTAGCAACGAAGAAATATCCCACATGCTACAAATAAACAAACGGACTGTGGAAAACCACATTACTAATGCTCTCAAAGATTTACGTAAAATCGTTTCAAGCACACTCTCCATTTTGTCATAGGACATCTTATGTTATGGTGTCGCACATCAGTCAATCAGTTCTAATTTTATTTTCTTATCCTTTACCATAACATAATAGGTTCCCGTTTCCAAAAACCGTTCTCCCTGAGCGTTCACAAAACTTAGGTCGCGCTCGGGAATCAATTCGAAGTAGAATGTGCGACAAGTTCCTGCCTCAATGAACTGCTTTTCAAAAAACTTAAGTTCTTTTACAGGACGGGAAATGGAGCAGGTTGGATCGGAAACAAACCAATGCACAGTTTCTTTCCCGTCAAAGTTGCCTGCATTCGTCACTTGTATTTCCAATCGGAGCTTTTCGTTTTTTCGAATAGTATCCTTTGGTAAATACAAGTCACCATATTCAAAAGTGGTATAGCTCAGCCCATGGCCAAATGCGTACAGAGGTTCCGTCGGGATGTCTTGGTATTTCCCTTGGAAAGGACGGGCACTTTGCCGCGTGTTATAGTACATGGGTATTTGCCCTGTCGTCAGAGGAAATGTGATGGACAGTTTCCCGGAAGGATTGATGCGGCCAGAGAGGATTCCAGCCAACGCTTTTCCACCCATAATACCAGGCTGCCACATTTCCACAATAGCATCGCACAACGGCTCGATACGGCATAGTTCCAACGGACGCCCGTTGGAAAGTACCAGCACGATGGGTTTACCTGTTTTCTTCATGTCTTGAAGCAACGCTTCTTGGATGGCAGGCAGAGCCAGCGTAGAACGGGACGCATTCTCCCCACTCCAAGCATTCTTCTCGCCCAAACACAAAACGAGAACATCGGCTTGCTCGGCAATTGCGCGTGCTTCTGCAAAGCCACTCCGATCATCGCCATCAAATCCACAGCCTGCGGCATAAAGAAAGTCCATCTTCTTGCCAAATTCCTTCTGCAAATTGTCATAAATACTGCCTTCCACATCCTCTACACGCCCGTGGGCAGTCCACGAACCTAACATGTGTTCCCGGTTATCAGCCATCGGGCCAATGACGGCCACCGTTTTCGCACACAGGGGAAGCAGCCCATTATCATTCTTCAGCAGCACCATGGACTCCTCGGCCATCTTTGTGGCCAATTCTTTGTTATAGGGTAACAAAATACGTTCATCCTCGGGCAACTCCACCGCGTACGGCTGTTCAAACAATCCCAAGCGAAACTTCAAGGCCAAGATGTTGGCAACCGCCTCGTCTATTCGTGCCACAGGTATTTTCCCCTCAGCCACCAATGCACCTAAATGGTCCTTATAGCAAAAGTCTTTCATATCCATGTCGACACCAGCGGCAAACGCCTTATAAGCAGCCTCCTTTTTGTCGGCAGCAACTCCTTGGGATATCAATTGTTCCACGGCGTTCCAATCGGCAACAACGAATCCACCAAAGTCCCATTTTTCTTTTAGTACTTCCGTCAACAAGTAGTGGTTGGCCGTGGCAGGCGTACCGTTGATGTCGTTGAATGCGCTCATCACCGTAGCAGCACCGGCACATACACCAGCTTCATAAGGTGGAAGGTAAGTATCCCACAAGGCTTGAGGTGACACATCCGTAGCCTCGTAGTCTCGCCCGCCTTGTGACAGACCGTAGCCGACAAAGTGCTTCAGGCAAGCGGCCACACTTCGCGGTGATGACAAATCAGAGCCTTGATACCCACCTACGGCAGCAACGGCAAACACACTAGTGGCGTACGGGTCTTCTCCATATCCTTCCGCCACACGCCCCCAACGACCATCCCGTGCCACGTCAATCATGGGCGAAAAGACCCACTCCACCCCCGACATGCGCGCTTCCTGAGCTGCTACCGCACATGCTTGACCCACCAGTTCCGGATTCCAAGAACATGCCTGTGCCAACGGAATAGGAAAGATGGTGCGGAAGCCATGTATTACGTCGAAACCGAAGAGGAGCGGAATGCCCAACCTGGAAACTTCCAGCTCCCTCCGCTGCAAAGAATTACGTAGCACTGCATTATCATTGAAATAAATATAAGAGCCTATACCCGGAATGAAAGTGTCGCTCACTTCTCCGATATTATTCACGTTAGAGTTTTCTCCCAATATGTATTGGTTTAGCTGCAGTATTTTTTCTTCCAACGTCATACGCGACAATAAGTCTGCCACCCTTTCATCAACGGTTCGCCCCGCGTCTTTGTACAATGGAATTTCTCCTGCCGGATAAGCACAGTCAAGCAAAAAACTTAGCCCGAAAAACAAAACTATTGAGCAAATTCTAAATAACGTTTTCATTTTATCTTCCCGCAATTAATGTTCTCCATGTAAACAAGACAAATCATAGACAACAAACGCACAAGTCCAAGCCAACAAACCTGAACCACCCGCCACCCGCTCCACCCCTTTACTATTTTTTAACACCCCGACGCCCCACAACTCACCATTATGGACTATCTTTGCCCTGCCGAAAACGGATTTGGCATTTAACCCAAACCGGTCAGCAGACCATTCAGGTTTAAAGAAAAAAAAGAAACACATGGACAAAGTGAGTTACGCGCTGGGGATGAGCCTCGGCAACAACCTGCTGCAAAGCGGCATCACAACGTTGGACTACGCCCGGCTGGCCCAAGGCATACAGGACGTGATGGAACACCGCAAGCCGGAAATTTCCTACCAGGAAGCCCAGACGGCCATCAACGACTTTTTCCGGGCACTGCAGGACAAGGCGGGGCAGAAGAACCGCGAGGAAGGACAGGCGTTCCTCGCCGCCAACGCCCGGCGCCCCGAAGTGGTCACCCTGCCCAGCGGGCTGCAATACGAAGTAGTGCGCGAAGGCACCGGCGCGAAGCCCAAAGCCTCGGACACCGTGGAGGTGCACTACCACGGCACGCTCATCGACGGCACGGTGTTCGACAGCTCCGTGCGGCGCGGAACGCCCGCCACCTTCGGCGTCACGCAGGTCATCCCCGGCTGGGTGGAAGCCCTGCAGCTCATGCCCGTCGGCTCCAAGTGGAAACTCTACATCCCCTCCGAGCTGGCCTACGGCGCACAAGGCGCAGGCGGAGCCATCGGCCCGCACACCACCCTCGTGTTCGAAGTGGAGCTGCTGGGGATAAAATAGCCCCCCGACCCCCCAAAACGCGCGTTACTACGCGGCCAAATTTCCGCACGCACGGAAATAAAATTCCCTCGGTACGGAAAAATATTTTCAAAGGGAGAAAGGGAAAAGGAAAAAGTATAAAGGGGAAAGGGTGAAAGGAGAATGGGAAAAGGCAAGGCCAACGGCCTTGTGGCCCTCAGCGTAGGGCATCGCCCTACGGACAGAGGCGAGAGGCAAGAAGCAAGAGGCAAGTACCTATCCGCGCAAATCTGCGCCATCTGCGGGAAACAATCTGAAATTTGAAATCTGAAATTTGAAATCAATAAATAAAACAACAAAATGAAAAAACAAATCATCTTCTCACTGGCAACGCTCACCGTGGCAGGCATGATGACCTCATGCGGGAAATACAACGCACAGACCGCCACCTTGAACGACCAGAACGACAGCATCAACTACGCGCTGGGCTATGCGAACGGCGACGGCATCAAGAACTACTACATGAACAACGTGGACAACCAGCAGGCCGCCATCAAAGCCTTCATCGACGCGCTCGACAAAGCCTACAACAGCAATGCCACGCCCGACGAAATGTACCAGCTGGGCGTGAACGTGGGCAGCACGTTCGCCCGCCAGAAAGCCGAAGGCCTCATGGGCAACGAAGACCTGAAGTTCGACTACGACCTGGCCATGCAGGGCATGAAGCAAGGCATCGAAGGCGCGGCCGACTCCACCGCCTGGACCCCCGCCGAAGCGCAGCAGTACATACAGGAAACCATGATGCAGCTGCAAGCCGAAAAAGCCGCCAAGCAGGCCGCCGAACAAGCTGCAAAGGATGCCGCCGAAGCCGCCCAAAAACCCGCCGTAGAAGAAGACACCGTGAAAGTGGACAAGTAAACGAGTTGACAAGTAAACAAGTTAACGAGTTACAAGTCGCACAGCACTAATCACTAATCGTTAATCACTAAACACTAACTATTAGCTACTCGCTACTAACTATTAACTATAAAAAAATGAAAAAAACAACCATAGCAGCACTCGCAATCGCTGCATTGTGCGGCACGTCCGCATTGGCACAGACCACCGGCACCCCCGTGCTGAAAAACCGCATCGACAGCCTCAACTACGCCTTCGGGCTGGCCAACGGCGACGGCATCAAAATGTATTACCTGTACAACGACTCCACCGGCGAACGCTACCAGTCGCTGATGAAAGGCATCGCCGAAGGCATGAAAGTAAACCCCGAATACGCCGAACTGATAGGCATCGGCCGCAACATCGGGCAAAGCCTGAAGGAACAGTCGGCCAACGGGCTGCTGGGCAACGAGGACCTGGTGACCGACATCGAGCTGATCAAGCAAGGACTCATCAACGGCCTGACGGGCTACAACCAGATGTCGGCCATGGAAGCGCAAAGCTACCTCAACACCACCATGCAGCAGCTGCAGGAAAAGAAAATGGAAGAACAATACGGCGACAACCGCCGCGCCGGTGAAGAATTCCTCGCCGCCAACAAGACGAAGGAAGGCGTGGTGACCACCGAAAGCGGCCTGCAATACAAGGTCACGAAGATGGGCAAAGGCAAGAAACCCTCCAACACCGACCGCGTGAAGGTGCACTACCACGGCACGCTCATCGACGGCACGGTGTTCGACAGCTCGGTGGAACGCGGCGAACCGGCCACCTTCCGCGTGAACGGCGTCATCAAGGGCTGGACCGAAGCCCTGCAACTCATGCCCGTCGGCTCCAAGTGGACGCTCTACATCCCCTACGACCTGGCCTACGGCACGCAGGACATGGGCGACATCAAGCCCTACTCCACCCTCATCTTCGAAGTGGAACTGCTGGGCATCGAGAAATAACACGCCCAAACCGGCAACGACACAAGGCGCGAAGAAGCCACAAGGAACGGACTCGTGGCAGCTTCGCGCCTTGCCGCTTCCGCCCCCCTGCCCAAAGGCATAAAGGGAAAAGGTGACAGGAGCACGGTGAAAAGGCAAGGCCAACGGCCTTGTGGCGTTCAGCGCAAGGCATCGCCCTACGGG
>CALUML010000003.1 GCA_944321745.1 uncultured Bacteroidales bacterium
TTTCACGTTGGTTGCCGACCGACTGTTGGCCGACAAGCCGAAGACGGCCTTTGTGGGAGTCGGGCATGGCTTTTTTCTTTCATACGTGCGCGGCGGAATTTCCGCACGTATGAAAATAAAATTCCGTCCGTGCGGAAATGAAATTTCGCACGGACGGAATTTTATTGCAGCAAGCATCCGCTTTCCGGCATCTCATCCCCCTTTTCTTTCGCGCTTGTAATAGCAGTTGTTCAGGTAGTCCGTAGGGCGGATGCCCAGTTCCTTCTTGAATGCCTTGGAAAAATAGTTCGGGTCGGCAAATCCCACCTTGTAGGCCGTTTCGGACACGTTGAACCCCTCGCGAAGCAGCTCGCACGCTTTCTTCATCCGCTTTTTGCGGATGAAGTCGCCCATGGAGGTATTCAGCAGGCTCTTCATCTTGACGTGCAGCAGGCTGCGGCTCACGGCCAGCGTCTGGGTGATGTCGGCTATGCTGAACGCATCGTTGCCTATGTTTTCTTCTACCAGCTTGTTGATTTTCTCGATAAACTCCCGGTCAAACTTGCTCAGCGAGGCGGTCTCCACGTCCGAGCCCAAGGCCTGCCCTATCCGCTCGCGCTGCACCAGCTTCATGTGGATGATGTTTTTCACCTGGAGTTCCAATATTTCCGGGTCGAAAGGCTTGGGCACATAGGCCTCCGCGCCGCTCTCGTAGCCCTTCATCACATCCTCGGTGTCGCCCTTGGCCGTAAGCAGGATGACGGGGATGTGCGACGTGGAGGGGTCTTCCTTCAACGTCCGGCACAAGGTGTTGCCGTCCATTTTGGGCATCATGACATCGGATATGACAAGGTCCAGCGGATACTTGCGGGCGATGTCCAACGCTTCGGCCCCGTTGTTCGCCACGTAGGTGTGGTAGCTTTTGCCAAACAGGCCCGACAAGAAGCCCAGTAGTTCCTCGTTGTCCTCCACCAGCAAGATGGAGGATTGCGATGCCGCCGGAGACGAGCCTCCCATGTGTGCGGCCTGCGCGGCTCGTTCGGGATAAGGGACGGTGAATTTGTATTGGCTCAACGGGACAACCGTCTTGTCGGAACTGATTTTATCCTGCGCGTCGAAGGCCTCCTCGGACACGTTCAGCAACACGGTGAAGCATGAACCCTTGCCCGGCTCGCTTTCCACGGACACACTGCCCTTGTGTATGGAGGCGCACTTCTTGACGAGAGCCAGCCCGACGCCCCAGCCCTTGTTGTTGGCGTTGTGCCCCCGCTTGGTCTGGTAATATTTTTCAAATATGTTGCCAAGCTCTTCCTTGACTATGCCTATGCCGGTGTCCCTCACCTCGATGCGGAGGTAGTTGTAGCCGTCGGAGCAGTCGGTGATGGCGGCATCGACGAACACCTGTCCGCCCGCAGGCGTAAACTTGATGGCGTTGGAAATGAGGTTACTGGTTATACGCTCCACATAAGAGGGCGAGAACCACACTTCCTCACCGTTATTCTCGCAATGGACGTAGAACGCCAGGGACTTTTCCCGGGCATTTTCCCGGAATAGCGAACACAGGCTCTCGATGAAGTCGAGCGGGTTGCCTTTTTCCAGGTAGAACTGGAAATTGCCCGACTCCAGTTTGTTGAACGTGACCAGCTCGTCTATCAGCCCCACCATCTTGTGCGTGTTCTTGACGGCCAGGTCCAACCGCTCCCGCGACTCGGGCGACAAGGACTCGTGCTGCGCGATGTATTTCAGCGGAGCCATGATGAGCGACAAGGGTGTCTTCAACTCGTGCGACACGGTGGTGAAAAAGTCCATCTTCACCTTGTTCACCTCCTCCAGGCTCTCCTTTTCCAGGTTGGCCATCCGCACGGCGTTTTTCTCCCGAAGGCGGATGGCAAACAACTTCAAACCGAGCCAAAGTATCACCATCGCCACCACGGCATAGATGGCGAATGCCCATCCGGACAAGAAGAAAGGCGGATGCACCACAAACGTCAACTGCTTGACGGGTGCCTGCTCCCAGCCGTCATTGGAGTTGTTGGCCCGTATGCACAGGGTGTATGTGCCGGGGCGCAGGTTCGACCCCACGAACTTGCGCTCCTTGCCCACGCTTTTCCAGTCCTCATCTACTCCCACGAGCTTCACCTGGTAGTTGATGGCACTGGTATTGGCCAAAGAAATGGCCGCATACTCGATGCTGAACGAGCGTGACTGCTTGTAAGTGAAATCTATGACGGACATGTCGTCCAGGGCGGCAGTCAGGGGCGAGTCCGAAGTGTTCGAATCGACGATGTGGTTGTCGATGTTCAGATGAAGCAGGTGTACCTGGTAGGGTTTCCATCCCTCCTTAAGGGTCTTAGGAGTGAAAGAAATAAGCCCGTTGACACTGCCGAAATAAAGCAGGCCGTCCGAAGCCTGTATGGAGGAGGCGAAGTTAAACTGGTTGACCGGCAGCCCATCCTGCACCGTGTAATACACAAAGGCACTGCGTTCCTTGTTGAACTGATAAAGTCCCCGGCTGGTGCTGACCCACAGGCGGCCGAACTCATCCTCGATGATGCTGCATATGGTGGCCTGGAACAAGGCAAGCCCGTTCCCCGGCACGCGGACTTCCAGTTCCTCCGGGTCGATGTACTGCAGCCCCCCGTTGTTGGTCCCTATCCAGATGCGCCCGTCCGCATCCTGATACAGGCAGGTGATGTAATTGTCCTTCAAGGCCGATCCGCCCGCCGTGGCAGTCCAGTTGTTTATCTCGTCCGTCCGGTTGTCTATGCGGAACAGGCCATAATTGCGGGTGCCCACCCACAGGTTGTCGTCCCGGTCCACCAACATGCAGAACACGAAGTCCACGTCCAGCTGCGGATGGCCGGTGGCCAGGAACGTGTCCCGCTCCTGGGCGTAACGCCGCAACCCCAGCGTGGTTCCAATCCACAGGGTGCTGTCTTGTTTTCTTTTGATGGAGAATATGGCATCGGACGGCAGCCCGCTGCTATCGGGCATGTAATGCACATATTCATCGGCCGCGAGGTTGTATCGGAACAGCCCGTTGCGGAATGTCCCGATCCACATGTCCTGTGTGCCACCGTCATAGTACAACTCGTGTATGTTGTGCCCCAATTGCGGTATCCGGTCAAACCGCCGGATGCCGCCGCTGCGTGTGTCGTATATGTTCAGCCCGCCATCCTCCGTGGCAATCCACAGCTTTCCTTTTTGTGGCTCAATGATCTTGCGCACGGCCTTCCCACGTATGTTCTGGGAGCCGTATCCGGCTTCAACCCAGCGGAACTGCTCGTTGTTTTTCAGCAGCACGTTGATGCCGCCGAAGTAAGTGCCGATCCACACGTTGCCGTCCCGGTCGCACAGGATGTCGTAAATGGCGTTGTCGTTCAGCTTGTTTTTGTCCTCCAAGTCTTGCCGGATAATTTCCGCCGTGCCGTTCTGGTGCAAGATGGTAAGGCCCCGCTCCGTACCGAGCCACGTGCGCCCCATGTCGTCCTCCGTAATGACACGCACCGTGCCATCGGACAGCTGCCCGGCCTCGTACAGGTGCGTTGTGCCTGCCGCCAGGTCGATGCTCATCACCCCCTTGCCGTTGCGTCCCACCCAGAGTAATCCTTGAGAGTCGAAAAAGAGGGGAACGATGCCGTCCGACCCGGTCAGAAAGTCGGAGAAATACGCCGGATTGATTTGGGTGGTTTTGGAGAAAGAAGGATCGTAGTAAAAGATGGAACGGTTGGTTGACACAAACAGGCGGTCTTCGCGGTCGATGGCCAGCGAAAGGATAAATTCGGAGTCCTGCCTCGGCAGCATGACGAACTCACCGGTCCGCTCGTCCAACAAGTAGAGCTGCTTGCCTCCGCAAATGATTTGCCCCCGGCTCGTTTCCACGATGGAATGGATGACGGCATCGGGCAAACGGTACCGCTTGAAATCGTCCGTAGCAGGTTGATACTGGCAAATGCCGCTGTAGGTGCCTATCCACACCCGCTTCCGGCTGTCCTGGTAAATGGTCTGGATGAAGTTCTGGTTGAGCGAGCGGGGATCATCCGGCTGGTTGAAATAATTGGTGATGGTGTAGCCGTCGTAGCGCGACAGCCCGTTGCGCGTGCCTATCCACAGCATGCCTTTGTCATCCTGCATCAAGGCACTTATCTGCTGGTGGGGAAGCCCATCGCGGCCGGTAATATGCATGAAGCGGTAACTGGCATCCGCCATTACCACCCAGGTACACAGCAAGAAGAACAATCCGCAGCAGCAAGCACGCTTTATCATAAGTAAACAGCTTGTTTCGTTTTTTTTTACAAAATGGTTCACATGGGGATGCCCCGTGCAGGGACTGCCCCATGTGAACATTATCCCAAATCGGTCATTAGACCATTCAGGGAATATCTTTGCCCGCTTTCCGTCTTGTGGCGGCGTTTTTTGCTGCCTTTTCTCTCGACATAGCCCGCTATGCCTTCGAGAAAAGCCATCAAAAACCACTCGCCACAAGAACAGAAATCAGACAAAGCCTAATGACCGATTTGGGATTATCATTTCCTTGTTTTCCGTAGAAGTTTATTGGTTGTCAACCGGCTTTTCACCCACATGGTAATACAGCACGCCCCGGTAATCCGAGGAGTAATTGCTGCCGCCGAGTGCTACCCGCGAGGCTTGGAACGGCAGCTCCAGCGAGCCCACTTCCCGCCCGTCGATGAACAGGTAGAGTTTTTCCCCGTCGCGCACCGTGCGCAGGTTGTACGACTCCTTCAGCATTTCATGCACCCGCAGTTTGTAGATATGCCTGCCCTGGTCGGTCGGCACGCGGTTGATGAAACGCACGCCGTCGGCCTTGACCGGCGCAAACGTCAGCTTGTTGTACATGGGGTTGTCGGCCACCGTCACCTGGCTGTTGTCCACAGGATGCCACTTGCCATCCGCCAGGTACTGCACGGTGAATTTGTCGAACATATTCGCCGTGAAGTCCGACTTGTCGTCCGCATCGTGCCGGCTGAGATACAGTTCGTCTATCACGGTCGGGGTGGCGAACCGATAGTTTTTCTCGAACGAATCGGTATATTTCACATCGGGATAGGCCGTGCGCACCTGTCCCAGCGGGTAGCTTTCCAGCCGTTTCACCTTCCCTTTGCTCACGAGCGTCACTTCCAGCAAGGCGGTCGTGCCGTTGAACGCCGCCTTTACGTAATTGTCCTCGTCCACATATACCGGGTAAGAGGCATGAACCTTGCCCTCGCCCAGTCCATAAGCCTGGTAGGCCAGTTCGTACCGGTCCAGCGGTTCGCCAACCACCTTCTTCTCGTTAGCCGACAGCCGGATGCTGCCCTCATCGAAGCCGATGGTGTAAATCGTGCCCTCGAAGCGGGCATTGCCGGTGGCATCGAACGTGCCGGGACAACCTGCCGTAACCGGGATGACGTTGGCAAACACATGCTGCCCCGGAGCGGGCATTTCATCCAACCACACTTTCAGCTGTCCGCCGTTGCGCTCGATGCGGAAGTGGTGATACACGCCCCACTTGAAATCGTCCGGCAAAGCAAACTGTTTTTCCGTCGTCTTTCCATCTTCCGTCACAGCCAGGTACCAGGCGTTATCCGCTGCCCGCAGCCCCACCCGGGCCTGGTTCTCATCATCTTGCCACCAGGCAATGGCTCCCGCTTCGCCCGAAGTGCTCACCGAAGTTTCCAGCATATAGGCCACTGCGGGCTGAGCCTGTGCCAGCACGCCCACAGCCCCGGTTTCGTCCATGGCAGCCACAGTCGGCCAAGCCGGTACGGGGTGATATCCCGGGGTGTTCGGCCCGGTGATGCCGTCCACATACAAGGTCTTGTCGAAGAACTGCACCCGGTCCACATATTGGTCGCGCGACTCGTCGTTCTTGTTGGCCATGTAGATGAGCCACCACTCGAAGCCGTTCGGCCCGCGCAGGATGT
This sequence comes from uncultured Bacteroidales bacterium, assembly GCA_944321745.1. GTDB lineage: Bacteria > Bacteroidota > Bacteroidia > Bacteroidales > Paludibacteraceae > QVMH01. Next base: position 5,904 of record CALUML010000003.1, read on the forward strand.
TGGGCTGGCCGGGAGTAAAGAGGATATCGTCCGCCACCTGGTCTTTCAGGTCGAACAACGACACGTTGAAATAGTTGGAACGTCCGCCAGCCGTCTCGATGGCCAGCAGGTTTTCCCCCGTTTTCAAGGCTTTGAGTTGTTTCGGCGTGAGGTTGACCATGCAGTAGTCCGAGCCTTTTTTGTCGTAAATCACCGTGCCGTTGAGCAGGATGCGGGTGTCGCCGTAGTGGGTTACGCGCAAAGCCAAGTTGCCATGGTTTTCAGGAACGGCGAACGCCTTGCGCAGCCACAGCGAAGGCGACTGCCACATCGTGGCACAGTACCGCACCGTGGAACCCGCTATCTTGCGGGAAGCGAAACCGCCTTCACCTTGTTTCCAGGCGGCATCATCAAAGCCCGCTTCCGTCCAGCCTTCGCCCGGCTGCACTTCCGTGTAGGCAAACAAAGGAGTATAGTCCGTACCCGTGTAGCGCAACAGGTCCACATACGTTTCCTCTATCGGTGTCTGGTTGCTGCCCACCACCGGATGGCTGTACTTGTTGCCGTTGTTGAACTCCATGGGCGAATCGGCCTGCGCCACGCCCAGCTGGTAGTTGCCCCACGTGTGCCCCGTGTGGTTGGCGTTGTACATCATGTAATACTGGTCGCGGTACTTGATGACCCACGGCCCTTCGGCCACGCGGTTGTCCATCGTCTCCCACGTATTGGGCAGCGAGGCGAACAGGCAATACGGCTCGGTGAGGAACTCCGAAGGGTTCTTCATCTTGCGCACCCAGATGGTGTTGCCCTCGGTGAAGCGCACCATGTACAGGTAGAGCTGCCCGTCATCGTCCTTGAACACCTTGGGGTCGATGCGGTTGTCGAGCCAGGTCGTCTTGTCCGGCTCGGTGTACGGACCCAGCACCTTGTCGCTTTGGGAATGGACGATGTGCACCGCATGCAGGTCGTCACCCCAATGGTTCACCGACCAGAACATGTGGAACTGTCCGTTGAGGTAGAACATGTCGTTCGCGTGTATCTGGTTGTTGCCCGCTTTGGAGCCCCGTGTCCAGTCGTTGTCCATGGTGACTACGTGCACCGACTCGCTCCAGCGGACGAGGTCGTCGGACACGTACACATCGCCATACGTGCCCACACCGCCAATGTAATACTTCCCGTTATACTTCATGACCCCCGCATCGGCCACATGGGGAATGACCGGGTTGGGGACGTTTTGCGCAAATGCCACGGCACCCACCGCGCAAGCGCAGACCAGTGAGAACAATTTGTTTTTCATATTTCGCTTTTGTTTGATAAAGTCTCAAGATCAAAGCTAAAGCTAAACAAAACCACAGAGACACCTGGATAAACGAGTGCCTCTGTGGTTTACCTTTTACTTACTGCTCGCCACCCACGGCTTTCCGGGTCGCGATGTTGCCGTTTTCATCGACCATCCTCAGCACATATATGCCGGAAGGCAGGTTGTTCAAGCCGTCTTTTTCCCAATTGTCTCCTTGCAGAGTCATCAGCTTTTCACCGGTCACTTTGTACACGGTTACTTCTTTCAAGCGGGCATTCGCCTGCACGCCATCCAGTCCGGTAGAAACCCGGTTTTCTTCCAAAACCAGCTTGTTCAGGCTCTGCGCCTTGTTTTCCACGATGCCTTCCCCACTGGCCGTGCCGTCGAGCGGAGCATATATTTCCAGACTCGACTTCAGCATACGTCCTTCATGCAAGGCGGCTATTTCCTCGGCACACATGCCTGCCCGGTAGAAATACAGTTCGCGGAAATCCGCCGCCGTCAACGGATTGTCTGCCGCATTCAGGCTGAACGTGGTGGAATAAAGTCTTTCCTTTACCTCACCTTGGAGCACACCGTCCACGTACAGGAGCGTGGCTTGGCGGGCAAAGTAATGGGTCAGGCTCACGGTGTGCCATTCGCCATCGTTCAGCGTGCCCGATGCCGTCACCACCTGGTCATCCTGCGTGGCATCATAAGTAAGCGTGCCATCGGCAGCCAGCATCACCTTGCCTACCAACGAGCCGTTGCGCGCGGCAAAGCGCAACAACGTGCCCGCCGATTCGGTGCGGAACGAGAACGTAACCGTGAACGGATGCAATGTGCCTTCCGGTTGCCACGTCACCAACTGCGCCTGTCCGTCCTGCACGCCAAGCGACAGGGAAGTACCCTCCTGACGCACCGGCTGCGGCTTGCCGACAACCAAGGCATCGAGCAGCGAAGGCACAAACGCATAGAACATCTCGGCATGGCCCGCCGTGTTGGGATGGGCATTATCTGCCTGATAGCCGGTCGCCCATTGCCCGGCACCGTTGTCGATAGCCCCCAGCAGGTTGACACTCGGCACGTCCCACTCGTGGATAAGCAAATTCAATTGCTTCACGAAGTTATAATCACTTTCGTTGAAGTCGGCACGGGCGTAGTTGTTGCCCATCAACGGCACTTTGCCGAACAAACGAGTGCGCTCGATGATGGTCTGCATGTTATCGCGATAGCTGTCGAAAGCTGTCTGCCCGTTTTCATGCACCCCTTCGTTGCCCAGCGACAAGCCGTAGTACACGTAACGGCTGCACGTGGGCAGCAGGTCGCTGTCCCAGCGGTTCATTACGTCCGTGGTGTTGTTGCCCGGCACGGAAATATTGTCCGTGCTCCAAGCATGTTCAGCCTCTGTAGCCAGGTAGTTGGCCCACAACTGCGCATAGCCTTTGCCCGTATCAGCCCCTTGCCCATAAGGCACGGACGAACCCATGACCGTAAGCGTGTAGTCATCGGGCGTTTGGTTGGACAGCGTGATTTCTTTCGAATCGGTCAACTGGCTTCCACTTGCAAACGTGGCGGTAGCGGTCACCGTCACGGTGCCGTTGCCCAGCGGGTACAGCAGGCCATTCTCCGTGATTTGTGCCAATTCGTCATCACTCACCGCCCAGGTCACAGCCGGACAGAAAGCCCCCTCGGGCGTGGCCGTCGCACTCAGCTGCAAGGTCTGCCCGCACACGTCTATCGCATCGCCGCCCGTGATGGCCAGTGCCGTAGCCTGTTCGGTCACATCCAGTTCTTCCACCTTCATGGCATTGACGTGGAAGAAATTACCCAGCCATTCCGTGAGTTTCAGCGTAATCGTTCCCTCCGTGTCGGGCACCAACAAGTCGGACACGAAGATGTTCGCCACATTGCGGTGCACGCCCGTACCGGCCATGTCCTTGCCGCCCATCTGGTGGATACCGGTGACGGAGTTCGACCCGATGAGTTGCACGATGCCGATGCGGTTTCCTGTCTTTTCCTCCCTGCTGCCGAAGATGTGGAAGCGGTACATCTTTTCCTTGTCCAGGTTCTTGAACAGTATGGAGGCCGTTGTGCCGTCGCCGCTGCGGAAGATGTAGTCTTGTGTGGCGGTGGCAATGGCCAGGTCGCCCAGCAGGGCCGGGTCGGGATTGGTGAGGCCGCCGTTGCGCACCCCGTTGAACTCGAACTTGTCTGCCAGTTCCACTTCATAAGGAGTTTCGGTGTTGTCCGAGTACACGATGTCGATTTTCAGTCCCGCCTGCTCGGTGGTAGGCCCGTCGCCATTGCTGTACATATTGTTCCAATAATGACCGTTCGCATCGGGGCTGGCGGTAGGCGTGCCGTCCGTTCCGTTGTTATTCTTGCCGAAGTCGATGTAGAATTGCCTGTCGGCCACGGGCAGGGTATAGCCCTCGTATTCCTCTATCTTCATGGCGTTGATATAGGCATAGCCGCCGGTGAGGATGCCCAATTCGAAAAGTATCTCGCCGTTGTCCTTCGGCATCACGTAGCCCGACTCCCAAATGTCATCATCGTTCGTGTTGCCGATATCCGTACCAATGCCCGCGCCGGTGGTCTGGTGCGTGCCGTGGCTGCCGTTGCGCCCGGTAATGGAGAAGATGGACGTGCGCACGTCATTACCAGAACGGCTGCCGAACACATAGAACTTATAGGCCCGCTGCGGGTTCAGCCCCTTCAGCACGAAAGCCCCCTTGTCGGCCACGCCGTTGTCTATGAAGAAATAATCTTCCGTGGCAGTCGCAACGGCCAGGTCGCCCAACAGGTCGGGGTTGGGGGCAAGCAAAGCCCCGTTTTTCTTACCATTGGCCATGAAGTCCTCCACGGTTTCCAGGGTGATGCCCGTGGCCTGGTTGTCCGCGTTGACCAAATCCACCGTGTAACCCGCCGGTTTGCGCGAAGGCGCACCGCTTTCATCGCTCACGATGTTGTTCCAATAATGACCGTTCGCATCGGCTTCGGCGGTGATGTTGCCGTTCGTCCCGTCGCTCTTCCCGAAGTCGAGATAGAGGGTTTGGGTCAATGCCTGCCCCTCGGCGGGCCGGTCGGTATTCCTATACAATTTCGTTGCGTTCCAGCCGCACTTGAATATCTCGGCATAGCCGTCGCCGTCGAAGTCGGCCACTTCCAGCGTGCCGTCGGCCCAGCCGGGTATCACATCGTTCACGCCCGCCACCGGGGTGAAAGCCGTGTTCGTGCCATCATTCTTATACACGGCAAACGAACCTGCTCCGTTCCAACCGGAGATGAAGAAGTCGGTGTAGCCGTCGTGGTCGCAGTCGCCCGTGCGGATGGGGCCAACCTGCACGCCCGGCAAGCCCAGGTCAACCTTGGTAAAAGCATTCGTGCCGTTGCCTTTCCACACGTCGGTGAAGAACGCGCCTTCCTTCAACCCTCCCAAGAGGATGTCCAGGTTACCGTCCCGGTCGTAGTCCACCCAATAGGCAAACGATTGGCCGTAGCCCGTCAGCGCGATGTCGGTCTGCTCGGTGAAACCGCCCTTTCCATCGCCCTTATAGACGTGTGCCTGCTGCCACCCGTTCAGCAATATGTCCAGGTTGCCGTCGTTGTCGTAATCGCCGAAGCGGGCTTCCCCGTCGGACATGAGGAACAAGGTCGTGTTGTTGATGTCGGTAAACGCGTTGTTGCCCTCGTTGTGCCAGATGGTCACTTTCGCGCCAAGTCCATCCTTATGACCCACTTGCAGGACATCCATCTTCCCGTCGTTGTCATAATCGCCGAACTCGATCACGCCGTTCGAGCGGCCGTCAAGCGTGGCTGCCTGGGTGAACACGCCTTGCCCGTTGTTCTGGTACACATAGGCCTGTTGCACGTTCTTCCCGTCCACGGGCGACCAGCCTTGTATGGCGAGGTCCAAGTCGCCGTCGCCGTCATAGTCGCCCACCGCGATGGAGCTGTGGATAAAGCCCTTGTCCAACCCCGTATTCTCGGCCAGGGTAAAGCCGCCTTGGCCGTCGTTCAGGTACAGCCACGTCTTGTCCACACCGGCGGCTTTCCCGGTCAGCACGATGTCGAGGTACCCATCGCCGTTGAAGTCGCCGCAGGCGGAGGCACAGTCGTTTTCCACATTCTGCTCAAAGCAGGCAGGTGTCATGTCTTGATAAATCTGTGCATTCATTCCGAATGCCCCGGCCAATGCCAGGCCTAACAGTACGTTCTTTTTCATGTTAATACTTATTATTGTGTTTGTTAATATGGTTTCTTCGTATTTTCATGCTCATCCTGTTTTGTATTTCCCCGCATAAAGTAGTCGTTCCACAGCTGTGAGACAATCGTCTCACGGCTGTGGAACGATCGTCTCACAGCCGTGATTCAATCGTTCCACGGCTGTGGAACGACTACCTTATGCGAAGAAAGTTCCTACCCCGCCCGCTTGCGGGGACGACTTGATGCGGACGTTCCCGTCAGAACTTCCGGCTCACCCGCCGCCCATTGGCCTTGAACACGGAGAGGATGCCGCCCTGCCTCGCCGGGAGATACCATTGCAGGCTTCTGCCCGCCTGCTCCATCCGCCCCAGCAGCTTGCCGTCATAGGAATAAAGGGCGCACTCCGCCATGTCGTCCGGGCTGCTCACGTGCAGCACCTGCCCGTCCACGTACACCGACAGTTCCTTTTCATCGGCCAACGGGGCCATGCCCGCACCTTCCGGGGCTTCGTTCACCCGGAACTCCATCCACGTCCAGGAGGCCTTCGGGTCGGTGTCGGTGATCGTTTCCGTTTCTATCGCCCCCTCGATGCGGTTGCGCACCTCGATGTTCACCCGCATCACGTCCTCGGGGGCCGGGGCGGCTTCCAGCCCGAGCAACTTCCAGGGGACGGCCACTTCCATTTCATAATAATATGAACCCAACCGGACCTGGTAGTTCACCCCGTCCGTGTCGGCGGCCTCGTTCCATCGGTTGTTTTCACCGTATTTCAAGGACATCGTGCCGTCCACGTTGAAGAAGAACTGGAACATGCCCGTCTGCGGGTAGGTGTCGCAGGCGTTCAGCAGGTCCAGCGACAGGAACACCCCGTCGTTGTCCACCTTGTCGGTGAAGATGTCGCGGTCCACCACGCGGGCGGCGAAATAGAGGTTGTCGCGGTCGTACAGGAAATCGGCAATGGTGCGGTTGCCCGTCACCTGACCCAGGATAACCTGCTGGGCACGCTCATAGATCCATTCAACTCCTGTAATAGAAGCATCCACGACAGGCGTTCCATAATTGGCCTCAAACCGTTTCATCGGGTAGCCTTTCACCATGTGGACCGCGTTGCCCTCGCCCACGTCGGCGATTGAACCCAAGGCGATGACGCTGCCATCGCCCAGGGTGGCCACCGAGTTCAACACCGAGTGCTGCGTCCTGCTCAGGCAGAAGGGGGCGGTGATGCCCTTGAAATTCCTGGCATCCGCATCGCCCACCGCCACGAACATGCTGTAAGCCTCCGGCCCCACTCCCAGCCGGTCGCCGTGGTCGCCCTGCCAGGAAGCGATGGTTTCACCCGTAGGAAGCCGACGCAGGTAGGGAGCTGACGAGGAATACTGCCAATCCGCTTCGTTGGCGAATATCACGTTGCGGTCCGGACTGTCCGCCCCCACCACGCTGCTCCAATTGTCCGCCAGCGGGCAACGCACGGTGGTCGCCCGATCCACGGGGCGGCCCGGCCAGCCGTTGTCCTCGATGATGACCACTATCTCGCCGGCATCGGTCAGGATGGGCACGGGCATGCCGTCGCGCCCTCCGGGACGGAAGGAGACGCGCACCGGCCCGCTCCACGTCAACCCTTTGTCGAACGAGCGGCACATGGAGATGCACTGCTCGTTGCTCGAGGTGAAATCGTTCTCGTTGGCGAAATAGCATTGCAGCTCGCCCGAAGGCAGTTCGAGGAACGAGGGTTCCCAGCATCCGTCACCAAACGTGTGCCGCGCGTCAAAGATGAAAATGGCATCGCTCCACGTCTTGCCCACGTCGGTACTTCGCACCGCCCGGATGCCGAAGCGGCGGTTCTCACTGTACGGTTCCGCAGGGCGGGGGTTGAAGCCCACCACGATGGTGCCGTCGGCCAGCTGGATGAGGTCGGGCACGTGCAGGGGCAAGCTGTCCGTATCCTGGATGATGAGGTCGGGCGAAGTCCACGATTTCCCGTAGTCGTTGCTGTAGCACACCGAAATGCCCCCGCCGACTGCCGCAACCGCCATGACGCGCCCGTCCTGCAACTGGATGGCACGGGCATAACAGCCCGATGGAAACAGGATTTTCTCCGTATTCCTGTCCCAAAAGATGCGGGAGGAGGGATAGGGGTCTTTGCGCACGGCCTGCACGCTGCACACCGTGAACAAAGCCAGGACCAACCCTGCATATTTCTTCCAGCCTGTACCCATACGTGGAGCTACATGTTTATAAAAAGCCTTCCACCACCTGCCGTTGCGTGCCGGTCTGCCTGAACCGGAAGGCGGACAGTTGGCCGGCAGTCAAGTCGTTCCCTTCCGAGAACCAGAACACATGGCTTGTGGCAAACCGTTCCAACAAGCCCGGCACGTCGGCATCGCCCGGGGCGGTCCACCCGGTGCAGAAGACGGGACGACCGAAGCGGTAACAGATGCTCGCCAGCCAACCCGCCTCGGGCGCGGCTTGCACGGACGAGAAAGAAACGACATCCGACAAGCTCCATATCCGGTAGCAAAGCTCCGCTGTGCTGCCACCGCCATAGGCCAACCTATCCCAACCAGCAGTGCGCCCGTGCACCATCGCACCCCAATAATCGAAGCCCGGCTCAAACGCCTGCACCTGCACATAGGGGGTCATGGTGAGGGGCTGGTTGGCGTACTGGTTGCGGGCGTGGCGGAAAATGAGCGACACCAGGCGGGAGAGTGCCGCCGTGTCCTTCACCCGCTCGCCCGGGTGGTGGTACAATTCCCACGCCTTGACGCGGGTGTCGCAATAATACCGCCCCACGACACTTCCCACATATTCCGCCAGCGACGGGTGCGGTGCCTCAAAGTCCTCATCCGTCAGCAGCCGGGGCATCACAGTCAGACCTTGCGCATCGGCATCGGCCAGCAAGGCATCGGCACGCTTGAAAAACGCCGCCGTGTCCGCCTGCCAATCCTCGTAAGAAAGATGCACCAGCACCGCATTGTACCCGTCCGTTTCCGGCTTCAAGCCATCCTCGCCCGCCACAAAGCCCTTCAACGGACCGGTGGCCATCCATCGCCAGGCACGCTCGTGGCTCCAGCGGTCGGTCACTTCCAAGGGCGGATACAGTGCTTCGCCGTTTTCGGCAAAGCGGTAGTTGCGTATCATCTCTATCTCGCGGGCATCATAGGCATCGCCGTCGCTATAGAGAATGTTGTGGAACATGGGGTCATAAGGATCGTAGGTGCTGCGCTCCCAGCGGGCTTCCCAGTTGCGGTCGTTCACGTACAGCCCCCAGATGTAGAAATTCACCTTGTAGCGGGAAAAGGCATCGAACGTGCGGGCAATGCCCGACCCGTTGGTGCGCGTGAGGCATTCCGTGGCCACCATGGGACGGGGACTTATCGCTTGCAGCAAGTCCATCATGTCGTACACATGCTTGCCGAAGTCGAGCGCACAATTATAATAATGGAAATTGTGAATGTCCATCATGGCTTCCACCTCGGCCATGCGCTTCAGCGACTTGCTGCCTTCTTTGACGGTCGCCCAGATGATAGAGGACGTGATGGGCTGGCTGAGGTTTTCCTTGCGGCACCACGCCACCATCTGCTCGATGATGTCCATCTGCTCGTAAGTCACGGCGTTGTCCTCATAGCGCGGTTCGTTCCACAAGTCCCAGAACACGATGCGTTCCTCATCGGCAAACGCCCCCACCACCGCCCGGGTGACCCGTTCGTAATCCTTCATGGGCTGGTTGCCCCGGTTGCGGGCGAAACGTTCCTTGACGTAATTCAACACGGGGGAAACCGTCATGCCATACCGGTCGGCCTCGTCTATCATCTGCCGGATGTGGGCTATCTGTTCCTCCGCCGTTTCCCCGCGCACCCAGAATCGCACGCTGTTCAAGCCCACATCATGAGCCTTCTTCAACACGTCCGCCCGAGACATGCCGGGGTAGGCCGGATAAGGTTCGTTGAAACCCTTGATGACCCCCACCCGCTCCTGCCATTGCCAGGCCTGTTCCACCGTCCATTGTTCGCGGGCGGAAAGCGTGTGCACGCCCGCCACCAGCAAGAGGGACAAGAGGGTTATGGTTATTTTTCTTTTCATTAGAGAATGTATTTTTTAGAGGGTGTGTCAAAATAAGAACGAACACGGATTGAGCGGATTTAACGGATTGTCACAGATGAGGATACTGTTGATGGCCAATGACATCATTGGCAAAATATCCGTGTAAATCTGTTTGATCCGTATTATCTGTGTTCTAAATCCCATTTTGATACACCCTCTACAGATTCAGAACTTCCGGCTCACCCGTTGCCCGTCGGCCTTGGTGACGGACAGGATGCCGCCTTGCCGGGCAGGGAGATACCATTGCAGGCTCTTACCCACCTGCTCCATCCGGCCTATCAGCTTGCCGTCATACGAATACAGGGCGCATTCGGCCATGTCGTCCGGGCTGGTCACGTGCAGCACCTGGCCGTACACGTACACGTCCAACTCCCCTTCATCGTCCGGCGAACCGATGCCCACGCCTTCGGGGGCTTCATTCACCCGGAATTCCATCCACGTCCAAGATTCTTTCGTCTCGGTGTCGGTTATCTTTTCCGTCTCGATGGCTCCCTCGATACGGTTGCGCACCTCGATGTTCACCCGCATCACGTCTTCGGGGGTCGGTGCGGCTTCCAGACCGAGCACTTCCCACGGGATGGCCACTTCCACATCGTAATAGAACGACTTCAGCGATACCTGGTAGTTCACTCCGTCCGTGCTGGCGGCATCGTTCCAACGGTTGTTTTCCCCGTACTTCAACTCCATCGTGCCGTCCACGTTGAAGAAGAACTGGAACATGCCCGTCTGCGGATAGGTGTCGCTAGCGTTCAGCATGTCCAGCGACAGGAACACCCCGTCGTTGTCCACCTTGTCCGTGAAGATGTCGCGGTCTATCACCCGGGCGGTAAAATAGAGGTTATCGTGGTCGTACAGGAAATCGGCGGTGGTGCGGTTGCCCGTCACCTGCCCCAGGATGACCTGCTGGGCATTTTTATATGTCCAGTCATCGCCCACAAAAGTACCATCGAGGGCAGGCGTGCCATAGTTGGCCTCGAAATGGTTCATCGGGTAGCCTTTCACCATGTGGATGGCGTTGCCGACATTCTGGCCGCCGATAGAGCCCAAGGCAATGACACTGCCGTCGCCCACCGAAGTAACCGAGTTCCACAACGAGTGCTCCGACATGCTCAAGTCAAACGGCGCGGTGATGCCCTTGAAGTTTTTCGCATCCGCATCGCCCACCGCCACGAACATACCGTAAGCATCCGAACCGACACCCGCCCGGTCGCCGTAATCGCCCTGCCAGGAGGCGATGGTTTCGCCGGAAGCCAGATGGCGCAGGTAAGGAGCCGCCGAGACATATTGCTTATCCTCCTCGTTGGCGAATATCATGTTGCGGTTCGGGCTGTCCGCCCCCACCACGCTGCTCCAGTTATCCTCCAGCGAACAACGCACCGTAGTGGCCCGGAAGCCCGAACGGCCCGGCCAGCCGTTGTCCTCGATGATGACCACGATCTCGTTGTTGGCCGTCAAGATGGGCACGGGCATCCCGTCGCGCGTGCCGGGACGGAAAGAGATGCGCACCGGCTCGCCCCACGTCAGCCCCTTGTCGAACGAACGGCACATGGAAATGCACTGCTCGTTGCTCGACGTGAAATCATTTTCGTTGGCAAAATAGCATTGCAGCTCGCCCGAAGGCAATTCCAGGAACGAGGGTTCCCAGCACCCGTCGTTGAACGTGTGCTGCGCATCGAATATGAAGATGGCATTGCTCCACGTGTTCCCGTTGTCGGTACTGCGCACGGCCCGGATGCCAAACTTGCGGTCTTCGCTATACGGTTCGGACGGCCGTGGATTGAAGCCCACGATGATGGTGCCGTCGGTCAGTTGGATAAGGTCGGGCACAGCATAAGGCACTTTGTTAGCACTGCGGATGATGACCTCGGGCGAAGTCCACGTTTGCCCGTAATTGCTGCTGTAACATACCGAAATGCCGCCACCAGCCTCGGCAGCCGCCATGATGCGCCCGTCCTGCAACTGGATGATGCGGGCATAATTGCCCGATGAGAACAAAGTCTTTTCACTGTTCCTGTCCCAAAAGATGCGGGAAGAGGAATAAGGGTCTTTGCGCACGGCGAACACACTGTTGACCACCATCAAAGCGGTCACAATCATGAAAATCTTCATCGTCTTCATATTCCATTTACTTACTGTTTTCCTCATAATACTGTTTCACTCTCAAAGCATCCAACGGCTTGTCCGTCGTGATGTATTGGACACCGGCGTTTGTCATTTCCGCCATGTCGCCCATCGAGTTCACCGTCCACACATTGACCGTCATGCCCAATTCCTTGGCCTGCTCTATCCATTGCGGGTTGTTCCGGAATTCTGAGATGTTGTAATCCAATCCGGTAATGCCATATCCGTGCAAGGTCGCCGGTCCCATGCCGCCCGACAAGTACGCCACTTTCGCTTCGGGGTCGAGCTGCGCGAGCTTCTTGCATATTTCCAGGTCGAAAGCGATATATTCCACCTTGTCTTGCGCCCCGGCTTCTTTTACTTGGTTCACCACCGCTTCCGCCGCAGCCATGTTACGTTCCGCAGTCGAATGCGTCTTGATTTCGATAATCAGTTTCGTGGGGCTGTCGCTTTCTTTGACCAGATTGATGCAGTCAATCAGCTGGGGCACTTTTTCCCCATTGCTCAAGGTGAGGTCTTTCACCTGGTCGTAGGTCGCATCCTGGAACGTCACGCCACCCAAAGATGCATCGTGGTTGAGCATGATGTACCCGTCAGTCGTCAGCCACACGTCCAGTTCCGAGCCATACAGGTTCAGCTCCTGCGCCTTCCGAATGGCGGTCAACGAGTTTTGCGCCGAGCCTTCCACGTCCCAATACCCCCGGTGAGCTATCACCTGGGCGGGTTGCGGCATTTCGACCACCACTTCCAATTGGGTCAGACCAAGATCCTGCATATTGTCGCCACGCAGGAGCAACATGCGATATTGGTCGGACTTGAAACCTTGGGGGATAACCACATAAACACCATTCTCGCCATCGAGCGTGCAATCCAGCGTCTGCACATTCGTTTCATCGGTTACCGAGGTAAAGACGATTTGGTCGCCTTCGGCAAATCCCGTACCGGTTATGCTATACGTGTCGCCTGCCCTGACTGCAATACCTGAAATAAAATCCACGTTGCTCACCATGTCGGGCACGGCATTTTCCTGCATGGCCTTCACGTCTTCCCACAACATCGTCACATCATCTTGCGTGAGCGGGTCGTCATAAATGCGTGCCAGCACGACATCGCCGCTCCAACCCAACTGGGCGGTAGGCCCGGAGTCGCTGCCCACGGAGAACCAGTCGGAACCGCTGGCCGCGAACGTGAGGTCGCCCGCCGCGTCTATCGTGTTTTTCAACTCGCCGTTGATATACACGTAAGCCTTGCCTTCTTCCTTGTTCCACACCCCTACGATGTGATAATACACGTGGGGTTCGGGCACTACGCCACTGGATGCGAACTTCCAGCCACCTCCTACGTGGGGCAGGAAGCACAACTCGTTTTGCCCGGTAAGGCCGTTGCCGGTCTTGCAGACCATCAACCCCGTGCCGCCACGTTCATGCGAACTGAAGAACTTCGCTTCCACGTTTTCAATGGGCGGTTCATAGTCGCCCATCACGATGGCTTCCAGCGTATGCCCGTCGGCCAAAGCATTTCTGAATGCCGTGTTGTTGGCATAATCTATCTCATAATACCCGGTAGAAGTGCCTTTTCCCCATGAGTTCCCGAACTGGGCGACAAAACGGTTGTAAGTAGCACTGTAATACGTGGACAACGCTCCTCCCGCATGTGTTTCCACCACGTTGTGCATGGGCGAGACATCTTCCGCCGTGCCATCCGTCTTGAACACCACGTCCAGCACATCGGCCACCGGCTTCCGGGTGAATACCATGCTGTCTATGCCGGATCGGCTCGCACTGTACAGCACAGCCCCGTCGGCATTGTACAGGGACACTTTCGTGTTATCATCCTCCAGCACAACCCGATCCACCTCCTCCGTGGAGCCGGTGTACACCATATCATCGCTATTGAATATGCATATGTTTTCCTGGCCAGCCAACGACCATGCCCCCACGGAGAGAATGCTTGCCAGTATGAGGTATTTTATGTTCATCTTGCTTACTTTTTAATGATTTTATGATATTCTTGCTGCCCGCCCATCGTTATTTCCACAATATACAAGCCTGCGGGATATGCTTCTATCGACTGGTCATACTCGCAGGATCTGGGAACGTCCTCGCACACAAGTCCTCCTTGAACCGAAAACAGTTCAATCCGGTCCATGGTGCGGTCTGCCTTTACCGAAAGGATGTTGCTTTGGGCATCCAAGGAAACGTTCACCTTCGAGTCCTGCACCGCACCGACGGCTGACAGTTCCCGTTTTGCAAAGGTAAAATAATGAAAATCCGAAAAAAGCATTTCCGAGGCAGTATTGTCAGCGGCAGTCAGGCTCATTCTATCTTCTGCAAACGTTATTTTCCGTATGTCGGTAAACGACTGGATCGGCTCATCCGCAGTGTTATTGTACACATACACGTTTTCCCCCGTTGCGCCCAAGCAAGAGAAAATTCCCAAAGCCAATCCCCATAATTTTAAATTCTTCATAGAAGATTGTTTTTATATGCTCAAAAAATTATTGATTTTCTTTGTAATATTGCTGGACTTCCAAGGCCAGCAGCGGCTTGTCAGTCGATATGATGTCGATACCCATGTTGATCATATCTCCCATATCCTCTACCGTATTGGTTCCTTGCACGTTGGTTGTCATGCCCAACTCATGGGCTTCCTGTATCCACTGCGGGTTGTTGCGATATTCCGTCTGGTGATATTGCAATCCCCTAATCCCCAAGGCATAGACATCTTCCGGCGCCATTCCCCCGCCCAAATAAGCGACTTTGGCCGTAGGGTCGAGTGCCACGATGCTTTTGCCGATTTCCAGGCTGAACGTGATGTACTCCATCTTGTCCTGCACGCCTTCCTTCTTCACCGCTTCCAGAATAGCCTTCACCGCAGCCGTATTCTTTTCTGCCGTGGCGTGGTTCTTCACTTCCAGGAACACTTTGGTGTTGCCTTCCTTGGCCACTTTCAACACGTCAACCAGCTGGGGGAGTTTTTCCCCGTTACTCAACGTGAAATCCTTTATCTGGTCATAGGTTGAATTTTGAATGGAAACGCCATTGATAGATTCGTCATGGCACAGCACCAGATAACCATCTGCGGTCTGCCACACATCGGTTTCAGACCCATACAGCCCCAGTTCCTGGGACTTTTTAAACGATGCCAGCGAATTTTGCGCAGAACCTTCCGTGTCCCAATAGCCCCGGTGTGCCACCACCTCGGGGGCTTTGGGGAATTGTTCCACAATGGCCACCTTGATCAGGCCCAGGTCCTGCATTTGCTCGCCCCGGTACAGGTTCATGCGGTACTGGCCCGACACAAGCCCTTCCGGGATGGTGATTTCATACCCGGTTTCGGTTGCTGTGCCTTCCACCACAATGTCGGCCATTCCGCCGGTTATGGAAGAGAAATGCAACACATCCCCGGGCATAAACCCTGTTCCGTTAATCGTGTAGGGCTGGCCAACCCGGAAAGCCAATCCGGACAAATAATCCACATTGCTTACCAAGGCAGAGTGGGCATTGTCCTGCAAAGCCTTCACGTCTGCCCACAGCATGGTCACTTCTTCCTGCGTGAGCGGGTCGTCGTAAATGCGGGCCAGCACCACATCGCCGTTCCAGCCCAGCTGGGCGGTGGGACCGGCATCACTGCCAATGGAGAACCAGTTTGAATTGGCCTTCGGGAACTTGAACTCGCCCGCAGCGTCTGCCTCGTTCTTCAACTCGCCGTCGATGTACACCCGGGATTTACCCGCTTCCTTGTCCCACACGCCCACGATGTGGTAATACACCTGCGGCTCGGGCACAATGCCGCTCGAAGCAAAACGCCAGTCACCGCCCACATGGGGCAGGAATGCCAGCTCGTTTTTCCCGTTGAGCCCCCGGAATGCCTTGCACACCATCAGGCCCGTGCCGCCCGACTCGTGCGAACTGAAAAACTTGGCCTCGCCCTCCTTGATGGGCGGTTCATAATTGGCCATCACCACGGCCTCCAGCGTGTGCCCGTCGGCCAGGGCATTCTTGAACGCCGTGTTGTTCGAATAGTCTATCTTGTAGAAACCCGAGGTAGAGCCGGCCCACGTATTCCCGAACCGGGCCACATAACGCTTATAAGTGGAGCTGAAATAGGTGGAAACCGCCCCGCCGGAGGAAGTCGTGACCACATTGTGCATGGGCGACACATCTTCCGCCGTGCCATCCGTCTTGAACACCACGTCCAGCACATCGGCCACCGGCTTCCGGGTGAATACCATGCTGTCTATGCCGGATCGGCTCGCACTGTACAGCACAGCCCCGTCGGCATTGTACAGGGACACTTTCGTGTTATCATCCTCCAGCACAACCCGATCCACCTCCTCCGTGGAGCCGGTGTACACCATATCATCGCTATTGAATATGCATATGTTTTCCTGGCCAGCCAACGACCATGCCCCCACGGAGAGAATGCTTGCCAGTATGATGTGTCTTGTGTTCATCTGTCTTATTTTTTAATGATTTTATGAAATTCTTGCTTGTCGCCCAACGTTACCCTTACAATGTACAAGCCTGCGGGGCACGTTTCAATGGATTGGTCATATTCGCAGGACAGGGGGGCATCGTCAACCACCTTGTTCCCGCTGGCCGAGAACATCTCTATTCGGTTTATCACCTTGTCGGAAGCTACCGAAAGGTGGTTGCCATTGCCGAGGAACACGACCGCACCCGACACCTCCGAAGCTGCTATGCCCGAATTTTCTTTCTCAACAAATGTAAAATAATGGAAATCGGTAAAGAGCACTTCCGAAGAAGTACCATCAGCCGCCATCACCTGCATAGCATTTTCCGAAAAGGTGATTTTACGGATGCCCGTAAAGGCTTGAACCGGCTCACCGGCAGCATCGCTGTACACGTACACGTCTTCCCCCATCGCACACAGGCAAGGGAAAGCCAGAAAGGCTATGGCCCATAAATTCCGCTTTTTCATAGATACTTGTTTTATTTCATTCGATTGTATTGCATACATTCCTCGAAAGAGACAACAGAGGAAAGTATCAAAAACAGCAATGCACACGGCATACACGAACAAAACAGATATTCACGAATTGGAAGAAACGCTGACGAAATCCTCTCCTTATGCACGAAAACCGTGCAAATCTGTCCGTTCCGTGTATTCCGTGTGCATTACAAAAACTTTTCACGCCGCTTACTCAGCCGCTACAGTCACGGTCACCACGCAAGTGGACTCGGTCGTGATGTCCGGGTTGTCGGGATGCGAGGCCACGAAGCGGTAGGTTACCGGCTGGGTGAAGTCGTGCGTCGTGGTGCCCGACACCTGTTCCGCGTCGTCCACATACACCTTCGTGTTTTCATACAAGGTGAACGTGGGGGCCACGGCACTCAGGTCGCTGCCCGCCGGCACTTCCAGGTTGATTTCATAATAGCTGTAGTCGAACTCCGAGCGGGTGATCGTACCTGCCACGCCCAGCATCTCAAAGGTTTCAAACTCGCCGTAGTTCACCGTGTACAACTTGTAAGGGCGTTCCGTGCCTTCATACGACCTGACCGTGATGTCGAGCACATTCGCCAAGTCGTACTTATCCGTAGAGCTGAACTCCTCACCGTTTATCAGCACCACCGTGGAAGAGGAATTGATGTAGAACTTCAACCGCTGGTCAAGCGACACAGGGCGGTCAGCACCATTGAACAAAATCTTCCTCGGCAGCGGCAACAGCCAATCCGTGTCATTGAGCGCATCGGCAAATACTTCATCGTAGAACACCTGCGGGGCAGACAACCGCTCGATGGTCGTGTCATCATCGATTACACGCACCATGAACGAGCAGGTATCGGTCTTGATAATGCTGCCCGCATCGCCGTGGTTGGTGGCCACGCACACTACCTTGTAGCTGCCCGGGGTCTGGTACGAATAGGTGAACAAGCCCTTGTTGACCACCAGACCATAGTTGCTCTGGGAGCGCAGTTCATAGTCGTGGTCGGTGTCGCCGGTATAGATGACCACATTCTCGGCCTGCCCGGTGAAGTGCACCTCCATGGTTTCATTGATCTCGTAAACGTACTGGTCGCCTTCCACCGACACGGCGGCATGGGGCTGCAACACCTCCACGTCTTCGCAAGCCGAAAAGAGACCCACAGCCAGCAAGCCCATGATTGTTTTTATTGCTTTTATTTTCATTGCGAAAGAATTTTTAGTTGCCCCCTCAACTCCCCCCGAGGGGGAACTTTAATTGCTCTGGTATGTTTACATCCCCTCCCTTTGGAGGGGCTTGGGGAGGCTCGTTAATCATTAAACATTAATCATTTTGATTAGTATCCCGGATTTTGTTCGATTACGCCGTTGGACACGTCTATTTCGGTCTGGGGAATGGGGAATATCTCGTTGACCCCGGCACGGAAGTAAGACCCGCGTTTGTTCGGGCGCATGTTGCTGTATTCCTTCAACACTTCGGCGGCACGTCCCTGGCGCACGATGTCCCAGAAGCGTTCCCATTCGAAGGCAAACTCCATGTGGCGTTCTTCCCATATCTGGTCGCGCACATAACCGTAACCGCCGGCCTTGTACAGCTCGCTGCTGGTGTTTGGAGTACGCCCGTCGATGGAAGTCGTGTTAATCACACTCTTGTAGCTGTTCAGCTGCGCCAACGCTTCAGCTCCTTGCCCGCATTCGTTCAACGCTTCGGCATACATGAGCACCACGTCCACATAGCGCAGGTAGCGACGGTTCTTGGCATTGTCGCCCCCGAAGGTCGGTTTGTCCTTCACGGGCGTGTACCACTTCAGGGAGAAGATGCGTCCTGCCCCGATTTCCGTGTTCTGCAAGTCGGGGGTAGTGGCATGGTGGCCGATGGTGGCCTGCTTGCGTGCATCGTTGCCGAATATCTTGGTGATGATTTGGTCATCGGCATACATGCGGCAGTTATCCTTCGAGAACAGGTCATCGTAGATATAGCCCCCTTCGTTCGTGTCGCCATCGGTGCCGTCGCCCGACTCCTTGAACACGACCTCGAAGATGGAACCGCTGCAAAACTCACCGTCCTGATACCATTGGTCCAGGTAGCAGATATCCATACCGTAAGCATCCTTGCAGTTGAACGTGTACATGCCCTGCAACACGCGCAGTTCGGAGTCCAGCGTGTACGTATAGGAACCGCCGTCCCTGAACCACAAGCGTTCCTTGAAGCTGTCCCAGTCCTCGTTATACCGTTCGTCCCACTTCAGCATCTGGCGCATGGTCATGGGTTCACCGTCCACAAAGAAACGGCCGAGTTCCACCACCTGTTCCCACTTTTCCGAGTTCACGCTCGGCGTGGCCTGGTACATCAACGCCCGCATGAGCAAGGCCACCGCCGCACCTGAACTGGCTTTCCCGGCATCCGTCTTGGTGTAGCGCGGCTCGAGCATACAGGCCGCTTCGCGCAAGTCCTTCTCAATGTAGGCATACGTTTCTTCCAACGTGCTGCGCGGTATTACCAGGCTGTCCACGCTTTCCACTTCGGGACGGATAGGTACGCCGCCAAATGTCCTGGCCAAGTTGAAATAGAACAAGGCCCGGAGGAACTTGGCTTGCCCTAATATCTCGCGCACCGTCTGGTACTCGGTGTAGGCATCACTGGTCAACTCCACTTTATGGGCATTGGCTATCACTTGGTTGGCACGGTGAATGCCCTTGTAGTTGACATCCCAGCGGTTTTTGATGTACGTGTTGGAGTTGGTGAAGCGGAAGTGAACCAACTGGCCCATTTCGCTGCCCAGCCCCTCGTCCGTGCCGATCACGTCATCGGCCAACGCTTCGCCAAACCGCCATTCGCTGTCGTTAAAGGCATCGCTTTGCAACACATCATACGTGGCGTTGAGGGCTGTTTGCAATTGATATTTGGTATAAAAGAAGTTCTCTTCGAGGGGATAGCCCGTTACTTCCCGATCCAGGAAGCCTTCGCACCCCACAAAAGCGAAGAGCAGCACACACAGCACCTGTATTTTAAAAATTTGTTTCATCATAGTCGAATAATTTTAATGGTATGTTTAGAAACCGATTTTGAAACCAAACGTGAACGAACGCGCTTGCGGGTAGTTACCGTGGTCAACCCCCATGCTCAGGTTGTTGCTTTCCGTGCCCGATACCTTGCCCACTTCGGGGTCGAAGCCGTCATAGGCAGTAAAGGTCAGCAGGTTGTAAGCCGTGAGCGAGAAGGAGAGGTTGTCCATCTTCCAGTTCTTCACCACCTTGTCGGGCACGCTGTACGTGAGGCGCAACTCTTTCAAGCGCAGGTACGAGCCGTCCTTCACGAAGAAGTCCGATGACCGGAAGTTGCGGGCGGCATCGTCCGCGCTCAGTTCGGGCACTTCGTCCGTAAGGTTCAACGGGAAAAACTCGCGCCCTGTCAGCTGCCCCGACCAGTGCTTTTCGCGGATGTCGGCATACACGTTGCCAGCCGCTGCATTGTACAGGTAGTAGTCCATCACATTGAAGATTTCGTTGCCCGTCTGGCCTTGGAAGAAGATGTTCAACGCAAAGTCGCCGTAAGTGAACTGCAAGGGAATACCAAACACGAAGTCGGGAAGCGGCGAACCTAAATAGGTACGGTCTTCCGCCGTAATCTGGTTGTCGCCGTTCAGGTCCTTGAAGCGGAAGTCGCCCGGGCGGCTGGTCTGTTCGGAGTCGAGCTTGCCGGGTTCGTACTGCGCACTGGCCTTCACTTCGTCCATCGTGTCGAAGATGCCATCGGTTACATACCCATAGAAACTACCGATGGGCATACCCACTGCCGTCTTGGTCACGTAGTCCACGATGCTGCTTTCGTCCAGGTACGAACCGTAGATAGGTTCGTTGCCCGTGCCGAGGCTGGTTACTTCGTTCTTAATCCACGACAGGTTGAAGCCGATATCGAAGCCGAACTTGCCGAACTGCCTGCGGTAGTTCACGCTGGTTTCAATACCGTAGTTGCGTACCGAACCGGCATTGGTCATGGGGTCGCTGTCCAAACCTGCCGACGACACGGTGGGCACTTCCAGCAACATGTCGGTGGTGTGCTTGTTGAAGTATTCGATGCCGAACGTGATGCTGTTGCGCAGGAAACCGAAATCCAACCCCACGTTGAACGTCTCGGTCTTTTCCCACGTGATGTCCGGGTTGCCGATGACCGTACCGGTAATACCGGGCTGCAACACGTGGATGCCTTCCCCATACGGATAGTTGTAACCGCTCGTGAGGTAGGTGTAGCGGGCCAACTCGTCGATGCGGTTGTTACCGAGGATACCCCAACCTACACGCAACTTGCCCAAGTCCATCCAATCAACGCCCTGCATGAACGGTTCGGAAGAGAACTTCCACCCGACCGACACGGAGGGGAAGATGCCCCAGCGGTTTTGCTTGGAAAACTTGGACGAACCGTCCGCACGCATGTTGGCTTGGAACAGGTAGCGGTCCAACACGTTGTAGTTCACACGCCCGATGAAGCCCACGCCGGTCCACTCATCTTCCAGCCCATAGGCCTTGTCGCCCGTGTAGGCACTGGAGAGATACCACATGTTGGACTCGTTACTCGGCGTACCCTTGCGGGTGGCTTCCATGTAGTTGGAGCGGTAACCTTCAGCCGTCTGCCCGGCCAGCACCGTCACGGCATGTACATCGTTGTTCCAATTAAATGTCAACAGGTTGTTTATTTCCCACTTGCTGGTATTGGTCTGCTTCTTGTACACCGTGCTGAGGTCGGTCATGGCGAAGTCCTGATCCAAGTTGTTTACCTCGGTGAACTGCTCGCTCGTTTCCGGTGTCATGTAATAGGAAGCCTTGAACTGGTACATCAACCATTTGGTGATGTCGGCGGTCAGGCTCAGGTTCATGTCGAAGCGGTCGCTCTTGTACTTGTTGTGGTTGCGGTCCAGCATGGCCAACGGGTGGTCTTCGCTCCAATACCCGCGTGCATCGTAGGTGTAAATCATCGGATTTTGGTACAACGCTTTCTTGAGCACGCTGTTCGAACCTTCGGGCACGATGTCGCGGTCTTCATTCACGTAAGACAGGTTGGCATTCATCGTCAACCATTTCGCTATTTTCTGGTTCACATTGATACGGGTGTTGAGGCGGCGGTAGCCGGACGTTTCCACAAACCCCTTTTCATCGTACAGCCCGGCACTGACCATGTACTTCGTCTTGTCCGTACCGCCGGATACCGATACATTGTACTGTTGCTTCACACCGGTGCGGGTGATGGCATCCCACCAGTTGGCAGGCGAATTGTTGCGGATGGTATCTATCAAGTACTTCTTGTAGTCGTCGAACACGTAGGAATCGCCCTGCTTGGTGTAATACAAGCGACCGTCGGAAGAATAAATGGAACTGTTGTTGATATAGTCCTGCATCAGGGCGTAATCTTCCACGCCCATTACATCGATGGTCTTCCAAGGGTTGGAGATACCCACATAGCCATCGACCGTAACCCGCATCTGGCCTTCTTCGCCGCTCTTAGTGGTGATGGAGACAACCCCGTTGGCCGCACGCGAACCATAGACGGCACTGGAGGCGGCATCCTTGAAGATTTCGATGTTGGCAATGTCGTTGGGATTGAGGTAGTCGATGTCGTCCACAATGAACCCATCCACCACATAAAGCGGGTCGGAGTCGTTCACCGTGCCCGTACCGCGGATTTTGATGGTGGTGTTGCTGCCCGGGGCACCGGTGTTCTGGATGATATTCACCCCGGAGGCCTTCCCCTGCAAGGCTTGCAGGGTGGATGCCACCGGCATGTCGTTGATGTCCTCTCCGGACACGGAGGCTATGGAGCCGGTGATGTCGCTCTTACGCTGCACCCCGTAACCGATAACCACCAGCTCGTCCAACGCCTGGCTTTCTTCGGCCATGGAGATGACAATGTCCTTGGCACTCGCCGCAGGAATTTCCTGCGTGACGTAACCCATATAACTTAACTCCAAGGTAGCATCGGCATCCGCTTGGAGCATGAATTTTCCATCCATGTCGGTGATGGTGCCATTGGTCGTGCCTTTTTCCATCACGGCAACCCCGATGAGGGGTTCATTGTTGCCCGCATCCAGCACCGTTCCCGATACGGAAATGCGCTGCGCATAGGCCGCCGACATGAAACATGCGGCCATGAGAAAGAGTATGACCTTTCGTATCTGTCTGAAGTGATTCATGTTGTTGATTTTCTAATTTAAAACTACGTGATTTTTCCCGTTGAGTGAGGTCGGGCAAGGGGATGGGTCAAAACTGTTGTTTCCCGCAGATAACGCAGATTGGCGCAGATACTTTGCGCTTATTCATATCATGTGCGTTGCTTGCGTTCCCGAAAATTCGTTTTATCGGCTTCATCCGTGTTTAGGCTTATTTTGACACATCTCCATCTCTATAACGTGAATTCGGGATAAGGCAATGCATACCGAACTCGCGTATATATAATAGGAAAAGAACCTCACCCCTAACCCCTCTCCCGGCGTTCCCGTCATTTCGAGCGCAGCGAGAAATCTCACAGTAACCTTGGGGGCGTTGAAGAAGGGGATTTCTCCCTACGGTCGAAATGACGGCGGGCTTGTTGCGCGCTTTCCACACAACCTCCCCAAAGAGAGGGGTTAGGGGTGAGGTAAATCCGTTTTACTTGTTCACTATCAAGCTGGCCGATACCGTGCCGGTCTTTTCAGCCGTGGCGGTAACTTCGTAACGGCCGGCGGGCAGGTCGGACACATCTACCTTGACACCAATGCCCATGTTGTCGATACTACGCACGAGGCGACCGTTCATGTCGTACATGCGCAGGTCAAAGCTGGTAGCATCAAGCCCCTTGATGCGGAAGGCATCCACGGCGGGATTCGGGTAGGTGGCAAATTCGATGGCATTGGCTTCCACGCCTTCCACGGCCGACGGAGCCGGGATGTCGGGTTCCATCACGTCGGGGTTCTTGTTGGGATCATAATCCGGCTGGCGATAGGTGTAGCAATATACCTGGCCATTGACCTTGGAGGTGAAAAGCAGGCTGCCGTCCATGTTGCGCAGACAATATACCTGGTCGCCACCGGCATCGATGTTCGAAATGATTTTCGGAATGCTGTCCCACGCGTTCAGGCGCACCAGCTTGGTATTGGTAGCACCCGTGCCGTCCATGCTACCTTCGTTCCACCAGTAGAGGCTACCGCCGCACACGGTCAGTTCCTTCACCCAGTCGCACCCATTGCCCGGGGCAAAGTCGTATTGCAACTGTACCTTTTCATTGTCGAACCAATGCAGTTCACCACCGTATTGTCCATCGATGTTCGCATCCGTCCCGGCACTTGCGCAGAACATGTAGCGGTCATCGAATACCACGCCGTGGTCGGGGAACGACTGGTGCTCGTTGCTCGGTTCATAGGTGAAAATGTCGAACTGGCGGAAGTTGCCCTTTTCGCAGTTGGTCACCCCAAGCTCGATACCCGTTGCTTCCTGAAAACCACGGAAGCATACCTGGCCTTTGTAGATTTCCCCTACCATGCACACGCCGCCGCCGTTGCCCACGCCGGTTTCCGCATTCTTGGTAGGATTGGTATCGTATATTTCATACGTACCGGCTTCCGTGCCGTCGGTGAACCAAGGTTCGTTGCCACTTTCCAGCGACCAGGCCTTGAAGAACACGCCCCGGTTTTCCACATTCATGATGTAGCTGATGGCGGCACTGTTCGTGCTGAGGCTGTCCGGGTCATTCGTGTCCAACTCCTTGTTGATGTCCTTCACCATGTACGTACCGGCAGGCGTGCCGTCGGTCACCCACAGTTCTTCGCCGTAGGTGGTGCCGTACTTGTCGGCAGCATCAGCTTTGAAGAATACCTTGCGGCCCGAGCGCACCGTGGCACCATAGCGGTGGTCCAAGTTTTCACTGCCCGGATACTTGGAGTCCACTTCGGCTACCAGCTGCGTGCCTTCTTCCGTGCCATCGCTCACCCACAGCCATTGTTCGGCCGTGCCGTACTTCTGTTCGCTGTCAAGGCTCGTGGCAAAGAACACGAACTGGCTTTCGTTCAACTGGCAAAAGCCCTTGGGGTCGGCATTGTCCAATTCATGGATTTGCTTCACCATGTGCGTGCCTTCTTCCGTACCGTCCGAAATCCACAACTGGGAACCCCACACGCCGTCCGTAGCCGAGAACACTACCTTATCGTTGAAGCGGGTGAGCCAGTTTACTTCCGACGATGCCACGCCGGGGTTGATATCCATCACCATGTGCGTGCCTTCCGCCGTACCGTTCGTTACCCACAATTCTTCACCGTGGTCGGTATCCGAAGCGGAGAAGAAGGCATAATACCCTTTTTCAGGCGAACCGGCCACCGCCAGGTTCTTGGCCGTCTGGAACATTTTGGTCTGGTCGATGTTGGCCGTTACCCCATCGGGGAGCAAGGCTACCAATTCACCACCGACATTGGGTTGCAACTGGGCAACCGCACCTCCTGCCATAAGGAGAGATGCCATGAGTAAATAAGTCTTTTTCATGCTTGTAATTTTTAAAAAATGAATAAATGAAGTTGTTTATATCTGATCGCCCTTGCCCGAAGAGATTGTGTGAACCCCACACATTCCATGACATTTTCGTCATTTCGACCGGCGGGAGAAATCTGCATTTTGTAGAATGGGATTTCTCACTTCGTTCGAAATGACGGCGACATAGGTCGCGGTTTTCATACAACCTCCGAAAGCACGGAGCGGGTCATTCGTTTTTTCAGCTACGGGTTACGGGCTACAAGTGCCGTAGGGCGATGCCCTACGCTGAATGCCACAAGGCCGTTGGCCTTGTTACTCGTAGCTTGTAGCTCGTAGCTCGTAGCTCGTAGCTACCCCGCTATTTCCCCCTTGCTTTGAGCATTTCGGCTACTTCCTGCTTGGCTTGTTCGCGTGGTTTGCTGAATATTTTATAGATGCGTTCCATGTCGAACTTTTCCGCGCGGTCGTAGGTGTAGATGCCGTTCTTTTCCAGTTCCACGTCCACAATCTGCGTGTAGCAGAAACCGGCGATGTGGTCGAGGCTCAAGATGACGTTCACCTGTTCTTCCAGCCGTTGGTAGAATTCTTCGATGGTTTTGGGCGGTGCCCCATAGCCCCAGAAGTTTTCTTCAGTGCTCACTTCGGGTGCTTTCATTTCTTTCATCCACTTGATGCCACCGAACTCGTCAATCATGTAGGCCTGCCCTTCGTGCCAAGGTGCGCTCTGGTCGTGCCTGCGCCAATAGGGCAGACCGTTTTCATCAAGTTCCAGCTGTTCGTACAGCTTCACCGGGTCTTGTTCGTAAGTGTGCTCCGTGTAAATGTCGGTAAAGCCGGTATGGAATCCCCCGCTGACCGTAGCCACCGGACGGGTGCGGTCCAGCCGCTTGGCGGCGAAGTACAAATCGTTGGTCAGGCGGGCACGTTGGCCGTTCACATCGTCTTTCCAGCATTCGTTGAGCGGCGACCACGCCACGATGGAAGGTGCGTTGTAATCGCGGTTGATGCTTTCTTCCCATTCGGTCAACATGTTGCGCGCGGCAAGCGGGTTGGTCCAGTCCATGCCCCAGCTGGCCGACTCGCCCCACGTGAGGTAACCCAGCTTGTCAGCCCAGTACAGGTAGCGTTGTTCAAACACCTTCTGGTGCAGGCGTGCCCCGTTGAAGCCGCACTTCTTGCCCAACTCGATGTCGCGCTTCAACTGCTCGTCGGTCGGAGCGGTCCATTGCCCGTCGGGATAATACCCTTGGTCGAGCACCAGCCGTTGGTAGTAGGGTTCATTATTGAGGTAGAACACGCCGTCACGCACTTCCGCCTTGCGCATACCGGCGTAAGCATTCACCCGGTCGATGACCTTACCTTCCGCATCCAACACGGTAAATTCCACATCGTACAGGAAGGGCGACTCCGGCGACCAGGTTTTCACCTTCTTCAACTTGGCCGGGACGAAGGTGCTGTTGCTCGCCGCCACTTGCTGCGAGAACACCGTCTTGCCGCCGTCCAGCACACGCACCTGGAAGCGGGCGTTGCGGTCCAAATCATAAAAAGTAGGCTCGAAGATGAATTGCTTGTTGTCCAGGTCGGGCGTGATGCGGCAGTCCTTCAAGCCGCCCTTGGCCACGGCTTCCATCCACACCGTCTGCCAAATGCCCGTCACGCGGGTGTAAAAGCATTCATAGGCATACAGGCGGCGCGACTGCTTCCCGGCCGTCTGCAACTGCGAGCGCAGGTCATCCTCGGCATACACCACCAGGTTATTGTTTGCCCCCGGGGTCACGTAATCGGTAATGTCCACCGAGAACGAAGAAGACCCCCCATAATGGGTAAAAACTTCCTTTCCATCGATAAAAATGACGGATTTGTAATCCACGCCTCCAAAGTTGAGAAGCACCCGCTTGCCAGCCCATTCGGCCGGGACGGACAGGGTGCGCTGATACCACACGGCGGGAATGAAATCGGTATAACCGATACCCGACAACGGACTTTCGGGGCAAAACGGCACGGTAATGGACTGTTCCAATCCCTTACTATTAAATAAGGAACGTTCCATACCGCTCTTGGAGAAATCGAAATCAAAACTCCACGTGCCGTTCAGATTGACCCATTCGGCGCGTTCGAACTGTGGACGGGGATATTCGGGGCGAGGTGTCTCCGCCCCCTTCAGGGTGGCGATTGCAAAAAGCAATCCTAATGGTAAAATGAATTTCTTTTTCATTTTTTAGCACTTAGGTTTACAATATCGGAGACGATATTGAGTTAATACTTGAAAATTTCATGGGCAAAGATAATCACCCATGCAATATATTTGAGTGGAAAATTATGTAAGAAATAAGTGTTTTTGTCCAATGAAAGCAAAAACGATGCATTCCTTGCCTCCCGGGGAAAGCTGTGCAGGGGAATAAGACAAAATTACCCGACAGAAAGGAGATTTTCAGATTGTTTCCCGCAGATTTCGCAAATTATCACGGAAGCAGATATTCGACATTCCGTTTTCTCCATTTTTTCGTACTTTTGTCCCACAGATGGCGCAGATAAGCGCAGACGGGTTCTTGCCTCTATTCGTAGGGCGTTGCCCTACGCTGAATGCCACAAGGCCGTTGGCCTTGGGCGGTTTTTGTGCCGCAGATGGCGCGGATAAGCGCGGATGGGTTCTTACCTCTCACTCCTTACCTCTTGCCGTAGGGCGTTGCCCTACGCTGAATGCCACAAGGCCGTTGGCCTTGGACGGTAAAGGGCGGAAGATTTTTCGTCTTTGCATACAGGTTCGCCCTTGCACTTTCAATTTTCAATTCTCCACTCTCCATTAAAAAACCCCTACTAGTTTCCCGGTCATCGTCCTATAGTTTCCCGACCAACATCCTATAGTTTCTTTGTTAACATTTGCCTGTTTTTGGAGGCAATATTCTATTATTCAATGTCGGATGTCCTATTGCAGCCCCGAAAACAAACTATAGTATCCGAATCATCGTCCTATAGTTTCCCGGGCAACGTCCTATAGTTTCCTGCTTCGTTTTCTATAGCTTGTTCATACCCCTCCGTCGTTCCGCGACAACTCCCCTAAAGGGGTTTATTAACCGCAAAGAGCGCAAAGAGACGCAAAGGCATTACCTGCCTCTGCGCCCTTTGCGCTCTTTGCGGTTAACCAGCTCCCCCCTTTAGGGGTCGGGGGTCAGTTCTTTGCGGTTATAAAATTTCGGGCGGGAACATTCTTCCGTCCTCCCGCCGTCATTGCAATTCCACCTCCTCCACTTCGGCTTTGTAATACCCTTGGGTCAGGGTGAAGAAGCGCGACTTCAATGCGTCCACGATGTCGGGGTGCTGCGAAGCGACATCGGTGGTTTGAGCCGGGTCGGCATCTACATTATATAAGGTAAAGTCGGGCATGTTGCCCAGCTCGTTGCCGGTGAGGTTGGTGGCCGGACCGCCATAAGGGGGCAACAGTATCCAGCCGCCTTTCCGGATGGCCAGTTTGCCCTGCGCCTCGACTATCAGTTCATCGCGCCCCCGGGTGCTTTCGCCCAACAGAGCGGGCAACAGGTCCTGGCTGTCACACGCTTCCTTGCCATCCAACGGCCGCCCCACCAACGTGGCCAAGGACGCAAACAAGTCCAGCTGGCAAACCAATGCATCGGACACAGCGGGCTGTATGCGCCCTTTCCAGTACACGAAAAAGGGCACGTGCGTCCCGGCATCGAACAGGCTGTATTTTCCCCCACGCAATCCGCCCCGGGGGTCATGATTGCCCTGCATCTCTACAGCTCCATCCCGATAACCATCGTTCAGCACCGGGCCGTTGTCGCTGGTGAACACAATGAGGGTGTTTTCCAGCAAGCCCAAGCTGTCCAGACAAGCCATCATTTCGCCCACGCACCAGTCGGCCTCCGCAATGGCATCGCCCCGGGGTCCCATGGAGGTGGCACCCACGAAACGTTCATGCGGGGCACGGGGCACATGAGGCTGGTGCAGGCCATAATACAGGAAGAAAGGACGATCCTTGTTTTCAGACAAGAAGCCTTTCACCTTGCCCACGAAATAATCGGCCATATCCTCGTCTTTCCACCGGGCTTTTTCGCCTCCCTTCATGTAACCGATGCGCGGGATGCCATTCACGATAGACTGGTTGTGCCCGTGCGACCACTGCATCCGCAACAGCCCGGGATGCGTGAGGGCCGTGGGTTCGCCCTCGAAATTATGTTCATAGCTCACCTGGATGGGGTCGGCGGGGTCAAGGCCGACCACC
The DNA here is from genome assembly GCA_944321745.1 of uncultured Bacteroidales bacterium. Lineage (GTDB taxonomy): Bacteria > Bacteroidota > Bacteroidia > Bacteroidales > Paludibacteraceae > QVMH01. The sequence goes on from CALUML010000003.1 coordinate 35,270, forward strand.
TGGCCGTTCTCCACATACACGGTGGGCACACGGTCGTTCGTAGCGGCAATGAGGCACGAATAGTCGAAGCCTATCTCCCGGGCACCGGGTGTCACCGGCCTGTTCCAGTCCACCTGGCCGGCTCCCATGCCCAAGTGCCACTTGCCGACAGCCCCCGTCGCGTAACCAGCCGCCCGCATCATCTTGGGCAAGGTGTATTGAGCCTCCGAAATGATGAGCGGGGCATCGCCGGGCAGAATTTTGGCCTGCTCGTTCTTCCACGGGTACATGCCGGTCATCAAAGCATAACGGCTCGGCGTGGAGGTGGCGGAGGTGGCATAGCCGTTGGTGAACTTGACTCCTTCATTGCCCAGGCGGTCGATATTGGGCGTATGGATGGTCGTGCTGCCATAGGCACTCACATCGCCATAGCCGAGGTCGTCGGCCAGGATGACGATGATGTTGGGCTTGCTTTCCTGCTGCCTGGCGCAACCGGCCAGCGCAAGAGCGGAAGCAGAATAGAGAATAATGTTCTTTTGCATAAGGATTTCTAATTTCAGATTTCAGATTTCAGATTTCAGATTTCAAATTTCAAATTTCAGATTTCAGATTGACGGGAACGCGAATAACGTGAATGAACGCAGATTGCAGCACACGGATGGTACGGATTAAAGGGATTTACGCGGAGAGCTACTTTTTTCTTACGTCTCGCCTCTTACCCCTGTTCGTAGGGCGTTGCCCCACGCTGAATGCCACAAGGCCGTTGGCCTTGGGCTTTTCTCCCTTCACCTTTTTCCCTTTCACCCTTTCTACTTTCCCCCTTTCTATTTTTCCCTTTCACCTTCTTGCTCCTTGCCTCTATCGTGGTGCGGGCACGACCAAGCAGCGTTCTGCCCAGGCGTTATATTGCCTTTCCATCTCCGCCACCTTGTCGGGGTGGGCGGCGGCCAAGTCGTGCAGCTCGGTGCGGTCGGTGTTCAGGTCGTAGAGTTCCCATTCCCGGTTTTCGCCGGCCTGCTTCACGATTTTCCACCCGTCCCGGCCGATAAGGGCTTTTTCGCCGAAATGCTCGAAGCCGATGTATTCATGTCCCTGGCGCGTGCCGGTGCGGAAGACGGGTGCCAGGCTTTTCCCCTCCAGGGGCGTGATGGCGTGCCCGTTGTATTCAGCCGGATACGTGGCACCGGCCAGGTCGATGCAGGTGGCCATGATGTCCATCACGTGCCCCGGCTCGGCGGTGATGCTGCCTGCGGGCTGCTCGATGCCCTGCGGCCAATGGGCGATGAGCGGGGTGCAGATGCCACCCTCGTATTCGCGCGCCTTCCAGTAGCGGAAGGGGGTGTTGGCCACATTGGCCCACTCCGCCCCGAGCGAGGCGAAGGTCGTCTCCGGTCCGGGCAGGGCTTCCTTGTTTTTGGGATAGATGATTTCCCGCCCGTCGCGCGTGCGGTCGGGGCGGTCGTTCTCGCCCGGGGCAAAGTTCTGGCACACCTCAGGGCTGCACCCGTTGTCCGAAAGGAAAAGGATAAGCGTGTTGTCGTATTGCCCGTTTGCCTTCAGCGCCTCAACCAATTGACCGATGCCCCGGTCCATGCGGTGCACCATGGCGGCGTGTACGGCCATGGCACGGGCATCCCACTCACGGTCGGGGTTGTCCTCCCAACGCCGGTCGAACGGCCTGGGCGACAGCGCATGTCCCGCATCGGCCAAGATGCCCAGCTGCTCCATGCGCCCGTAGCGTTGTGCGCGTATGCTGTCCCAACCCACGCGGTACGTGTCCTCGTACAGCGCAATGTCCTCGGGCAAGGCGTGCAACGGCCAGTGCGGCGCGGTGTAGGACAAATAGAGGAAGAATGGGCGGTCGCCCTGCGCATAACGATTGACATAGGCCACCGCCGAATCGCTGAAGGCGGTGGTGATGTAGTAATCGTCCGGCACGTCGCGCACCGGTTCCTCGCCGCTCACCAGGCTGAAAGGGTCGAAGTAGTCTGCCACCCCGTAAATGATGCCGTAATAGTCATCGAACCCCCGATGGGTGGGATAGCACGCCTTGTCGGCAAAAGCCGGATGATGCACCTGGTGATTCAGCCAGTCGCGCTGGTCGGGTTGCAACGGGGTCTCCGCCACGTGCCACTTGCCCACCATGCCCGTGCGATAGCCGCTCCCGCGCAGCACTTCGGCGATAGTGACGGCGTTGTCGGACAGTTGCCCGCGGTAGCCCGGCAGGTGCGCGTCGAACGTCATGCGCCCGATGCCCGCCTGATGCTGGTACAGCCCGGTAAGCAAGGAAGCCCGCGTGGGGCAGCTGCGGCTACAGTTGTAAAAGCGGCTGAAACGCATCCCTTCCTCGGCCAGACGGTCCAGGTTGGGCGTGTGTATCTCGCCGCCGTAGCAGCCAAGGTCGGAATAGCCGAGGTCGTCGGCCAGGATGACGATGATGTTCGGACGCTCGTCCCGCCCCTCTTGGCAGGCGGTCAGCAGGCCGGTCGCCGCCAAAGCCAGCGAACCGGATTTCAGGAAAGAGGTTGTCTTCATTCAGATTTCAAATTTCAAATTTCAGATTGCAGATTTCAAATTTCAGATTGCAGATTGCAGATTTCAAATTTCAGATTTCAAATTATTGCCCGCAGATTGCGCGGATGGACGCAGATTTCCTTCTTCTTGCTTCTTGCCCAATTGACGCGGATGGGTACATCCCCTCCTTGGGAGGGGCTTGGGGAGGCTTCCTCTGTCCGTAGGGCGTTGCCCCACGCTGAACGCCACAAGGCCGTTGGCCTTGGGCTTTCCCTTTCACCCTTTCTACTTTCGCCCTTTCTACTTTTCCCTTTCACCTTTCTCCTTTTTCCCTTTCACCTTTGTGCTTGCGGAAATGATTTTTCGCACCGACGGAATTTTATTTTCGTGCGGACGGAATTTTATTTTCGCACGGACGGAAATCCCATCCACTCCTCACGCACCTTGTCCTTTGCAAAAGTAGGCTGTACGAGACGTACATACGGGGAAAAACGTCCAGAATAACGGTAAGAAACTGTTTTATCCGAATGGCTCCCGCTCCCTTCGGGCGGCTTCCCAACCAATGAGGGCCGTCTTGCGGGTCTCGCCCCAGCGGTAAGGGCCCCACTCGCCGGTGGCGCGGATGACGCGGTGGCACGGGATGAGGTAAGCCACCGGGTTGTCGCCCACCGCCGTGCCTACCGCCCGGCAGGCCGTCGGCCGACCCATGTCCGCCGCAATATCGCCGTAGGTGACCAGCCCGCCCGGCGGGATGCGGAGCAGGGCCTGCCACACCTTCAACTGGAAGTCCGTGCCTTTCAGGTGCAGTTTTATTTCCGGCAGGTTGTCCCAGTCCCGGGCGAAGAGGGAGAGGGCTGCCCGCTGCCGTTCGTCCCCAGCCCGGGTGTAGCGGGCGAGGGGGAATTTTGCCCTCAGGCGGGCGAGGCAATCCCCGTTTCCATCGGTAAATTCCAGCCAACAGATGCCTTTGTCGGTGGAAGCCACCAGCACTTCGCCGAAGGGGCTCCCCGCCAAGCTGTAGCGGATGTCGAGATGCGCACCGCCGTTCTTGTACTCGCCGGGAGTCATTCCTTCGATGCGGACAAACAGGTCGTGCAGCCTGCCCGTGCCCGAAAGGCCGACCGCGGCAGCCGCTTCGGCCAGCGAGGCGCGCGTTTCCCGCAACACGCGCTTGGCATACTCCACGTTAAGATATTGCAGGAACTGTTTGGGCGAGGTGCCCGCCCATTCCCGGAACATGCGCTGGAAGTGGTTCGGGCTCATGCAGACGTGCTCCGCCACCTCCTCCAGGCAGGGTTGCTCGCGCCGGTGCTCGCGGATGAAGCGGATGGCGGCAGCGATGCGCTCGTAGTTCAATGACTGTTGCGATTGCATGGTGATGCGGTTTGACGGTGCAAATTTACCGTTCCTGAGCCGAATTGCACGACCCGAAAGTTGCTTTTTTGAGCGGGATACGCAAAAAATGCGTATTTTTGTCTGCATCTTTGGTAAACTTCCAGTTATGAAAAAGAACGTATTGATTATCGCGTCGCTGGCTGCGGGCCTGCTGGTCACGGGCTGCCGCACCACGAGCCGCACGATGAAATCCGCCACGGAAACCTCCGCCCACGAACAAGCCGATGCCACACCGGAATACGCACGCCCCCTCACCGTGGGCGCATCGGGGGTGGAGGACGTGTCGCCCAAGGCCAACGCTGCCATCAGCCGGGAGATGGATGCCTTGGCAGCCCAGGTGGCCGCGCTCGACGGGGCACGGGTGGAAAGTTTCACCGATGCCAACGGGCTAAAGGCCCTGCGCGTCGCGCTGGGTGCGGATGCCTCGTTCGACCCCGCCACAGGTTCCTTGCGGCCCGAAGCCCAGTCGCTGCTAACAGGCCTGGCAGGCGTGCTGAAGGCTCACCCGGGCGTGTGCCTGATGGTGTACGGCCACACGGACAACGTGGGCACGCCGGAAGACAACCGCCGCACGTCGGGCAACCAGGCGACCGCCGTGGTGCGTTCGCTCACGGCACAGGGCGTGACAGGCAAACGGATTACCGCCTCGGGAGGACGCGCCTTTGCCGACCCGGTGGCCAGCAACGACACACCCGAAGGACGGGCACAAAACCGGCGGGTAGACATCTACCTGTATGCCGGGACGGAAATGGTAGCGGCAGCCGCACGGTGATGCATGGGAGGGTAAAGCATAGAAAACAAACTTCCTATTGTACCTATTGTGTTTTACAAACATGAACGGTCTGCCGGCAAATTGCGGATATTCATTATACCTATTATATTAACGTGAGTCGATATAAGGGTTCATGCTTTCGTGTCGACATTGAAGCAAGATGCCATCTAACCCCTCCCCCTTACGGGTACTCCCCTTTATCAAAAGGGGAGAGTTGGCATGTTTCGTCTGTTGACAACAGTCAGAAGTAACCCCATTCTCCCCTTTTGATAAAGGGGAGTGGCTCGAAGAGCCGAGGGGTTAGATAACGGCCATTGCTTATGCCGAACTCACATTATATCATGTTGTCAATGCTGTCCTCCTTTCAAAAACTTCTTCCTCTATGAACATCCTCACCGGAACACAAATCAAGGAAGCCGACCGCTTCACGATGGAGACGGAACCCATTGCCTCGCTCGACCTCATGGAGCGGGCATCCGGGGCGGTTGCCGATTGGTTTAAAGCACACATCGGGCCAAACCGTCCCCTGCTTTTCCTCATCGGCAAGGGCAACAACGGGGGCGACGGGCTGGCAGTGGCCCGTATGCTGGCCGAGGCGGGCTACGCGTGCAGCATGTTTTCGACCTTTTCACCGGATGAAATGACGGAAGAATGCCGTGCCAACCTGCACCGCCTGCCCGACCGCGTGCGTCCCTTGCTGCGCCATGAAGCCCTGTGCCCGCCGAAAGACGCGCTCCTGGTGGACGCGCTCCTGGGTACCGGCGTGCGGGGCGGACTGAAAGAGCCGTTGGCATCGCTCATCCCGGCGATAAACCGCCTGCCCAACGAGGTGGTGGCCATCGACCTGCCCTCGGGCATGGCGACGGAGTGGGGCAACGACCCCGCCCGCATCGTGCATGCCACGCACACGCTGGCCTTGGAGTGCCCCAAGCTGGCCATGATGCTGCCCGAGGCGGGGGATTGCTGCGGACAGTTGCACGTGCTGCCCATCGGCCTCGCGCCCGCCTACCCCGGGTGGACAGACACGCCCTACTCCTACACCGGGCAGGCGGACGTGACCCCGTTGCTGCGGGGGCGCAGGACGTTCGCCCACAAAGGCGACTACGGACACGCCCTGCTGGTGTGCGGCTCTGCCCGCATGACGGGGGCGGCGGTGCTGGCCACGGGCGGGGCGTTGCGCTCGGGCTGCGCGTTGGTCACGGCACACGTGCCCCGGCAAGGTGCCGTGGCCATGAATGTGGCCTTTCCATCGGCCATGTTGAGCCTCGACCCGGCAGACAGCTTCTCCACCTTGCCCGAAGAGCTTGCCCGCTACCGCGCCATCGGCACGGGCAGCGGACTGGGCATGGCCGATGAAACGGTGGCGGCATTCGGGCGATTGCTGCAAGCCGCTTCCGTGCCGATGGTGCTCGACGCCGACGCGCTGAACATCCTCGCCCGGCACGGGGAATGGCTCGGACGCATCCCGTCCGGCTCCATCCTCACACCGCACCCGGGCGAATTGCAACGGCTGATAGGAAATTGGAACGATGAAAAGGAGAAAATAGAAAAGGCATGTGCCTTGGCCGCACGGTTGCGGTCGGTCGTGGTGGTGAAAGGGGCACACACCATGGTGGTGATGCCCGACCGGCGCATCCGCTTCAACTCCACCGGCAATCCCGGCATGGCCAAGGGCGGCAGCGGCGATGTGCTCACCGGGCTGCTCACCGGGTTACTCGCCCGTGGGTACGACAGCGAGCAAGCCGCCGTAATAGGCGTGTACTGCCACGGGCTGGCAGGCGATGCCGCCGCCCGCAAACATGGCGAGGAAAGCATGAACAGCCGCGACTTGGTGGATGAATTGAAGATAGGCAGGTTTTGGGACGCAAATGACGCGAATAACGCGAATGCACGCAAATCATCTTGCCCATAAATAGCGTGAGTTCGGTATAAGCAATGGCCTTTATCTAACCCCTCGGCTCTTCGAGCCACTCCCCTTTATCAAAAGGGGAGAGTTGGCATGTTTCGTCTGTTGACAGCAGTCAGAAGTAACTTCATTCTCCCCTTTTGATAAAGGGGCGTGGCTAGAAGAGCCGAGGGGTTAGAAAATATTTCGTTTGAATATCAATACATAAGCACAACTCTTAATATCGAACTCGCGTTTATACTGCTATTGTGCCTATTGTGTTTGTTTGTTTGTATGAAAGCTCTGACAGCAGGACGTATCCCCACAGTTTATACCGAACTCACGTTAAATAGCGTGTATTCGCTTTATTTGCGTCATTTGCGTTCCAAAACCTGCATCACCGCCACATCCACGAAGGCATCCCCCCGTTTCATCCAGTCGCGCAGCAGGGCGGTGCGGGTGAAGCCCGCCTTTTCGAACACACGCAGGCTGGCCCCGTTGGTTACGGCAATGTGCGCATAGAGCTGGTGCAGGCGCAGGTGGTCGAAGGCATAACGCCGCACGGCCAGCAGGCTTGCCGTGGCCAGCCCCCGGCCTTGACAAGGCTGGTCAATCAGGATGCCCACCCCGGCCCGGCTGTTGTGCGGGTCGAAGTCGTACAAATCCACGACCCCCACCGTGAGCCCGTCCGCCTCCCTCACGGCCATGAAGCGCATCTGCCGGCTTTCGTACACGCTCTGCCCGGCGCGGAGGATGAACTGCTTCAACACATACCGCGAATAAGGCGTGCGCAACTCGTCGCCACACCAATAGGCGGGGTCGTTCTCCCAACGGTAGAGCAACTCCAGGTCTTCCGGCTCGCAGGCACGCAGGCGGATGGTTTCTACGGACATAAGCGGCTTATTCATTTGAACACGATACTCACTTGAACCGCCCGAACAAGCCTTTCTTCTTCGGGCGTTCGCCCTGGAGGATGTTGTCCGGCTGCTCGAAGCAACGGTCTTCGGCAATCATGCGGTAGATGACCCCCCAGTCGGGCAGTCCGCCCAGGCTGCGGTCGTCGATGAAAAGGTCGGCGTTCACCTTGCGCGACATGCCCGGCTCGAACACCTCCTCCGGGTAGCTGGCGTTGACGGCGTAGAACTCCAGCCCCCGGGCGCGGCAATACTCCACGGCCTCGTCCAGTTCCTTACCGTCGCGCATGGTCCACAACACCAGCTGGTGGTGGAGCTCGCTTTGCAACCGCTTCAGCGTGTCGATGGCAAAGGGTATTTCCCTCCCTATCTTCGGGTACTCGTGGGTCACGATAGTCCCGTCAAAATCTACGGCAATAAGCATGGCTGTTTAATTAACAATTAACAATTAACAATTAACAATTAACAATGGACAATGAACAATGAGCGGAAGTTGTGCGTTGCCCGCTGTTCATTGTTCATTGTTCATTGTCCTCAATTCATTATCTGCCTTCATTTCGCTCGGCTTGCAGAACACGAGTGCCACGGCGGCGATGGCGGCGCAATATATCATGGAGCGCGAGCCGAGCAGGTAGAACAGCGCAATGCCGACGAGCAGGTCCGCCCCGATGGCCACTAACCTCCAGGCAGCCAGGGGCAGGTAGCGGGCGGCCTTGGCATCCTCGTCCAAATCCTCGCGGGCGGCCAGCTTCTTCACCTTCATGCTAAAGAGTTTGAGTGCCAAGGGTATGCTTGCCACCAGCAACACGATGTAGGCCGAGCTGAGCGCGATGCCCGCCGAGCCGTGCTCGTCCACCAAGGGCGGCTTGCCCGACAGATAAGCGTACCCTATCGCCGCCAACCCGATGGCCAGCACGTAAAAACCGTAATAAATCAGCGTGAGCTTGTTGATAACCTTTCTCATAACAATTTCAGATTTCAAATTTCAAATTTCAAATTTCAGATTGTTCCCGTAGATTGCGCGGATGGGCGCAGATAAAGGGGAGACTTCAAATCTCTTACTCCTTACTTCTTGCCTCTGTCCGTAGGGCGTTGCCCTACGCTGAAAGCCACAAGGCCGTTGGCCTTGCACTTGCTCCTTACTTCTTGCCTACTTGCTACTTACCTCTTGCCTCTTGCTCCTTGCCTACTTGAACGTCCCGGTGAAGTCCACCCGGTTCAGGATGGAGCGGCCCAGCGTCACCTCGTCGGCATACTCCAGCTCGTCGCCGATGGCCACCCCGCGGGCGATGGTGGTGATGCGCACGCCGAGCGGTGCCAGCTTGCGGTAGATGTAGAAGTTGGTCGTGTCGCCCTCCATGGTGGTGCTCAGGGCGAGGATGACCTCCTGGATGCCCTCGCGCGGCACACGCTCCACGAGGCTCTCTATCTCCAGGTCCTTCGGTCCCACGCCGTCCATGGGCGAGATGACCCCGCCCAGCACGTGGTAGAGGCCGTGGTATTGCTGCGTGTTCTCCACCGACATCACGTCCTTCACGTTTTCCACCACGCACACCGTGTGGTGGTCGCGCCCCGGGTTGGCGCACAGGTGGCACACCTCCGTGTCCGATATGTTGTGGCACACGCGGCAGTAGCGTATCTCCTTGCGCAGGCGGATGACCGCGTTGCCCAGCGACTCCACCTCTTCCTCCGTCCGCCGCAACAGGTGCAACGCCAGCCGCATGGCCGTCTTCCGCCCGATGCCGGGCAACTTGGCCAGCTCGTCCACGGCGTTTTCAAGCAATGTGGATGAAAATTGTTGACCCATATCGATATTCGTCCCCGCAAAGGTACGAAAATATGTACTTAGCCGCAAAGAGCGTATATATATTATATCTAACCGCAAAGAACGCAGAGAGTGGGACAATGCCTCTCCTTTGCGCTCTTCGCGCTCTTTGCGGTTAAGAACCAAATTTCAGCGCGGGATTGAACGGATTGGCACGGAGAGGTGCTCGCCTCCTCACCCCTATCCGTAGGGCGATGCCCTACGCTGAACGCCACAAGGCCGTTGGCCTTGACTTTTCCTTTACCTTTGTCCCTCTACTTGCCACACCCCTGCGGCTGCACCGGGCAGAATGCTTACCTTTGCACCCTTGTAGGCGGGAGCGGTATCCCGGATTCCCGTAACTCGTAACTCGTAACTAAAAAGCATGTCCGCATATTCCATCTTGCTCATCATCGGGGTTTACTTCTCCGTCCTGCTGCTCATATCGCTTGTGGCGGGGCGGGGCGGCACGGACAACGAGGCTTTCTTCCTCGGCAACCGGCGGTCGCCCTGGTGGGTGGTGGCCATCGGCATGGTGGGGTCGTCGCTGTCGGGGGTGAGCTTCGTGTCGGTGCCGGGCATGGTGCGCGACATCGGCTTCACGTACATGCAGACGGTGGCGGGCTTTTTCTTCGGTTACCTGGTCATTGCCGGGGTGCTGCTGCCGCTGTATTACCGCCGGGGCTTCACGTCCATCTACACGTATCTGGAGGAACGGTTCGGGCGGCGGTCGTACAAGACGGGGGCGGCGTGCTTCCTCGTGGGCAAGACCATCGGGGCGGCGGCACGGCTGTACGTGGTGGCCCTGATGTTGCAGACGCTCGTGTTCGACAGCCTGGGAGTGCCCTTCGTGGCGAACGTGTGCGGCATCATCGGGCTGATATGGCTCTACACGTTCCGCAGCGGCATCAAGGCGATTGTGTGGACGGACACCTTGCAGACCGTCGTCATGCTGGCCGCGCTGGTGCTGCTCATGGTGGAGGCGGCGCGGCGCATCGACCTGGGCGCGGGCGAACTGGCCTCGACCTTGGCGCACAGCGACATGACCCGCCTCTTCGTGCTGGACGACTGGCACAGCAAGCAGAACTTCTTCAAGCAGTTCTTCAGCGGCATCTTCATTGCCATCGTGATGACGGGGCTGGACCAGGACATGATGCAGAAGAACCTGACCTGCCGCAGCCTGCCCGAGGCGCAGAAGAACATGCGTTGGTATGGCGCGTCGTTCATGCCGGTCAACTTCCTGTTCCTCACGCTGGGGGCCATGCTGCTGGTGCTGGCCGGGCAGGAAGGCATCGCGCTTCCCGCGCAGTCGGACGAGATACTGCCCTTGTTCGCCTCCCGATACTTGGGCAAGACGGCCTTGGTGCTCTTCGTCGTGGGCATCGTGGCGGCGGCCTTTTCGAGTGCCGACTCGGCCTTGGCGGCGTTGACCACCTCGCTGGCGGTGGACATACTGGGCATCGGGCGGCAACAGCCCCGGCAGGCCAAACGCACGCGGATAGCCGTCCACGTGGGCATCTCGGCGGCGTTCGTGGGGATTATCCTGCTGTTCCGGGCGGTGAACAACACGAGCGTGATCGATGCCATTTATACCTTGGTGAGCTACACCTACGGGCCGTTGCTGGGCCTGTTCGCCTTCGGGCTGTTCACCAAGCGGCCTACGTGCGACCGGGCGGTGCCCTTCATCGCCGTGGCAGCCCCGGTGCTGTGCGGCCTGCTGGACTGGGCCAGCCGCCACTGGTGGGGATATGCCTTCGGCTACGAGCTGCTCATGCTTAACGGCCTGCTGACGTTCGCGGGGCTGTGGGCGGCGAAGAGAATTGAAAATGGAAAGATGAAAATGGAAAGTTGAAAACGACAGCTTTGCTACCTGCATAGCAACGCGTTACGTGTATCCAGCATGATGCCTTGTCCCTCTCTATGAAGTCCCCTTAGGCCTCACTATAGTGAGACCACGCACTTCACTATAGTGGGATGCCTTGCCTCACTATAGTGAGATGTCTTGCCTCACTATAGTGAGATGCTTACCCTCACTATAGCGAGATGCTTACCCTCACTATAGTGAGATGCCTTGCCTCTCCATAGCAAGGGGCAGGGCATCACGCGGGAGACCCGTAACCTATTATTCTATAGAATAAAAACCTGACTCAGGGGAAGGCAACACGGCGTGTTGGGAGGGCATGGGCCGCCGTTTCAACTTTCCATTTTCCATTCTCCATTATCAACCGTCCTCACCGCATCCGTTCGCCCCGCGAGGCATCGAGGCGCAGCAAGATGAAGAGCATGACGGTGAACGCCCACAGCGACGAGCCGCCGTAACTGAAGAAGGGCAACGGGATGCCGATGACGGGCAACAGGCCGATGACCATGCCGATGTTGACCGTGAGGTGGAAGAAGAGGATGGATACCACCGCATAGCCGTAGATGCGGTTGAAGGTGTCGCGCTGCCGCTCGGCGATGTGGATGAGCCGCAGCAGGAAGACGGTATAGAGGCACAGCAGGCCCGCCGCTCCCACGAAGCCGAACTCCTCGCCCACGGTGCAGAAGATGAAGTCGGTGTCCTGCTCGGGCACGTACTTCAGCTTCGTCTGCGTGCCGTTGAGGAAGCCCTTGCCCGTGAGCCCGCCCGAGCCGATGGCTATCTTGGACTGCGCCACGTTGTAGCCCGCCCCGCTGGGGTCGTCCTCCATGTTGAGCGCCACCTTGATGCGCACCTGCTGGTGGGGCTTCAGCACGGAGTCGAACAGGTAATCGGCCGCGAAGCAGAACAGCACCGCCCCCACCATGAGCACGGCCATGACCTGCACGCCGCGCAACCGCCTGGCATAACCCACCACGCCCCAGTACAGGCAGGAGGCCACCGCCACGCCCAGCAGCACGTGCGTGTAGCTCACGGTGGTCCACAAGTTGGCCACGAAGGCCAGCAGCCCCACCCCCGCCACGCCGCCGAGGTAGAGGAGCGTCTCGCGCCGCACCCGCCGCACGAAGGCCACGTACGTCAGCCCCGCCAGCAGGATGAACGCCAAGGCGACGAGCATCCCCAGGTCGCCCGCCCCGCCCTGCACCGGCACGTCGCCGAAGCGCACGATGATGACGAAGAGCACCACGGCCGCCACCCCCGCCAGCAGCACCACGCCGCTCATGCCCTCGCGGTAGAACACCAGCAGGAAGGCGGCGAACACGAGGGCCGACCCCGTCTCCTGCTGCAAGATGATGAGGCAGCACGGCACCAGCACCAACGCCGCCGCCTGCACCCACCCGCGCCCCGCAAAGGCGTTGCGGTGCACCGACAGGTAGCGCGCCACGGCCAGGGCGGTGGCTATCTTGGCCAGCTCGGCAGGCTGGAAGCTGACCGGGCCGAGCACAATCCACGAGCGCGAGCCCTTGATGTCGGGCACGAAGGGCAGGTTCACCAGCCCTCCCACGATGGTGAGCAGCAGCAGCAGCATCGCCCCGATGTAGATGAAGTTGGTCACCAGGCTGTCATATACCTTGTAATCTATCAGCAGCACCAGCCCGGCCAGCATGAACGCGGTGAGCATCCACACGAACTGCTTGCCCGCACGGTTGTCGAAGCTGAAGATGGACGACTGGTCGAAGTCGTAGCTCGCCCCGTAGATGCTCAGCCAGCCGCACACCACCAGGGCCAGGTACATGAGCACCGTGGGCCAGTCTATCCCCTTGCGTATGTCAGTTTCCCTTGATAACATCCGGATTGGTAATGGTATTTGTCACATAGTCGAGCAGCCACGTGCGCCTGATGGTGTCCTGCACGTAATACTCCGTCATCAGCGTGGCCACGGGCATGGCGTAGGTGGCTCCGAAGCCCGCGTTCTCCACCACCACGGCGATGGCTATCTGCGGGTCGTCGAGCGGGGCGAAGCCCATGAACAGCGCGTGGTCCTTGCCGTGGGGGTTCTGCACGGTACCCGTCTTGCCGCCCATCTCCAGCCCGGGCACGCGGTAGTAGCGGCCCGTCACGGTATTTTCCAGCACCCGCTTCATGCCCTCCTTCACCACGGGGAAGTGCTTCGGGTCCACGTCCACCCGGTGGGTGCGCAGGGCAAGCGAGTCGGCACGGCGCAGGTGGGGCGTCACGTAGTAGCCCTCGTTGGCGATGGTGGCGGCCACGTTGGCTATCTGCAAGGGGGTGACCAGCAACTCGCCCTGCCCGATGGAGAGCGAGCGCACGGTCATGGCCTTCCAACTGTGGGGGCCGTACGTCTTGTCGTAGCGGTCGCGCGAAGGCACGTAGCCGGCCAGCTGCTCGTAAATGTCCGTGCCGGGCAGGCGGCTGCCCAGCCCGAAGCTGCGCACCTTACCCTCCCAGGTGTCGTAGCGTCGCTTGAAGGGTTCGTTGTCCTCGCCGTAGCCGTCCAGCTCCAGCGTGTTGCGGTAGGCTTGCCAGAAGTAGGGGTTGCAGCTTTGCTCAATGGCGTCGCACAGGTCGGCGGGACTGTCGTGGGTGTGGGTACACTTGATGGGGTAGGACAGTTGCCCCTGGCAGGAGAAGAGGGTGGACGGGGTGATGCCGCCCATGTCGAGGCAAGTCAGGGCCTGGATGATTTTGAAGGTAGAACCGGGCGAATACTGCGCCTGCGTGGCACGGTTGAGCAGGGGCTTCAGCGTGTCGGCCACCAGCGCGGCATAATTCTTCGAGCGTTCGCGCCCCACCAGCAGCCCGGGGTCGAAGGCGGGGTTGGACACCATGGCCAGTATCTCGCCCGTGGCAGGCTCTATGGCCACGATGCTGCCCACCTTGCCCGTGAGCAGCCGCTCGCCCAATTGCTGCAGTTCCATGTCGAGCGACAGGGTGATGTCCTGCCCGGCGCGGGGGGCGATGTCCTCCCGCCCGTCCTCGTAGCGGCCTTGGATGCGTCCTCGGGCATCACGCAACAATATCTCCACGCCATTCTCGCCCCGTAGTTCCTTCTCGTACACGTACTCGATGCCGTCGCGCCCGGCATAGTCGCCCTGGCGGTAATAGTCATCCTCCTCCAACTGCCGGGGCGACACTTCGCCGATGCTGCCCAGCACGTGCGCCGCGCTGGGATAGGCATATTCGCGCAAGGTGCGGTTCTGCAGGTAGAAGCCGGGAAACTTGTAGCCCAGCTGCTGGAAAGCGGCCACATCCTCCATCTCCAGCTGCGACATGAAAGTCTGCGGCGTGTAGGGGGAGTAGCCCCGGTTCTTGCGGCGGTTCTTGATGTCGGCCATGCGCCCGTCGAAATACGCCCGGTCGATGCCCAGCGTGCGGCACAGCTCCAGCGTGTCGAGTTGCTGTACCTCACGCATGATGACGTTGATGTCGTAAGCAGGCTTGTTGTACACCAGCAGCCGCCCGTCGCGGTCGTATATCAGCCCGCGCGGGGCATAGAGCGTGCGGTGCAGCAGGGCGTTGCTCTCCGCCCCCTCCTTGTATTTGGTCTCGACTACCTGGAGGGAGAAAAGGCGCACGATGTACACCAGCACGACCCCCACGATGATGGCCGATACCACGTATTTCCGGTTCTGGTAGGGATTATTGAGCATGGGCGGTCAGCGTCGTTTAATCAGTTGCAAGCCCAGCACGATGACCAGCGTGACGGCCGCAGCCAGGCAGGCATGCCACAGGGTGTCGAAGAAATGCGCCAAGGTGAACGCTTCCAGGAAATAAATGGCCAGGTGGTGCACCACCACCAACACGGAGGCGTATTTCACATAATTGCCCATGCCCAGCGTAGCCATCGAGGGGGTGAAGTCGTTGTTGTCGTCGCCCGCGCCGAGCAGCTTGACGAGCGGGTCGCGCAGGAAGCCCGCCAGCACGCAGGCAAAGGCGTGCAACCCCAGCGTGTCGGCAAAGGCATCTACCGCCATGCCCAACCCGAACGACAGCACCAACGTGAGCCAGCGCGGCGTGCGCACCGGCAGCGACAGGATGAACAGCACGTAAACGTAGGGATTGACAAACCCCAGGAACTGCACGTGGTTGAGCACCAGTACCTGCACCAGCACCAGCACCACAAAGCGGATGATATTCTGTATGACCGTCTGCAACATGAACAGGGTGAGAAGTAAGGAGTGAGAGGTAAGAGGCAAGAGGTAAGGGAACACCATCCTCCGCATCTATTCCTTTATCGCATTTCTCTCTTTATCCTATTTATAATAACATATAATATACCGATGGAATTGTAGAGACAAGGCATGCCTTGTCTCTACCCACGTCACGTCTATATGGATGTTCCTATCCGTGATTATCCGTACAATCCGTACAATCCGTGTTCTTTCCTATTTTGGCACACCTCCTACATGGGCAGGGAGGATTCCAACGCCTCCTGCTCGTCCCGGTTTTTATAATCAATGACCTGCACATTGGAGATGCGGCGGAAATCGGTGGCCAACCGCACCTGAATGTGATAGAAAGCATCGCCCTCGTCGCACGTAAAATTCTCGATGACCCCTACCGGGATGCCTTCGGGGAAGGTGGTGGTCAGCCCGCTGGTCACGATGGTGTCGCCGATGTACAAGTCCACGTGGCGCGGGATGTCGGTCAGCTGGGCATAGCGGTAATCCAGCCCGTCCCACCCCAAGGGGCCGAAATAGTTGTTGCGTTTGATTTTGCAGTTCACCTGTATCAAAGGGTTGAGCAGGGAAATGACCGTGGCGAAGCGGTCGGACGTGGTCTGCACGATGCCCACCACGCCCTCGGGACCCACCACGCCCATGTCGGGACGCAGGCCGTCCGAAGCCCCCCGGTTGAGCGTGATGTAGTTGCGCACCCGGTTGGTCGTGTTGTGGATGATGCGTGCGGGGATGTATGCCACCTCCTGCTCCGGCTGCACGAAGCGGGTGGTGTCCGGCAGTCCGGCCCGTACCAACGCCAGCTCGTTCTCCAACACGGCGATGCGCTCCTTGAGCCGGGCGTTCTCCCCGGACAGTCCCTCGTTGTTCGAACGCAGCTTGAAAAAGTCCGTCACACGCCCGCTCACGCTGTACAGACCCGCAATGAGCGCATTGCTCGACGAGAAGAACACGCTGCCCGCATACCGCCCGTTGCCCACAAACAAAGCGAATGAGGCTATTTCCAACAACAGAAACAGCCCCACGATGCTATACCGGGCAAGGAAAAGGAATAACTTGTGCATAAACCTCCGACCCCAAAACACCCCCAACCCCCTAAAGGGGGCTTTCGGAAAATACCATTAAAAGCATACTTGTAGAGACGCGGCGTGTCTATCCCCCCCTTCAGGGGCAGGGGGTCACCTGATAAGGAACGAATACTTGTCCACGTTCTTCAACGCGATGCCCGTGCCGCGCGCCACGGCGTGCAGGGGGTCGTCGGCAATGTGGAACGGAATGTTCAGCTTGTCGGTGAGCCGCTTGTTCAGCCCGCGCAGCAACGCACCGCCGCCCGTGAGGTAGATGCCCCGCTGCACGATGTCGCTGTACAGCTCGGGAGGCGTCTGCTCCAACGCGCTCAGGATGGCCGTCTCTATCTTCGAGATGGACTTTTCGAGGCAGTGGGCAATCTCCTGGTACGACACCGGCACTTCCATGGGCAGAGCCGTCATGCGGTTCGGCCCACGCACGATGTAGTCTTCCGGGGCTTCTTCGCCCAGGTCGGTCAAGGCCGCGCCCACGTTGATTTTAATCAGCTCGGCGGTGCGCTCGCCCACCTTGATATTGTGCATGTGGCCCATGTATTCCACGATGTCCTGCGTGAGGTCGTCGCCCGCGATGCGTATCGACTTGTTGGACACGATGCCGCCCAGCGATATGACGGCAATCTCCGTGGTGCCGCCGCCTATGTCCACAATCATGCAGCCCGCCGGGGCTTCCACGTCGATGCCGATGCCCATGGCCGCCGCCATCGGTTCGTATATCATGTACACCTCGCGCCCCCCGGCGTGTTCGGACGAGTCACGCACGGCGCGTATTTCCACTTCCGTGCTGCCCGAGGGAATGCATACCACCATCTTCAGGCTGGGCATGAACAGGCGGTTCTTGCTCGGTATCATCTTGATCATGCCGCGTATCATCAGTTCCGCCGCGTAGAAGTCGGCTATCACCCCGTCGCGCAACGGGCGCACGGTGCGGATGCCCTCGTTCTCCTTGCCCTGCATCTGGCGGGCTTTCTCGCCGATGGCCAGCAACTTGTCCGAACGCTTGTCGAGAGCCACCACCGACGGCTCGTCCACCACGATTTTATCATTGTGTATGATAATCGTGTTGGCCGTGCCCAGGTCGATGGCAATTTCTTGTGTGAAGGAAAACAGTCCCATACAATAACAATGAACAGTTAACAATGAACAATTAACAATGAACGGTCAACAATGAACAATGAACGGTCAACAATGAACAATGAACACCTAACAATGGACAATGAGCAGCAGACCACGGGAAACGGCTTCCCCGCCATCCATTGTTCATTGTTAATTGTTAATTGTTCATTATTCATTGTTCATTATTCATTGTTTTTAGTGTTTAAAATGCCTGTAGCCCGTGGACACCATGGCCATGCCGTTCTGGTTGCAGGAATCCACCGATTCGTTGTCGCGGATGGAGCCGCCCGGCTGTATCACCGCCGTGATGCCCGCCTCGTGGGCTATCTGCACGCAGTCGGCAAAGGGGAAGAAGGCATCCGAGGCCATCACCGCCCCTTGCAGGTCGAAGCCGAACGAGCGTGCCTTCTCAATGGCCTGCTCCAGGGCATCCACCCGCGAGGTCTGCCCCACCCCGCTGGCACACATCTGCTTGTTCTTCGCCAGCACAATGGCGTTCGACTTCGAGTGCTTCACAATCTTGTTGGCAAACAGCAGGTCCTCCACCTGTTCGGGCGTGGGGGCTTTTTCCGTCATGGGCTTCAGCTCGTCGGGCGTTTCGGTGTGCGTGTCGCGGTCCTGCACCAGCACGCCGTTGAGCAGCGAGCGGAACTGGCGGCTGCGCGTCTTGTTGCCCTTTGCAATCAAGATGATGCGGTTCTTCTTCTGCCCCAGTATTTCGAGCGCGTCCATGTCGTAGTCGGGCGCGATGATGACTTCGAAGAATATCTTAGTGATTTCCTCGGCCGCAGCCTTGTCGATGACGGCATTGGTCACCAGCACGCCGCCGAAGGCCGACACGGGGTCGCCCGCCAGCGCGTCCTTCCACGCTTCGAGCACCGTGGGGCGCGAGGCGATGCCGCAGGCGTTGTTGTGCTTCAGGATGGCAAACGTCACTTCGTCGAAGTCATTGATGAGGTTCGTGGCCGCATCGATGTCGAGCAGGTTGTTGTAGGAGATTTCCTTGCCGTGGATTTGCTCGAACATGTCGTCGAAGTTGCCGAAGAAGAAACCCCTCTGGTGCGGGTTCTCGCCATAGCGCAGCACCTTGGCGTTGTCCTCGGCGCAGCGGAACGCGCTGGCATTGTCGCCGTCGAAGTAGTTGAAGATGGCACTGTCGTAGCGTGACGACACGGCAAACGCCTCCTTGGCAAACCACCGGCGTTCTTCCAGCGTGGAGGCCGCCCCCCGCTCGTCCAGCAAGTCGAGCAGCGGCTCGTACTGCGCCTGCGAAGCCACGATGAGCACGTCGTTGTAGTTCTTCGCCGCCGCGCGGATGAGCGAGATGCCGCCTATGTCGATTTTCTCGATGATGTCGGACTCGCCCGCCCCCGAAGCCACCGTGGCCTCGAACGGGTACAGGTCCACAATCACCAGGTCGATGCCCGGTATGTCATACTGCGCCACCTGTTCCCGGTCCTGCCCGTTGTCGCGGCGGTTGAGAATGCCGCCGAACACCTTCGGGTGCAGCGTCTTCACCCGCCCACCCAGGATGGAGGGGTAGCCCGTGAGGTCTTCCACCGCCTCGCACGGCACGCCCAGCGATTCGATGAACGCCTGCGTGCCCCCGGTGGAAATGAACGACACGCCCGCCGCGTGCAGTTTCTTGATTATTTCGTCTAACTTCTCCTTGTGATAGACTGATACTAAAGCCTTTTTAATCTGTTTTGTATCCATTGGTTTCCCTGTTGTTTTTTAGATGTGCAAATGTAGGAAAAACAATTTGTTTTCCAATGGCGTTCAAGTATTTTAAAAATAAACTTGTCCGCATGGAAAGATTTCCTATCTTTGCGTGTCGGGAGGCGGAGGCCAAAAAGGAAGAACCATGGGAGAAAAAGCAAATGAAAAAATCAGCGAATGGCTGTTGGACATATCCAAGTACATCACTACCGCAGTGGTCGTGGCATCTTTCTTTGATGCAATAAACAATGTGGCCGTAGTATTCTCTGTCGGCATGCTTGCCGCAGTGGCTGCCCTGATCGGCAGCATATTACTAACAAGGAAGTAAAGAAGGAGGTCGATTATGTTTTTCAATTTGTTACCGTTTTTTGTAGTCATTGCCGTATCGGTTATCTCTGTGATTTACTTCAAGATACAGGACAAAAAAGAAGAGAAGAAACAGAGCTGATCCTTTGGAGGGGAGCCCTCCGCTCCTTCCCGACAGCCCACCCAGACCCCGTACCACACCCGCATATTCCCTGCGCTTCGCCCGCCCGGGTCGAAGCCGTTTTCCACCCCAATCCACATCCTTAACGCGCTTTCCCTTTTTTAAGGAAAGGTCCGTATCCCTTTAGGCAAAAGGGTTGTACCCCTTTTAGGCAAAAGGGTTGTACCCCTTTTAGGCAAAAGGGTTGTACCCCTTTTAGGCAAAAGGGTTGTACCCTTTTTAGGCAAAAGGGTCATACCCCTTTAGGCAAAAGGGTCGTACCCCTTTGGGCAAAAGGGTCGCACCCCTTTGGGCAAAAGGGTCGTACCCCTTTAGGCAAAAGGGTCGTACCCCCTTGGGCAAAAGGGTCGCGGTCTTTAAGCAGGTGGTAAAGCCCCCTTTAGGGGGTTGGGGGTGTCTCTTTTAGGGGAGGTGGGGGTGTCTCTTTTATAGGGGTTGGGGAGGCTCTTAGGCAAAAGATGCGCCCGGCTTCCACCGACCACCGAGTTAAACTTTCATAAACTTTACTAAAACCACCAATCCTCCCGCCACCCCGAGCGATGATTTTTCCCACCGGAAGGCTGCGGTTTCGGGCGGCTTTGACGTATCTTTTTTGCACCAGGATACAAATTGCCTATGGACGCAAAATCAAACTCCCAAGCTTCCTTCGACCGCCAAGCTGCCACATACGACGTGGACAGGAACGGCAGCCATGCCAGAAAGGCATACAAACCGATACTCACCGAAATACTTGCACAGAATTACTCCAGCCTGCTGGATGTCGGCGCCGGGACGGGCGAAATGCTCCGGATGCTCATCAACGCCCGGCCCGAAGCCCGCTATGCCGGCATCGACCTGGCGGAAAACATGCTGAAGGCGGCCGGGGAAAAGCTCGGCAGGTCGGCCGACCTGCTGCAAGGCGATGCGGAAAAGCTCCCGCTGCCCGGCCATTCGTTCGACATCATCATTTGCAACGACTCGTTCCACCACTACCCCAACCCGGCAACAGCCCTCGCCGAGTTCAAACGGGTGCTCAACCCGGGCGGGATGCTGCTCATCAGCGACTACCGCATGACATTCCCGCTGCGGCAACTGATGAACCTTTTCATCAGGTATAGCCAAGACGGGGACGTGCACATTTACTCAAAGGGAGAACTACGTCGCCTGACGCAGGATGCGGGCTTCACACATTGGACCTATAAGAACATAGGGAACAACGCCTTCATCATGACCGCCCGGAAAGCGGGAGAAATTCAATAGCCGACGAGCCACGCACCGTCATCAAGATTGCGAAGTACCAAGCGTGCCATTTCCACCAACGCCCCAAACGGAAAAAAACGTCATATGTGCTATGCGTCTTTATAATTCTCCGTACTTTTGCACCGCATTATAAAACAGGTTTGTTATGCGAATAGACATTATCACGGTCGTGCCCGAACTGCTGGAAAGCCCGCTGAACCACTCCATCGTGAAGCGGGCGCGCGACAAGGGGCTGGTGGACATCGTGGTGCACAACCTGCGCGACTACTCCACCGACAAGCACCGCCGCGTGGACGACTACGCGTTCGGCTTCGCCGCCGGCATGGTGCTGCAAATCGAGCCGGTGGACCGCGCCATCACCCAGCTGCGCAGCGAGCGGACATACGACGAAGTGATTTACACCTCGCCCGACGGGGAACGCTTCAACCAGCGCATGGCAAACCGCTACTCCATGTGCGAGAACCTCATCATCCTGTGCGGGCACTACAAGGGCATCGACCACCGCATACGCGAACACTTCATCACCCGGGAAATATCCATCGGCGATTTCGTGCTGACGGGAGGCGAACTGCCCGCCGCCATGATGGCCGATGCCATCGTGCGGCTGATACCGGGTGCCATCGGCGACGAGACCTCGGCCCTCTCGGACTCGTTCCAAGACAACCTGCTGGCCCCGCCCGTGTATACCCGCCCGGCGGAATACAAGGGATGGCGCGTGCCGGACATCCTGCTCTCCGGCCACCAGGCCAAGGTGGAGGAATGGCTGCACCAACAGTCGGTGGAACGCACGATGCGCTTGCGGCCCGACTTGCTGGAGGATGAACCCTAACCCCCCAACCCCCTGAAGGGGGCTTTTGCCGGATATGCCGATGGATTGGCCTACCGCTTATATGGTACTGATTAACCTGGCCGCAGCGGGTATATTCGCCCGCGACAAGCACCTGGCCCGGCAAGGCCGTGAACGCATCCCCGAACGCACGCTGCACCTGCTGGAGGCCTTGGGCGGATGCTTCGCCATCCTGCCGCTGGTGTACCTCATCCACCACAAAAACCGCAAACCGGCTTACTTCCTGTGGACATGGGGCTTCGCGGCAGCGTGGAGCATCGGGTGGGTGTGGCTGCACAACCGATAAGCCGATTGCACGGTTCAGCCATTCAACGTTTCAGCCATTCAACGATTATACAATCATGAACAATATCAAAACTCCAGGCCACATCGCCTTGTTTGCGGCCAACGTGATATTCGGCTTCAACACGCCTGTCTCGCGCTCGCTGATGCCCGACGAACTTGACCCGCTGGTGCTCACGTTCTTCCGCATGGCCGGTGCCATGGTGCTGTTCTGGTGCGTGTCGCCGTTCACCAAGCGGGAGCACGTGCCCGCCAAGGACGTGCTGCTGCTGTTCTGCGCCTCTGCGCTCGCCATCGTGCTGAACCAGATGCCGTTCATCTCCGGCCTGTCGATGACCTCGCCGATAGACGCGTCCATCGTCATCACCATACTGCCCATCGTGAGCATGTTCCTGGCCGCCCTCATCCTGAAAGAACCGATTACGTGGAAGAAAGCCATCGGCGTGGCGGTGGGGGCTTCAGGGGCGTTGCTGCTCATCCTGAGCCATGCCGGGAACGGGCAGGGGCGCAGCAGCCTGTGGGGCAACCTCATCATCTTCGGGGGCGTGGTGTCCTATTCGCTATACCTCACCCTGTTCAAAGGACTGATATCGCGCTACACGCCCGTCACCCTGATGAAGTGGATGTTCCTTTTCGCCACCCTGATGTGCACACCCGTCTGCTACCACTCCCTGGCCGCGACCGACTTCGCCTCCCTGGCACCCGGCACCTGGCTGCGGGCGGGTTACGTGGTATGCTTCGCCACATTCATCACCTACCTGCTCATCCCCATCGGACAAAAAGTGCTGCGCCCCACCACGGTGAGCATGTACAATTACGTGCAGCCGGTGGTGACCGCCTTGGTAGCTGTCAGCCTGGGGCAAGACACGTTCGGGTGGCACAACGTGCTGTCGGCCCTGCTGGTGTTCGCAGGCGTATACCTGGTCACCACCAGCAAGTCGCGGGCACAAATGGAAGCAGCCCACATGAGTAAACAAGTAAACAAGTAGACAAGTAAACAAGCCAAGTCCAACGGACTTGCGGCTCTCAGCATAGGGCAACGCCCTATGAACCATAACGCGATTACACGATTACACGATTACACGATTACACAATCCCCCCATGACCGAAAAAGAAAAAGCCGCGCTCGGGATGATATACAACCCGAACCGCGACCCGGAATTACAAGCCGAGATGCAACGCACCCACGCCCTGGTGCATGAATACAACCTGCTGTCGCCCCTGCAGGAGGAAGAACGGGCAGACATGCTGCGCCGACTGCTGGGACGGTGCGGCGAGGGAGCCACCATCGTGTCGCCCTTCTTCTGCGACTACGGCTACAACATCGAGGTGGGCGACCACTTCTTTGCCAACGCCGG
>CALUML010000004.1 GCA_944321745.1 uncultured Bacteroidales bacterium
AACTTATCAAAGAACTATTTGGCATAGTGGCAGAAGCCGCTTAGCCGATATGTTGAATTCTTAACGGACTATTATTTGATAAATCGGATGGAATATTTAAGTTTGCAAAGATTTTGCCAGGGCATCCGCCACGCATCGTTTGCCAGGCGGATGCCGCTTCGCCCGGATCTGTCACCAGCAAGGCTTCCGGCTCGCATGGACAAAATCGTAATACATAGATAAGAAGACGTTTACTTGAACGTTTCACTTTCTGCACTCCAAACTTCGAACACTTGGAACAACTCAGTAGGAAGCGGGCGACAGTAGATGTCCTCGGGATGTGTCTACAACAGTGATGCATCCCCTTTGCAGTCACGGGGTGGCATGTACGCCTTCCTCCCATCCCTCGCATCGTTAAAAAAGTGATGTGAGGGCATGGGAAAGGGGGGCACAGGTTGCTTTGGCAAGGGGATTGTTGTGTATGCATATCAGCGTGGGCTTCGAGGTTGCTTATCTTTACTGAGTAGGCAAGTTCGAAGGCCTGGGAGTGTGAGATAAGCGACAAGCACGGATCTCACGCTATTTTTTTGCCCGGAAGTTTCCGTGTCTGTCTGTTTTGCATATTAATCTCAACACACAGATACATGGAACAAACAGCATGTAAAGAACCTCTGACGACAGCAGAAGTCATTGCGCGGATGGCCGACGACCCCGACCGACGCGCCAACCTTGAATTGGCCAGCCGCGTGACTTGCAACGACAGGCGTGCCGTGAAGTATTATTGGGCGCAGATAGCCGCCCGCATCCAAGACTATGTGCAGCGCAACATCATGCACCGCGACATCACGGGCGAGTATTACCAATTCTTGAGCGAACCTTTCGACCCTGCTGCCGAAAGCCCCCGGTGGCGCAGGGTGTCTCTCTACAAAGCCTTCCACAATAGCACCCTCTACACCTACACGAACCGCATCTCCATCCGCCAATATTGTAAAATAGCCAAGCGCGAAAAGAAAATGGAAAATTCGGAGAGCGAACTGCTGGAATACATCGATTATGAGGCTCTATTACTGTGCGACCGGGTTGACGAACCCGAAGCCGACCCCCTCCTTGGCGAAGCGTGGAAGCGGGTGCAGCAAGCGTTTGCCACGCTGAAGGAACGCGACCAAGTAGTGCTGCAATGCCTGGTGATGGGCGACATGCACTGGCAGGAGGCGTTTGACGAACTTCGCGGTTACTTGAACCCGTCCGGCCCAGATGATGCTTGGAAAGATTGGACCCCGGAAGAAAAGCAGCGGGGCATTGACCAACATTGGACACCCAAGGACAAGCAGACGGCCATGTCAGGCTTAAGAGCAAGGGCGATAGAACATCTGAAGAGCCGGGTGGAGAAACTAAAAGAAAAAGAAGCCAAACAATTAAAGGAAAGAAAATGAAGATAGCAGAAACCCCATTGGATGAATTTATGGCCTTTTTAGCCAACGATCTTCCTTCCCAAGAAATGAAGCGGGTAAAGCGCAACTTACTGGAGAGCGGCGAAGCAGACACCGTGTACCATTGCTTGAAGGCTGACTACGAGTACCATCGGGACTATATAGACCAACTGATAGGCCAAGACGAGGAAGAAAACATAGAACAAATTGAAAAAACATTTCAGAAAAGTGTCAGAAAACGGAAAGAACCGGCTCTGTACAGTCAAACAACAAATCGCAATACAAACCATTTAAACAAAATTGTTATGAAAGCAACGAAAGAAGAATTGCAACAGTTGGGCTTGCCCGAAAACTTTGAAACGGTGATGAACGCAGTCGATACGTTGACAGGCGACATCCAGGAAATGATGCGGAACGAGAACGCAGATTACAAGGCAGTAGCCAAGCAGCGGTTGATGAAAAAGTACGACCTCCCCGAAGAAAAGGCGGAGGAAATCATCGAAAAGCTCCAAAAGGGCATCGACCTGTTCGACAGCCAGTATGCCGACTTCCAGCAAGGGAACATCCAAGTACACATCAACCAACTGCTGGATGGGAAGACCGACGAAGAAAAGAAAAACCTGTTGGTAAACGCGCTCGCCTCCATGCAAATGATGCAATTGGGCATAGACCAGCAGTCGAATGAAAACATCCAACAAGCCATTGAAGAGTATGGCAAGAAAACGGTCGAGAAACTGACATCCGAGTTGGAAGCTAAATTGCAAGAAGGCAGTTGTTTCGACACCATGCTCGACTATGCGGCCACTCTGCGCGAGCCGCTTGACGAGGAAAAGCTGGCTTCCCTGCGCGAACTGCTGGCCACCAAGAGCGATGCCTACAAGTTCTACACCGCCTTGCTGCTTTATACGGCGCAAGCAGATAAGATATTGCACTTCTCAGCAAATGGAACTGACCTGAGCGTGGAAGCAATCGGTGCTTGCGCGGCGGCTGCGGTAGCCTTGGAGGAAGTCAAAGCCGAGTGTGCGGATGAAGCCGAATGGCGAGTGAAAATGAAGTACGTGTTCGGGGCATTGTACATGGTGTTGCTGTACACGGCGGGCATCGTCTTCATAGCGGCAGCAAGCGTGTTGCTCGTTACCACCTTGATGGCCTTGTTTGGTCAAGGCATCCTGGCTGCCTTCATCTCGCTGGGCATCGCCCTTGTGCTGGGACACTTGTTTGCCGAAAAGTTCGCGGCATTTGCCGAGTGGTCGTTGGAGAAACTGGAAAAACCTTACGACTGGGTAGTGGACCACTTGGTCGTGCTGGTCGGCAAGGTGAAGGAGAAATGGGACCAAATCCGTGCAGGGAAAGAAAAGGAAGAAGAAAAGAAAGTGGCGACGGGAACAGGCACAGAAGGCAAGGTGGCGCAAGAAGAGAAGGAAAAAGTTGAAGAGGAAGCGGTTAAAATCTCCGATGATGCATACACCGAAACCGAGTCGGACGAAGAACTTCCTGCATTTGCTTAACACACCCTTTGTGTGAGGTTAAAAGTGAGTTACAAGGACATCGGGAAATGCCAGTTTACATTTCAGTTTACTGGTATTTCCCTTATCTAATTCTTTCCTGCATAAATATAAAGAAAAATGATAGAATTATTGATAGGTGGAACGGTCGTGGTGGTCGGCGGCATTGCGCTAACCGTGCGTGCCGTTCAAGCCCGAAGACAGCAAGTCCAGGCGATGGCGGAGGAAATGCTGCGGCTTTACGCAGCCAATGAAATCGTGAACCAAGAAATCAAGACGGTGGAAGCGCAACAGATAGCAAGCCGCGTGGCCGATGCTTGTGATATTGAAATGGGAAAGGCTTCGGTCGAGGTATTGCATGATTTTTTCCCTTTGGGATTTGAGGAAAAACTGAACAGCCTGGGCACGGCAGGCGAACGCGAAGAGTTTTTCAGGGAACTGATAAACCGCTTGGCAGCCGCCATGAAGGTGGAGATAGCAGAAATTGACTTCAAGGAACTAAACCCCAACGAATATGGCAAGTGTGGAAATAAACGGATGCAGTTAAATGCCGCCTTGTTCTTGGACCCCGCGTCGGCAGTTCCTGCTACAAAAATGGTTCATACGTTATTACACGAACTGCGCCATGCCGTGCAGGACGAGGCTTTGTTGGAAGGCAACCCTTGGGGCTTCGCTCCTTCCCGCTTGGCGGAATGGACGGTCAGCAACGCCAACTATGTGGATTGCACCCAAGCCTATGCCCTACAAAGCATCGAACTGGATGCCAACTGGTATGCAAGCGTGGTATTGGATATGTTTGACAAGAAAAATTGATGGATATGAAATACGAAACATTGGAAAATAAATTCAAGACCCGGGAGGAAGCCATACGCATGGCCGTGCGTATCAGCCAATGTAAGCCGTTTATCCGCCAAGCTATTAATGAATGGCTGGAAACGGAAGTTTCCCCGACGCTAACTGTTGCCGCCAAGCCAGGTTGGGGCAATGGGAAGGAATGGGAATTTTCGGCGGAGGACCTTATGATAGGGTATGGCATGCATCCATTGGACGCGCTTTTGTTCCTGGACTGGTTGATTGCCGATGATGAAAGTTGCAAGAACGCCTTGATGTATCTGGACCACCCCTCCACTCCGCACCGATTGGAAATGACCCAGGATGAACTCTTGGCCAAATTGAAGCCGGAAGTGCGCAAGCTGAGTGAAGCACTGCTTAAAAAGCGGAAACAAAACTATGACCGCTTGGAACGATACTACAACGAGAAATTAAAAGGAAAGGAAATTTATCATGATTAAAACCGAGGTGGATAAATTGATTGAACGGGTAAGGGAGGCACGAGCCTCCGGCAGGCTGATCGTATTCGTGAAAACGGATGAAATGCAAGTGGTGAGCGATTTCATAAAACAGCAGGACTTGATCATGGTGGACTGCAAGCGAACCGAAGGGGGAAAAGCAACCCTGCCATCGGTACGCTATGTATTGCCCGATTTCACCTTGAAAGATGAAGGCATTTATCCGAGTGTGATAGATTGTCCTACGCTGTTTGTGCTAATGCTGGGCGAACGTGGAGAAAAACAGACACAAGACCAGCAAGCTCTGTACGGGAAACTGTACCGCTTCGTGCAACTATATACCCGTGCCGGGTTGGCACAGGTAGAGGATGCGGCAGGGCAATATGGAGATACCTTGAAATGGATAGATCGTTCGCTCATCCTCATTTTCACCCCACAAACGCCGGAGATACCCGCCTCCTTGGCCTTGTATTCGGAATACATCCCACTGCGTCCGCCCCAGGGAGAGGAATTATATGTCTATTTATCGGGGCTCGTGGGCGAAATCGATGGCGACAACCCGGCTCTGCACGCTGTGCCGGGTGCGCACTACCGCCTTTTCATCGATACGCTGTGCAGCCAGTTCCGAGGCATGTCGTGCACCAAAATCAGGCAAATCCTGCTGAAGTTCAAAAACAAATACGACCGGGTTTATTTGGACTTGAGCGAGAATGACGATCATGAAGCCCATAACCCGAAAGATAAAAGGATGTTCGAGGAGGATATGCGTCGGCTGATCCGCAAGGAAAAAGAACAGTTGATAGCCACCTCGTCCATTTTGCAGTTGAAAGAGCCAGGAGGCAAAAAAGCAGCTGGCATGGCCAAGCTGAACCGGTATGTAGAGGAACGCAGCGATTTGGTGAAAAAATCACTCCACAACGAGCAGACATGGCGGTTGAACGCTCCCAAGGGCGTATTGGTTACTGGTGTGCCAGGCAGTGGAAAGTCGTTGATGGCCAAGTGGACCGCTCATCAAATGGGGCTTCCCTTAATCAAGATGGACATGGGGGACGTGCAAAACAAGTATGTGGGATCCTCGGAGCAGCGTATGACGGAGTCGTTGGAACTGGTCAACGCGATGTCGCCCTGCGTGCTGTGGATAGACGAGATAGAAAAATCGTTTGCAGGCAGCAGTGGCAATGGCAATAGCAACGAAGTAACCGTGCGTTTGTTCGGCAAATTCCTAAACTGGATGCAGGAGAAAGAGGACGACGGCGTGTGCTGCTTTGTATTCGCTACGGCCAACAACATTGATAAACTGCCGCCCGAGCTGTTCCGCAGCGGGCGGTTCGATGCCAAGTTCAGCACGTTCATGCCTACAGCCGATGAATGTGGTGAGATATTCGATAGCTTGCTGGACAAACTGTGTAAAGATTACGAGGAAAGTCCTTATGGAGAGCAAAGAGGGAAAAAGCTGTTTGACCGGGAGCGGGTGAACAAGAAGATGCTCATTGAACGTTTTTTGAATGGTCCGTTGTGCTTAGAAGACAAATTGGAAGCAAGCGAAAAACGGGTAACGCGTAGGAACAAGTTCTTTACCGGGTCGGACATAGAGAACCTGGTGAAGTCGGCACAAGAAAGGTATGTGTTGCGATATGGCAACAAGCGTGGGCAACACACGGAGTACGATACCGACACATTCATCCGCTGCATGGAAGAGGTGCTGCCCGATATTCGCACGTATGGTGAAACGAACTTGGACGATGTGGCGACCAGTTTTGCCATCATGGCACACAACAACCTCCTGCCCGCTTCCTATGCTACATTGCTGCCGCATGACAAAGGACAGTACGATGAATACCGTCCCGATGTGCTTTATCAGATGGAAGACGAAACACGACACTTGGAGCAGATGTGCGCTTACGACCAATGCCTGTACCTGGCCGTGAGGAACGTGCTGAATGCCGAACGAAAAAGAATATTGGAAAAAATAGAAATCATGATGAAAAACAAATAAGAAAGGAGGAAAGCATTATGAAACTGAATGGAACGCCCATCGACACGCTGAAGTCTTTGCGGCGGATGGGGACTTTCGACTTTTACGCCTTTTGGCAAAAGCGGGAGGAGTTTCTGGAAATGGTTTGCCCCCGAGGCAAGTTTGACGAGTGGTTTTGGGGACATTCAAATGCTGCTTTGGGGCGTGTGGTATGCGATTGGTTGGACCCCGACCAGGATGCAATAACGTTCAAGTATTTCATGGATCATGGCAACTTGTGCCATTGGAAAGGCTCCCAGCCATTTTGCAAGGAGAAAGAAATTGTTGCCGTGCTGGATGATGGCGAGATAGCCAGTCTCAAAGAAAGCAGTTGGCCAGAAAAATACGAGAGACTGTGCCGCGCTTTGAATCGGAAACATGCCATAGGATTGGTGGCCTTATACAAATTATTAGGAATAAGGCATCCCATGGATGAAACCTATTGCCAGGCCGTCATATCTGGTGAAAGCCATGCGGAAAAAGGCGATGTAATATATTGCTTTGCCAATACGGACTTTCCAAGTTCCGCACAGGATAACACCGCGCCACTCCATGCCAAGATTATTGCTAACGTGTCTCTGCAAGATGTCAAGGTTAGCGTGGGCAGGAATACTTCCATGACCCTGAAGCCGGGCGAATGCGTCACGGGCGTATTCCAAGATGCCCGGTGCGTGGAGCTTCTGCCTCGCGAGGGGAGTAACAGTGAAAAAGTGCTGACCTTGCTGTTTGACCGCACACAAAATATCCCCGTGTTGCAGATAACCGACAGAAGCGATGAAAACGGCAGAAAAACGATTGGAGATGTCATATCATTTTACATTGACCCGGTTCGGGGTTTCGCCTATGTGACCCGCGAAGGGCAGCTCATCGTCCCGTCCCAGGAGCGGATGCAATTGCCTGCGTTGTCTAAACATGCCTGCGAGTGCGGCATCATTGCTGCGAGAGAATACGAGACCCCGGACGGCTATTTGGAGTGTAAAATCATTTATTCAGGAAAAATTACCAACAAATAAGAAAGCAATATATGAAAACAACGAACCAAAGACTGATCGAAGCCTTGCAAGGCGGGGCATCGGTAGAAAAAATGCAAGCCATTTGCCAGACGATTGTATGGGAACAGGTTTCTTCGTCTGATATGGATAACGAAACGAGTAAGCTATTGAAGGGGTTGTGCGGGCTGTTAGACTTCGGCATACGCACTGAAGCGGTGCTGCCCCCGCAGCCGATACAACCTGTTGACGAGCAAAAGAACTTCTGGATACAAGAAGCCGCAAGTTATGTCGGTGCAGCCCTATGCTATTACATCGCCTACCGTGCGAGCAATTCTCATTGGATTGGCGGGATAGTCGGTGTAGGGGTAGGCTGCCTGTGCAGCCAATTTTGGAAAAGGTCCAAGAAAGCATTGCCCGCACCCTCTGTGGCGCCTAAGGTGAGGATTGTTTCCACAGCGGAGGAAATTGCAGAACAGATCGAGGAAACCATTGGCCTGATGAAACAAGTGAGAAGACTTATACAAACCGAACACCCCGCACCTAAACCCAATAATAAAGATTACCCCTTGGAATCTGACTATCAGTATGTGCTCGCATTTTTAAACAAGCTATATCGAAAGTGCTTGGCACGTGAAAAGCCTGACCTCATGGTGATGGAGGGCATTGAGGACGTGTTGGACGAAGCAGGATACATGTTTGCGGAATACGATGGCAACAACATGGACTGCTTCACCTCATCACTATCGAGGATGGACGTTCCTTATGTGACCACTTTGCCAGCTTTGCTCAACGCAAAAACCAAGCGGTGCATCTTCAAGGGACATGTATTATTTCAACAAGATTAGAATAATTAAAAAACAAAAAAGGACAAATACAATGGCAACATATTTAATAGGAATAGATTTTGGCGATGGTGACACAACTGCCACCGCATGGCTGATAGGGGAAGACCGACGGGTACGGGTACGATTCAGAGATACCGATAAAGAGGATGATTATAAAATTCGCTCTGTCATTTATCGGAAGGAAGTGAGTAAGGGCATCTACGATTACAAGTTGGAAGATGCGGAGAACTATGGTTATGTGCCTTATTCTTCATTTAAGAAAAAAGTGAAAGAGTTGAGTGAGGAGGGGAAAGACATCTTCAAACATTTTATCCAACGGGCATATCAGGCCATGCTGGAAAACAATCCTTTTGGAAAAGACGGGAACGACTTTTTGCTTTACGTAGCCGCTCCCACCAGTTGGGATGAGGCAGAGAAAGAAGAGTATCGCCGATTTGTGGAAGAAGCCATCGGAAAGCGGGTGGAATGGGTGATTAGCGAGAGTGATGCCGCATATTATAACAAAGCGTCCGACAAGGAACAGAATTGGGTATTGGTGGTGGATTACGGGTCAAGCACCATAGACTTTACGCTTATGTGTGGCAAGGAGAAGATAAATGTCGATTTCCTGTCCTGCCGCATGGGGGCACGGAGTATAGAGCAAAAGCTTTACGAAGCATATAAAGAGACATCTAAATACAAGGAGTCACTTGCCTATTTCAACAAAAAGTTGGAGGAAGCGGGAAAAGACCCTATCGACCCAGCTGGCTTTCTGCGTTTAGGTTGGAGGAAAGGCAAAGAACACTTTTATTCCGAAAATAAAAGTAAATTGGTGCTTGATGAAGTTGAGATGTTGAAGCAATATGCGAATATCCTACTAGGTGGAGATGCCCCTGAAATGTTTTTTTATCATTCAGTCATTGCACCCGAAAGTGCAGTTTATTCAGAATATATAGCCGAAGTAAAAGGGTATTTCGCCTATGTGAAAAATAGACTCTCTCAACCTGATTATTTGGGGGAAGAGGGTATGAAAAACTTGAAAGTTATCTGCACGGGTGGTGCTTCTCGTATGCCCTGGGTGAGAGCAGAACTGGAAAGATTGTTCGGTCAAGGATCTGTTTTCTCAAAAGAGAAAGAACCGACAGAAGCGTCAAACAACTATTCTAATGTAGAGAAAGACGATCGCCCCGAATACGTAGTGTCCGACGGTGTGGTGAAATACGCCAAGCTGCTTTACGAAGTGGAACAGGAGGTGAACAAGGTGATGGATGAAGTGATGGGAAATATAGGTACATTGCAGGCAGAGGTGGAACAAAATGCTCGTGAGGCCTACAAAAACATTTGGGAACAGGAATTAGCACAATATGAAGCAATAAATGTTTATCGTTCTGATAAGTTAGAAGAATTTACTGTTGAAGACAATGATCAGAGGAATAAACATGGAAATTATTATAGTTCATCTTATGAATATCTTGTCCAAAATATTTTGAGCGATTCTAACAGTAACGTGCACGAAGAGATAAATCAAACTGAAACTAAAATTGGTTTAATCAGTAATGTGCAAGAAAAGATGAATCTAACTGAGACTAAAAGGGAGATAAGTAATAAGTTGACCACATCTCTTAAGGAAGCCATAACTAAGCTCATTCCTCCCGTATTAAAAAAACTGAATTTGGGTACATTTGCAGAAGACATAGAGATGCCTTTAAGTGATATGCCCGATGTCAATAATATTGAAATTCCTTCAAAAATAGACTATTATGAAGCCGTGGTAGGGGAATTAGTAGAAGGCACATGGGGAGAAAACACTAAATTTGGGAAGGAGATAATATGGGGTATGATAATAAGCAATGGCTCTTATAGAAAACGAAGGAAACTATCTGAACGCACTAAAGCGGTTGAGACTTTCAAGAACTCTATTTCTTCATTTATTACTTCTTATTATAAACCCTATTCAGTGAAAGCATTAGAAAATATTCAACAGAATATCTACAATGCCATATTGAAAACGGTCAAAAAAATCGTACAAGAGCATCTGATGTTTGACCCTTGTGGCTATGACATGGAGAAAAGGTTGAGAGACAGTTTTGGGATGTTAATTACAACGGCTCAAGGGAAAGAGGTGTTTGGTCATTCATATGAAGGCATTGCCCCTAAAGAAGGTGATGTGGTGTATTGTAAAGACAAGGATGGAGTAGTGAAAAGCAGCACTGTTTGTTCCTTCAGGCAAGTGCCGACAGGCACTTACTATATGTTGTTGGCGGGCGATGCTTTGGCAGGCTGCGAAGGCTGCTGGTGCTATACTAAATAAAAAATGTAACTGTTTATGCAATCAGACAAAATAATCCGGGGTGCGAACAAATTCTTGATGTTTTACACAGGTATTGCGTTCGTGCTGTTTTTCTTGATGCCAAAGAGTGACTTGGGCGGTATCATTGAGTTGCTCATCATCATCCCTGCGGCAGTGGTGGTGTTGGTGTATAGTGTGATGTATTGGCGGAAAAAGCGAGCGAATGTGTTAAGCTCGTTTTTCAATGTGTCGGTCATCATCTTGGTGGTGGCTGCATTGTCGTTCTTCATGCAGGCGTTGCGCGACCAGATTATCCTACATAAGGAATTAGGAAACGCTCAATTGGCCATAGAAAGCGAGAATGTGGCTAAGGGCTTGGATGTCCAGGAACTGAAACTCCTTGTGGAAGCAGGAGGAAATCCTTCGGCTGATTATCAATTGGGAACAAAACTTTTCGTGGGGTGGGGCGTACCGCAGAATCGTGCGAAAGGGTTGGAATTGATAACAAGGGCAGCCGAGGCCAGTTATCAAAAAGCACAAATCGATTTGGGAAAGCTTTATTGGCAGGGCAACGGCGTGGAAAAAGATTTGTCCGAGGCCGAGAAGTGGCTGCACAAGGCTTCTTTGCCCCGCAATGTTGACGGCTACCAAGCCAGCTTGGCACTACTGGCTTTTTATGAAGATAACCAATGGTATGCCGCAGCCGACAAGTTGTGCGACAAAGTAATGAAAATGTACCCGCACTATGCGGATAGCATTTATTATGTAAAAGCAAGGGTCTGCATCAACCAAGGACGTATCAAGGAGGCCGAGAAGTATGCCCGCATAGCTTATTTTGACAAATACATCCCAGAAGCAGGATTGGTGCTGGGTATCATCTACCGTGAGAAAGGCAAGCCACGTGAGGCGGAGAAGGTGTTGCTTGCGTTGTCCAAGAAAGGCAATCGCACGGCCATGCAGCAATTGACAGAGCTTTATCGTGAAAATAATAACGCAGAACGTGCCGAGTTTTGGGAAGACATTGTTGCAATGAACATAAATAATTGGGAGGAACTGTTTCATGATTGATAAGATAAAGATGGTATGCGCCATATCGGCGTTGCCGGTAGCTATCAGCAACTTGTTGTCGTATCTATATAGCTCATACATGGCTTTGTGCGGCATGATTGTGTGTGCCTTGGCCATCGGGATGTTTGTGCTTTTGGGGCGTTGGCATAAGAAACAACGCCCGACCGACCAGCAGGGTGGTAATCCATTTCGTGTTTTTGTAGTGGTGTTTTCGGTGCTGTTCGTCCTATCTTCGGGCGTGGTGGTATATGGGTTGCTCACGCAAGAAACTAACCGTGCCATCCAGCAGAAAGTACTCCTAACCACGGATGAAGAAGCCATCTTGAAGCAAAATCTGAGAGAGCATGAAAATGCGTATAACATGGCATTGGGTAATTATTACCTGCTTAAAGGAGGAGGAGATGATAGCTTTGCAAACCTTGGGCACGCTCGCTCCTATTACATGGAAGCAGCATTAAAATATGGAGTCCCTGTGGCCTATATCCCATTGGCCAAGTTTGAAGAGTTAGGGATATTTGGAGAACCTGATTATGCAAAAGCTCTTGATTATTACATACAAGGCTTTTACCTATCGGGATTGTCCGGGGTTATTTTTGAAGAAGATTTGCTCCGTTTGCAAAATGAACATCAAGTGTCAATCCCAGACTCCGTGTTGGTGGAGTTGGAAAAGCGAAAACAGTTGAACGATTTGCCGACGTGGGATGAACGTTGGGTAGAGTATGGGGCTTATTTACGGGATGTGGCCTGCGGAAAGAATATAAATTTCACCTATGTGTGGGCTTATATAGACGGAACAAGCGATACCATATCTTATGGAATTGATGATATTTTCCCCGAATTTAATCCTGTTTATCCAACTTCTCAAATAAATTTGACAAGAACCCTTGCTGTTAACGTGGGTTTAATGGAGCAATACAAGCAGAAACATAATGTTTTGGAGAACATGCAAGTGGAGTATGCTTATGACAAGCTATTGATGCCAGTTTGGGATGAGCTGAAGACAAAAATTCAATCAATGAACGTAGTATTAAATAATTAGAAAAATGAGAAAAACAAAATTAATTAAAGGTATGGCTATATTGGTCATGGCAACATGTGGCATGTGGTTTATCTCGTGTCAAACTAAGGAGCAGAAATCGTTCAACGCGTTGGTGAAAACATTGAACGAATGTGAGACAGGTTATGAGGAGGCGGTGAATCAGGTTGACATTGATTTGTTAAATGAAAAATTGGAAGGAGCTATCGAAGAGGCCATGGCATTGCAGTTAGATGTCCAAGAAGGACTTTTGCAAAAAGAAGCGTTGCTGAAGCGATGCGGAAATTTGCAAGCTATTGGCCGTTTGAAAGAAAGAATTATTGATTTGTCACAATCCATGGGAGCAATTCCTTCTCATGAGACCATGCGTGAATTGACGCGGACGTGTGTTGCAAATGGAGATACGGTCTTGTTGCCAACCATTGTTAAAGATTTTTGGGAAGAGAAAGGGCTTATACTGAGAAATGCGGAAGAACCAAGTTCTTTATTGACAAAGGAAACGAAAGAACTTTTATTGCTGAGAAATGAACTGTCAGACAAATTTACAGAGGCTGTCTGGACTTGTAGTACGATTGCCGATGCATCCAATATGAACCAATTCGTTTTAAAGAAAAAGCTTCTTGTAGAAATGGCTGTGTCGACAAATAAATTCGGTCAAATAAGCTTGACTAATGACGAATTTCTCTCCTATGCAGGAAACAGATGGAAAAAGCAAATGGAAGAAATATTTAGTAATGTGAATCGACTAGAGAATTTGGCAAAGGAGATAAATGAATGCTATGAAGATGTTATGAAGAACAAAAATGACAGGATGTCAAGAAAAATGCTGGAAAAAGCAAACGAAGCTATGGTGTTGTCAATGTCTAATCTGTTTTGGGAGTGGAGCATTTTGAACGATTTCTTATTGAACGATTTCTTAACTAATTATAAACACCCAAACGAATAATAAAGAGTAACTTTAATTTTGAAAAAGCCACTTATGGGGGAAGTAAAACGCATCACTCCGCAGTTTGTAGAAAAGTTAGGAGATAACGAAATCTTCGTTTTCGGTTGCCGTAATTCAGGCAGGCATTGGGACGGTGCATCAGCCTTTGCCTTGAAAAACTTCGGAGCCATAATGGGGCAAAGAGAAGGATTGCAAGGCCGGTCATACGCCATACCTACCATTGGTGGCCGTATCGGAATAAAAGACATTCGGCTGTCCGTCGAGAAGTTTACCCTATTTGCGATGGCACATTCCGAATTGCATTTTCTTGTAACAGCCATCGGATGTGGCGGTGGGGGCTGGCATCCATCGCAGATTGCCCCATTGTTCCGCAAGGCCTCGAAGCTTCCAAATGTAAGCCTCCCGCAGGAGTTCTGGGACAGGTTGAAAGAGCCGTGGAACGTTACTTTATCCCGATGGGTTCATGCGCTAAGGACAGATGCGAAAACCACCATCCAATGGGTATGGGGTGCCTTGCTTCACCAATGGATGAAACTAATCCCATCCAAAAGCCTTTACCACTTTCTGATAGAAAGGAAAGCACATACGTCTTGCGAAGCATCATGGGAAGAATACGACCTGCATGAGGGATTGTCATGGATTTCCTGCTTTATGTATTTCTATCCTAAATCCACATGGACACGCTACGTGCTGAACCACAATGACGGGCGTGCTTACATGATTGTCGATGATAACAGGAACATTCCGATCATCCGCTTACAGGACATCGATCGGGCATCTGTTTCATGCTTGCCCGACAAGGTAAAAGAGCATATCAGGAAAAGAAAGGCTGAATACTCATTCGGCATCAGTGAATACAAGGACGGAATAGCAACGATCATGTGGAGGGTAAGCCCGGACGGACGTTATCACTACCTTGACAAATTCGGCAACGGTCCTACGACTGATGAAAAAGAGATAGAACTCCATGGGAAGATTGATACGAAATGCCGCTTCGTGGAGAAGCTACATGTCGGAATCGATCAGGCAGAAAGTTCCTTTTACGATTAAGCTTATGATATTAAAAAATAACAATTAAAACAAAAACTACTATGACAACAAAAGAACATGTATTGGAAGCCCTCCATGCATTGGGCTTTGAAACGAAAATGTTGGATGGGGACACGTATGGTATCCACTACGAAGGGGATCTATTGTTGTGTCGGTTCAATGAAGAAGATGCAGGTTTTTTCGGCCTGTATTATTGTATGCCAATCGGTGATGAGGAGGCCCAATGGCCGGTACTGCTGGCCAATCAAATCAATGCCTCCCGGAACTATGTGAAAGCATATAGATCGGAATTGGCACTTTGGCTGGCCTATGAGCGTGAAATGTTCGAAAAGGAAGAATGGCAGGTGACCGTTTCTCGAATGATAGAATTTGTATCAACGGCTGTCGCCGATGTGAAGCAAGCGTTCTTGGAGTGCGCCGCCCAAGTTGAGAATGTTCATGTGACAGATAGTAATCTACAAGAGGCATGATTATGACGGAAAAAGAACTGCTGGCCAAGGTGATCGCGGATTTGGGCTATCATCCGCAAACAGACGAAGATGGAGTCCTTCACTTCATGTTCCAAATGAAGACGGTGTGTGTGATTCCCGGGGACGAAGGAGAGCAAAGCCCAGCTCTCCTGCTGCCCAACTTTGCCGAGATAGCTGAAAACGAAACGCACTTGGTGCTGGCCGCGTGCAACCAGTTGACGCGGGAAACGAGAATTATCAAAGTTTTCATAAATGACACATACCAAATGGTACATGCCTCGTATGAGTTTTATTACTGCGACGAGGACTGCCTGCGGGAAAATGTGAAACGGGCCTTAGATGCGTTTGCCGTAATCAGGACGATGTATGCCCGAACGAAAAATAGGCTACAGGAGGCGATGACCAACAAATGAACGGGAAGCAATAAAGACAATAGGACTTATAAAACGCATGATTAAGATTAGCATACTCAAGACTGTGATCATCGTGTGTGCCTTAGGGATATGCACACTTTTAGGATACGCAGCCTTTCGTGTTTATGAAAGTAACCAGTATGAAGCTATGTGGCGTTACGAACGCCCTCCTTCTCGGCTGGTGCGTGACACGATAAGCCCCACTTGTGTTTTCTGTGTGCGAGGAAAGACACGCTGGGTGGAGCATATGCCTACCAGGCGTAAGACATTGCGCAATATCGGTTGGGTACATGTGCTCTCACCGAACGATACAATTTGTCCATTTAGCAAGAACGGCAAATGGGGATTTCTTGATCGCTTCACAGGCGAAGAAGTGATTTCTCCACGTTATAAGGGAACTTTCGGATTTTCTGAAGGCTTAGCGGCCGTGCTCAATGATGAAAATAAAATAGGCTTCATCAATCGGCACGGCGAGTTAGTGATACCATACCTTTTTCTAAATCCGCCAATGTACGAAGGACCTACCTACCGATTTCATGACGGGCTTTGCCGTGTGATGGATGCTGAAGGGCATTATGGAACAATCGACAAACAAGGCCGTTGGGTGGCTGCGCCAGAATGCAGATGAATCCCATACTCCCCTCACGGCACCGGGTCGTACCCGCTGCCGCCCCAGGGGTGGCAGCGCAGGATGCGCTTGATGGCCAGCCAGCCGCCTTTGAGCACGCCGTGCTTCTTGACGGCCTCGATGGCGTATTGCGAACAGGTGGGCACGTAGCGGCAGCGCGGGGGGATGAACGGCGAGATGCAGATGCGGTACACGTACACCGGCAGCAACACGATGAACTCGATGACCTTCTTCATGGCTGTTCCGCTTTTTCCTGGATGGTTTGCAGGGCTTTCACCATTTTCTTTTCTATGTAGGCGTATTCCAGCACCTCGTCGGCAACGTATTGGAAGGCGATGTGCGCCTGTTGCCCCCGGACGACGAGGCAGGCGTGCAGCGGGTGCTTGTTCAGCCTGTATGCCTCGCGCATGAGCCGCTTGAGCCGGTTGCGCTTCACTGCCCGCTTAAACCGTTTCTTGGGCACGCTCACCATGACCCGCACGGGCGGCTGCCCTGCCTCTTGCGGAGCCAGCAGGCAGGTCACGCGCAGGGGATAGGCAATGAACGACTTCCCTTCGGCGAACAAGTGCCCGATGGTCTTTTGCCCATACAGGTGTTCGGGTTTGGCGAATGAGTTGAGTGGCATATGTGTTTCAGCTACGAGCGACAAGCTACAGGTTACGAGTTTTGGCCAGCTTATGCGCAACGCTACTTGTAGCTTGCAGCTCGTAACTTGTAGTTAAAAAACATCCCAAAAGTAAGGAATTTCTTCGATACTTTCGGGATGAAAATGGGGTTGTCAAGGGAATAATTACTTTTTCGATTTCTTGGTGTTTTCTTTCAGGAAGTTGTCCAACGCCATGGTCATGGACGGCACGCCGGGCTTCGGTGCCTCGAGGTCGAGGCGCAGTCCCGCATCGCGCACAGCCTGGGCGGTGGTAGGACCAAAAGTGCCGATTTGTATCTCGCCTTGCTCGAAATTCGGGAAATTCTTCAACAGCGAGTCGATGCCCGCCGGGCTGAAGAACAGCAACATGTCGTAATCGAACGGCTCGTCGGGAGTAAAGTCGTTGCTCACCGTGCGGTACATGACGGCTTTGTCGAACTTGATTTTGGAACCTTCCAATGCCTTCAACGTATCCTCGTTCTGCACTTCCGAGGTGACGAAGAGATATTTCTCGTCCGCATGCTTGTTCAGCACCGTGATAAGTTCCGGCAACTTGCCCGTGGCCGAGAAGAACACCTTCCGCTTGCGGTATTGGATGTAGCGTTGCAGGTACAGGGCCACAGTCTCGGAGATGCAGAAGTATTTCATCGTTTCAGGCACCGTCACCCGCAACTCCTCACACAAACGGAAGAAATGGTCGATGCCGTGACGCGAATTGAACAAAATAGCGGAATAGTCCAATATGTTAATACGTTGCGCCCTGAACTCCTTGGCCGAAACGGGGTCTACTTTAATGAACGGACGGAATACGATCTTTACGTTGTACTTGTCGCTGATGTCGTAATAAGGCGACTTGTCGGTGCTCGGTTTCGGTTGCGACACCAGTATCTTTCTTAGCTTCAATGTAGTAATAAACTTTAAATTAAACAATTACACTATCAGCCGATAGGCCTGAAGTAAGGCCGCAAACGGTAAGATTTCGAGGGTGCAAAGGTACAACAATATGTAAAGAAAATCTAACAACTTGGAGTAAAATATCTGAAATAACTTTAAAATGACAAACATAGCGGCAACGCAACAGGCAACAAGCCCGGCAATGCACGCTACGCGAGCAACGGACGGGGAGGCGTAGATGCGGATAGCCAGCAAAGGGAACAAGGTTAATCCCAGGAACATGACGATAGTGTGGTAACTGCCCAACGACAACTGCAACGTCCGTCCCTCGAAAAACGTGTAGCACAGCAACCGGATAATCAGTCCTTTTAGCAGGAGGAAACCGGCGGTCACCGCCACGAAGCCCAAGTAAGTGGTGAAGGCAAATTCCGCCGTCCCGTTCTGGAAAAAGGCCACATAGGCATACAACCCAATGGTACAGCAAGCGAAAAATAGGTAGAGCACCCGCAAGCGAGAATCATTGCCCTCGGAATTGCCAAACAAACTGGAGCGTTCCTTCATGCGGAAAA
The DNA here is from genome assembly GCA_944321745.1 of uncultured Bacteroidales bacterium. Taxonomy (GTDB): domain Bacteria; phylum Bacteroidota; class Bacteroidia; order Bacteroidales; family Paludibacteraceae; genus QVMH01. The sequence continues at coordinate 18,044 of CALUML010000004.1, forward strand.
TGGAAGGCAGGTCGTCCGTCATCAAGGCAGGATAAGCACGCATGGCAAGCACCAGCAAGGCAAACAGCCCCAACAACGTGGCAAACACCCAGTTTTCTGTCTGCGGAAGTGATGGTAATGGAAAGCACGGCATGTGAGTTAGTTGCAAGTTGGTGATAAATTGGTAACAAATCCGTTTCCCCGGCAATCTGCATTCATCTAAGGAGAACCGCAACTATATCGCTGCGAACTTGCGGTAGCCGGTGTCCCACGTCTTGGCATGACGAATGGCAGGCAAAACCTCGGCGGCCGATCCGACCACAGTCCACATCTCACGATGCCGCTCGCGCATGAAGTGTTCCTCCACCGCCCGGTCAAACATTTGCAGCAAAGAGTCGTAATACCCGTTCACATTCACCATGACAATGGGCTTCGTCACCAGTCCCAGTTGTTTCCACGTCACGACCTCGAGCAGCTCTTCCAGCGTGCCGCACCCGCCGGGCAAGGCCACGAACGCATCGGCCATGCCAGCCATCATGCGCTTGCGTTCGTGCATGTCGGCCACCACGCGCAGCTCGGTAAGCCCATCCAGGTGCCATTTCTCCTCGTACATGAACTGCGGGATAACCCCCACCACACGCCCGCCGCCCCGCAGGACACTTTGCGCCAGCGCGCCCATCAGCCCGAGCGAGCCACCGCCGTACACCAGCGTGTGGCCCCCGGCAGCCAAGAGGCCGCCCAGCTCCTCCGCTGCACGGAAATACGTCTCATCCACCTGGGTGCTCGAACCGCAATATACACAAATCGTCTGCATGATTGGTCATTCTCTTCTCTTGGAGTGCAAAGATAGTGAAAGGTGAGCGCAAAGCAATCAAGCCCACTTGAAATTGCTTCGCAAAACCGCACCCTATCTTATCGACGCGCAAAGGCATCCTATCCCAAGCCCATTCCAACTCTTCTGCAAGCCCATGCTTGCGGAAGAGCGGGGAAGGGCATGGAATGGCAAGCATTTTGCCGGAGCCTTCGTGCGCCTTCGTCCCGGACTCACGTAAATCGGAGGTTATTCTTGCGTAAATATGGGATAAAAAGGCACCGCCAAGCAGCCTGGAAAAAATGAACCGCGAGAATGCAAAAAAAATCGCATCCCGCATCACTCAGGGTGATTAGCGGAATGCGACTTACGAACAGTCCATCCCGAGCCTGCATAAAACCGGAAACATCCAATCAATAAGCTTCGTCCTCCTTCAGCTCCTCGGTCGTTATCGGTTTGCGGTCAATGGCCCTCCACGCATAGACGATATAGGCCAGCACGAACGGTATCAGAAGCGACACATACGCCATCGTCTTCAAGGTGAACAGGCTGGAGCAACTGTTGGCCAGCGTCAGGGAGCTTTGCAGGTCGACCACCGAGGGATAATAGGCCGTGTGGCTGTAGCCCACGCACAGCAGCAGGGCCAGAACCGTGAGCACCGTGCCGATGCCCGCAAACCAAATGCCCCGGGTGTAGGCGGGCGACCAGATGCTGCGCCCCAGGCCGAACAGCACACCTGCCACCCCCACCAGGAACAACACCAGCAACCACGGCATGGCCAGGAAGTTGTGCCAATACTTGAACGGCTCCATGAATATGGCCTGCGTGTCCGGATCCACCGCGAAACCCTGCTTGAGCAACGTGCGGATGACGAAAGCCAGGAAGAAGAGCAGGAACGGCACAGCGTCCCACACCAGCTGGCGGCGGCAACGGGACATCAGCCCCTCGTGCCGGATATTGTTGATGAAATACAGGTTGCCCAACAGCCGGGCCAGGAAAAAGACGGCCAGCCCCAGCACAATGTTCCACACGTCGGCAAACGCGTCCAGCCCATGCCACCCGTTGCTCCAACGGCTGATGACCGGCATGGCACCGTCGGTCAGGTTGGCCTTGTCCACCATGAAGTTCGACCCGTTGAAAAACGTAGCCACCGCCATTCCCAGCAGAAGCGGCCCCAGCACGCCGTTGGCCACCAGAAAGCCTTGGTACACCCGTTTGCCCAACAGGTTGCCCAACTTGGACTGGAATTCGTAAGACACCGCCTGCACCACAAAACTGAACAGGATAATCATCCACAACCAGTAAGCCCCGCCGAAGCTGGTGCTGTAAAACAACGGAAAGGAGGCGAAGAACGCCCCGCCGAACGTCACCAGCGTAGTGAACGTGAATTCCCATTTGCGTCCCGTGGAGTTGACCAGCAGCGTACGTTCCTCATCGGTGCGTCCCAAGCGGAACAACAACGAATTGCCTCCCTGGACGAAAAGCAGGAACACCAGCAAGGCACCCAGCAAGGACACCAGAAACCACCAGTAATGTTGCAAAAACAAATATGTCGTATCCATAATAACAGTTGAATAACAGTTGAACATCAAGACATGCTAATCCGCGCTTTCCGGCCCTTTCTGGATGGCTTTCACCATGATGCCAACCTCGGCCGCCAACAACACCGTGAAGAGCACCAGGAATATGAAAAAGGTGGTGGCCACGGCTCCCGTTTCGAGCCTCGACACAGCCGCCGAAACCGGCAGCAAGTCCTGGATGGTCCACGGCTGACGGCCCACTTCCGCCACTATCCAACCGGCCTGGCTGGCCAGGTAAGCCAACGGGATGCCCGCCAATGCCACGTAGTGCAACCAGTTTACTTCCTCCAGCTTGCGCTTCCAGGCTAGGAACAGCACCAGCACGAAGAAGGCAATGAAATACACGCCCAACCCTACCATCACACGGAACGCCCAGAACGTGAGCCACACGTTGGGCACCAAATCGTCGGGTTGGTCGATGTATCCGTAGCCAAAGTGCTTCATATTATCGTCTATCACCTGCCGGGCCGCTGCCTGCCGGGCTTCATCGCCCGCCTGCTTGGCCTCCCGATAGTCGGACAAGGCCGCAATGGCCTTCCGCCCGTTCGCCATCTTGTCGGCTGCCGATGGAGCCACCGTGCCGTCGGACAAGGGGTAGCCGCCCTCCAGCAAGTCGTTGATGCCCGGCACGTAGCCGTCAACATCACGGGTGGCCAGGAGCGACAGCAGCACGGGTATCTTGACCTCGCCCACCACCGTCAGCGGCTGGCGCGTGCCCCCGTCATACAACCCCTCCATGGCCGCCAGCTTCATGGGCTGGCACTGAGCCACCTGGTAGGCGGACTTGTCGCCCGTCATGGCCGTCACCAAGGATGCGAACAAGCCTACCGCCGCCGCCACCTTCATGCTCGCCACGGCAAATTCGTGCTCCCGCTTGCGCAGCAAGAACCACGCACTCACCCCTACGACGAACACGGCTCCCAGTATCCAACTGCTAATCACCGTGTGGAAAAACTTGTTCACCGCCACCGGCGAAAAGGCCACCGCCAGGAAGTCGACCATCTCGTTGCGCACCGTGTCGGGATTGAACTCCATCCCCACCGGGTATTGCATCCACGAATTGGCCACCAATATCCACCAGGCGGATATCGTAGCCCCCGCACCCGTGAGCCAGGTGGATGCCAGGTGAAAACCCTTGCCCACCTTGTTCCACCCGAAGAACATCACGGCAACAAACGTGGCCTCCATGAAGAAGGCCACAATTCCTTCTATCGCCAGCGGGGCTCCGAATATGTCGCCCACAAACCAGGAATAGTTGCTCCAGTTGGTACCGAACTGGAATTCCAATATCAACCCCGTGGCTACCCCCACCGCGAAATTGACCCCGAACAGCTTCATCCAGAACCTGGCTGTCCGCTTCCAAAACTCCTTGCCTGTAATAACGTACAAGGTCTCCATCAAGCCCATTATCACCGCCAGCCCCAATGTGAGGGGGACGAAGAGCCAATGGTACATGGCCGTGAGGGCAAACTGCGCCCTCGACCAGTCAATCATCGAAACATCGATACTTTCCAACATACTATTAATTGGTTAACGAATTTTCATCTGCCAGGCGGCTTACCAATTCCTGCCCCACGTAATCCTGCTTCTCCTGCGTGCTTTTCCCCTTCAGAAACGCGGGAAAGAAAAAGAGTTTCAAAATAACGAACATGATGAAGAGCTTTATCAGAATCAGCTTCCACAAAGTCCGCCCGATGGTCATCGAACGGAATCCGTCCCGATAGAACTCCCACACTTGGACAATGCGCTTTGTTATCATAAGCAAATATAATGAACAGCCACTTAACGCTTGCAAAGATATTATTTTTCCCATAACCTCCAAGAAAAGCCCTCAAAAAAGCATCCATAAGCCCTGCAAGAGCCTGCCCCACCCACACCCTTAAAAGAAAAAGGTGGAAAAAATGCCTTGGTTTGCATTTTTTTCGTATCTTCGCCCCCCGAATTCTTAACAACAACAAACGCCTTGGACACATTCCCCGCCCGCCCCGAACAGGCAGAGCAAGGAAATGATGCCCAGCGGAATACGCTTTAACATAATAAAAGTACATTTTTAATATCAAATGGCAACATTAGAGAAAATCAGAGGGAAAGGCCCTCTGCTGGTAGCTGTAATCGGGATTGCGTTGTTGGCCTTCATCATCGGCGACTTCTTGAATTCCGGAGTGACTTATTTTAACCGCTCGCGCGAAAACGTGGGCGAGATTGTAGGCAATGAAATCCACTTCACGGAATTCCAAGCCGCTGTGGACCAAATGACCGAAGTCTACAAAATCGAAACCGGACAAAACGACCTGAACGAAGAACTCACCGCACAACTGCGCGCCTCGGTGTGGGAAAGCATGGTGAGCGAACGCCTGATGCAGGAAGAAGCCGCAAAAATCGGCCTGGCCGTGAGCAAGGAAGAACTGTCGGACCGGCTGATAGGTAACAATATACACCCCATCATCATGCAACGCCGCGCATTCTACAACGAAAACGGCCAGTTCGACCGCGGGCTGCTCATCAACTTCCTCAACTCGCTGGACGTGGATGCCACCGATGAAAACATGTACGCCCAGATACAGCAGGCCAAAAGCTATTGGCTGTATTGGGAAAACGTGGTAAAGAACGAGATCCTGCGCGAAAAGTACAACACGCTGATGTCAAAGGCCATCACCGCCAACTCGGTGGATGCCCGCGCGGCTTTCGATGCCGCCCAGCGCACGATGGACTTCTCCTACGTGGCACAGCCCTACTACAGGGTGCCCGACTCGCTGGTAAGCGTCACCCAATCTGAAATACAGCAACGCTACAACCTGCATAAGGAAATGTACAAGCAGGAAGAATCGCGTTCCATCAACTACGTGACTTTCGACGTGAAGCCGCAGGAAGATGACTACACGCAAGTGCAGGAATGGATGGACAAGGTGAGCGAGGAATTTGAAACGACCGATGACGTAATCGGTGTGGTGAACTCCAACTCGGACGTGATGTACGACGGGCGCAACTACTCCGAAAGCACCGTACCCGCCTTGCTGAAGGACTTCGCTTTCAGTGGCAAAGAGGGTGACTTCTTCGGTCCCGTGTTCGAAAACGACACACACACCATGGCACGCATCATGCAGACGGGCTTCATGACCTCGGACTCCGTGCGCCTGCGCCACATATACCTGCTGCCTGCCGATGAAGCCCGCGCCGACAGTATATATAATGTATTGCGCACCGACCGCAAGGCCGACTTTGCCGCCTTGGCCCGCGAATACTCCCTGGTGCAGCAAACCGCTGCCAACGGCGGAGAAATCGGCTGGCTCACCGAGAACATGAAGGGTGTGGACAAGGAATTCATGGATGCCTTCAACAAAAAAGTCGATGAAGTGTACATGTTCAAGAACGCCCAAGGCATCCAAATCGTGCAGGTGATGGAAAAGACCGCCCCGCGCAAGAAAGTAAAACTCGCCATCCTCGAACGCAAGGTGACTGCCAGCAGCCGCACGCAGGCCCGCATCTACAACGAAGCAAAGCAGTTTGCCAGCGCGGTCAAGGACGCGGAAAGTTTCCAGGCCAAGGCCGACGAACTGGGCTTGTCCGTGCGCCCGGCCAACAATCTGGACAAGAACGCCGAACGGGTATCCATCGTGCCGCAGTCGCGTCAAGTCGTGCGCTGGGCGTTCGGTGAAGATGTCAACACGGTGTCCGACGTATTCGACTGCGGTGACCAGTTCGTGGTGGCCGTGGTGACGGAAGTGAACGAAAAAGGGTACACCCCGGTGGCCAAAGTGAGCGGGCAAATCAAGGCCGAACTGATGAAGGAAAAGAAAGCCGAACGCATGATAGCCGACCTGCAGACCAAGCTGGCCGAAGGCAAGTCGCTGGAAGAACTGGCCAAAGCCCTCGACGTGGACGTGAAGGAAGCCACGGGCGTGAGCTTCGCCTCGTACTCGTTCGGCAGCGCAGGCTTCGAACCTTACGTCATCGGCAAGGCCATGACGCAAGAAGTAAACAAGCTGTCGCAGCCCATCAAGGGCAACTCGGGCGTGTACGTGGTGCTGCCAACCAAGGCAACGGACGGCACGGGTACCTTCGATGCCGCAGCGGAAATCGCCCAACTGAACAACCGCAACATGTACTCGCTGTCCTACACCATCTACCAGGACATCCGCGACAATGCGGAAATCGTGGACACCCGCTCGAATTTCTACTAAACCCGCGGTAAAATCACATACAACACAAAAAGCGGTGGAACGGCCATTCGGTCGTTCCACCGCTTTTTGTGTCATCCCCGTGGCAGGCTGCACTCACAGCCACCGCTTCGCCAAAGGATAGGCCAGCACGCCACACACCACGGCCAGCCCACCCGCCAGCACCCAGCGCACGTCCAGGCTACCGAACAAGCCCAGCCAACCGACAACCTCTACCACCCAACGCGACAAGGCCAACACCCCTTCCCACGCCTGACGATGGCACACTAACAGCACCGCCGCCGCCAGCCCCCCGGGCAGCCACCGTGCCCATCCCCTCGCGGGGCGGCACGCATCCACCCGGTCCAGTTTGTGCCGCAAACGGCCTTCGAAGAAGTCACGTTCCACGTCCGGCACGTCCCCGCGCAGCAAGTCGCGCAGGCGTTCATCATTCGATTTATTCTTTTTCATATCCATTTTGTTTCAAGAAAGTTTCCAATTTGTCGCGTCCCCGCTTCAGGTGCGACTTCACCGTGCCCACGGGCATGTGCATGATGGCCGCCACCTTCGCCACCGGGAAGTCCTCCATGTAGTGCAGCAGCAAGGCCGAGCGTTCCTCCGTCCGCAGCCGGGCGAGAGCGGCCTGCACGTCATGCGCCGTGTCCTGTAGATTCGAGAACGAGAACATTTTTGGCAAATATGAGGATATTTTTTTTGTCTAAATCAAGCATCTTTGTAAAAAAAAATAGGAATGATAAAAATAGTAAAGGACTTTTTGTTCACATGTTTCTGCTTTAGTTTTGCATTCTTTCAAGTTCAGGCTACGGAAAGAGGAAACTTTAGCCATTTACCTTTAGACACAGGCTGGGATGTCATAGTCGTAGGTGGTGGCCCTGCAGGATGTGCGGCTGCAATTGCTTCTGCTCGGGAAGGAGCCAAGACGTTACTGATAGAAGCTACCGGAGCTTTGGGGGGCATGGGTACTTCAGGAGCCATGAACAATTGGTGTCCCTTCTCGGATGGTAATAAAATTATTTATAAAGGTATAGCCGAAGAGATTTATTGGAAAGCCAAACAAGGTGTGCCCCATTTCCCTAAAAATGACCATCAGTGGCTTCCCATTAATACGGAACAATTAAAAAGAGTATATGATGATATGGTAATTCAATCGGGTGCAAAGGTATTGTTGTTTAGCATGATGGCTGGTGTGGAAATGAAAAACAAAAAAGAGGTGGATTATATTTTAGTTGCCAATAAACAAGGGCTAACCCGTTACAAGGCGAAAGTCTATGTTGATTGTACAGGTGATGGAGATCTTGCTGCGTTTGCGGGTGCTGATTTTTTTTATGGCGATGAAAATGGAAATATACAGTCATCCACCTTGTGTTTTTCCATCGTCAATGTTAATCATGATGAGTTCAAAAAATACGGTTTGGCACTTCAAGGCCAATCACCACGAAGCCCTATCCATAAAATATTGGCTACGGGTAAATATCCTCTTATCACAGATACGCATTTTAATGTGAAAATGGTACACCCAGGAGTGCTTATGTTCAATGCTGGGCATTTGCCAGATGTACATAGCACTAATCCCGAGGAGGTGACTGCAGCCATGATGAAAGGACGAAAAATCGCTGAAGAAATGCACCGCGCATTGAAGACAGAAGCTCCTGAATTGTTTGGAAATTCGTATCTCTCAGTTTCCGGGGCTTTGCTTGGTGTGCGGGAAGGGCGGAGAATAAAAGGTGATTACGTGTTTACTGTTGATGATTGGCTTGCCCGCCGTTCATTTGACGATGAAATTGGGCGCAATTGCTATTATATAGATGTGCATCGTGACGATGCCACCCGGTATGCCAGATATAAAAAAGGAGAAAGCCATGGCATACCATATCGGTGCCTCACTCCCGAGAAACTAAATAATGTATTGGTGGCTGGCCGTTGCATCTCAACAGATCATGCTTCCTATGGAAGTTTGCGCATTATGCCTGCATGCTTGGTTACAGGTGAGGCAGCAGGAGTAGCGGCAGCCATGGCTGCCTGCCAGCGTACTCCCAATGTCCATGCAATAGATGTTAAACAATTGAGGAAGATACTAAAAGAAGAAGGACAAGACATCCGATGATATTTTAATTTTAAACAATAAAACAAAAAGTACTTATGAGAAAGCTAAATTATCTATTTGCCGTAATCATGTGTTGTGGTCATGTGCTTGCGACGGATGGTTGGGACATTATCGACAAATCCATGACATCGGCCACACCTTGGGATGCAGACGGAGGAGCCGCACACAATAAAGCTTGGAAAAGTTCGCAAAAAGGGGATGGTATAACCATAACTCAAAAAACAGACTTTGTTAATATCACCAAGACGGGGGCTGCCAGTAAAGATAATTATGCTTATCTGGTTCCGGCAGGACTTACGTTGGAAAAAAACACGGCTTATTCTTTTGAGGTCAAAGCTCGTGTGAATCCCATCGACAAAACTATATATCCAGATCAGGAAGATAGATATGAATGTAACCAAATATCGGCTCGCTTTCATCAAAAGAACATGTATATTTACTTGAAGTATGGTGATACGGAAAGCGGATATGTTAGCCTTACGCCTGCCGTCTCCCACCAAGAGGATGATTTGCATCGTATGAATACTTCAGAATGGCATGTATATCGTTTTAGTTTTCACGCTGATAACACGAAATATGATGTATATATAGACAATAATGCAGAACCAATATTCAAGGATGTACCGGTAACTTCGCCTGATGATGGAGGTATGTCTACCAATATCATACGTTTAGGTGCGGAGACGAACAACCGCTGCAACCTCGATATCGCTTATGTACGCATGGGAACGGGCATGGTGTTTAACTCCCCTAAAATCATGTCCGTTCACCTCAGCTCAAATCACCATGCAACAGGAATAGAAACTCGTGTGACAGCCAAAGTCAATACTGTGTTAATAGAAGATGGAGAAAAATTGCTGTACTCTCTTGTAAATGAAAGAGAACAAATCATAGCCTCAACAGAGATAACGGTGAATGCCGATGCGGCATCGGGCACGCTCACTATTCCGGCGGGAACTCCGGTGGGGGATTATATTGTGAAAGTCTCCGTTCCTGATGGCAGTTTGAATGGGTATTCAGTTGCAGCAGCGACAGTACCTTATACGATAGTTGAGACATTGGGTGATTATTGGGATATTATAGACAAGAGTATGGCTACGTGGGATATGGATGAGGGGAAAGAATATAATCGAGCTTGGACTATTACAAAATCCGGTGAATTTTCTACAGAAAATGTGAAAGTATTCGATGACTATGTCAACATATTCAAGACACCGGTGGGCGGAGCCACGAATTACGCCTACCTTGCAACCAAGGAATTGACATTAGCTCCCAATGCTGATTTTACTTTGCAGGTAAGGGCGCGTACGCAGCCGATCGATAAAAGCTTTTATCCTGATACGCATGAAGGATATGAGTCAAATGCCATTGCAGCTCGCATAAATAATGCAGAGATAGAAATTCATTTAAAACATGGTGATGTCAGTACAGGCTATGTGGCGTTGACTGCGGCACTTGAGCATTCATCTGATGATAAATACCAACTTGATACGGAAGAATGGCATGACTATTGGTTTGTTTTTTATGCCAACAATACGTTTGATGTATACATTGACGACATAGAAGAACCTATATTTGAAAATGTTCGTGCTAAAGCTGCTACCGGTGACAACCTTATAAAGATAGGGGCAGCTAAGGAGCAACGGTGCAACTTGGACATCAAAACTGTCAAGATGAAAAATGGAATTTCGGCTGCCAAACCTAAGATTATTGCCATAGAAGCCGACCACGACAGCTATTTGGCAGATGAAGCCCATAATGTGGAGGTGACGGCTCAAGCCATTCTTTTGCCCGATGGAGACCGCCTAGCTTTTACATTAACGGACATGGAGGGTAATGCGCTTGTGCCAACGTGTGAGGCAGAATTATTGTCGGGCAAAGCTAGTCAAGTTTTGAAAATTCCAGCATTGCCCGTTGGCCGTTACATGATAAAGGTGAGTGCAACGAGTGGAAGTGCAGAAGACGTGGTGCCAAAATCCATGCAATATGATTTGGTCGGTCCTTCGCCTATTGAGGAACAATTTTTCCCGCAAGTAGAACCGGTTGGATTTGTAAAGGACATTGACGATTATCAATACATCGGACCATCCAAGGAATTTATTACGCCTTGTGTGCTTGATGTACAAGGTCACTTGGTGGAGGGCAAGTTCCGTGATGGCAGTGTGCCCTACAACCGTTATTATTTGTTTTACTCGCCACATGAAAATCCGGGAGGTATTTATTTAATGACAGCTCCAACCCTTGACGGTCCTTGGACAGAGCAGAACACTGTTATCGACTTGGAATGGGCAAAAAAACAAACAGAAAGCAATGTGTCCACGGCAAATCATATATCGGCATGCAACGTAATATGGAACGATGTGTACAACAAATGGTTTATGTATTTCCACGGACCCAACACTACCACTCATTATGCTACAAGTGACAACCTAGTAGATTGGGAATTTGGTGCTAGCATTCTTAACCCGCAAAGTTTTGGAAGTCCGGGGACGGAAGCAAGCTACGCCAAAATATATGAACATACCATCCCTGATTTAGGTAATAAATATGTCATGATTATTATGATTAATGAAGGCGGTACGCGGAAAGTGTATTGGGCGCATTCTAAAGATGGGATAGAATGGACGTGTATCAAAAAACCTTTGGTATCGCCTGACCTGAATTATAAGAAAATCCCAGGTACAGATATTAAGCCTAATTACCGGGGTGGATTTGGCAATAATGTGGCACCGGCTTTGTTTATGGCATCACATGATCGTTACTTCGTTTTTGTAGGAGCCAGTTCTGGTAATGTATACTTGGTGGAGGTTGGCGAAGCCTTTGACATGGAGATTCATTGGGGCGAACTTATGAATCATGAAGACTTCGTGATAGATACTGATGAGTTCGGACAGAAAGTTGCTGTGCCGCGCATATCTTCCATATCGTTTATACAGGATGACAATGATGTCTGGTACATGTTTTTTGAGGCGGGTGGACGTTTGGGAGCTAATACAGCCTATGCAAAAGAAGGAGGGAAAGCGGTCACTCCGCAGATAACCAAGGATGAATCGCGATTGTTATTGGTTTATCCCACCATACTACGAATGAATGAATCAGTTCACATGCAATCTTATGAGAGTGAAATTGTGCGAGTTGCACTGTTCGACATGACTGGCCGTTGCGTGCGCACTTTGCAGCCTAATGCAGCGATTTGCGAACTGAAGTCTCCAAGCAGTGCAGGCTTGTATTTGTTGAAAATCGAGTTAGAAAATGGGATGACAAAACATGTCGAATTGGTCGTTTCCGAATAGACGCGATTGCTTTCGCATGTAATAGCTAAGACTTGTTCTGCAATGCATTACTATCGTACAAAAAAAGTATCAGATATCCCCTACGGGGGATACACAATAATTAACGATAATGATTCTCCGTAAAGGAGTTGTAGATTCAAGACCAAAGTGCAACATCCAGTGGCCCGCGGGCCACTGGATGTTGCACTTCTCGACCAGAAGCCATCGTGCCGCAGTCGCGCCAAGTAGTGCGCTGGGCGTTCGGTGAAGATGCCAACACGGTGTCCGACGTATTCGACTGCGGCGACCAGTTCGTGGTGGCTGTGGTAACGGAAGTGAACGAAAAAGGGTACACCCCGGTGGCCAAAGTGAGCGGGCAAATCAAGGCCGAACTGATGAAGGAAAAGAAAGCCGAACGCATGATAGCCGACCTGCAGACCAAGCTGGCCGAAGGCAAGTCGCTGGAAGAACTGGCCAAAGCCCTCGACGTGGACGTGAAGGAAGCCACGGGCGTGAGCTTCGCCTCGTACTCGTTCGGCAGCGCAGGCTTCGAACCTTACGTCATCGGCAAGGCCATGACGCAAGAAGTAAACAAGCTGTCGCAGCCCATCAAGGGCAACTCGGGCGTGTACGTGGTGCTGCCAACCAAGGCAACGGACGGCACGGGTACCTTCGATGCCGCAGCGGAAATCGCCCAACTGAACAACCGCAACATGTACTCGCTGTCCTACACCATCTACCAGGACATCCGCGACAATGCGGAAATCGTGGACACCCGCTCGAATTTCTACTAAACCCGCGGTAAAATCACATACAACACAAAAAGCGGTGGAACGGCCATTCGGTCGTTCCACCGCTTTTTGTGTCATCCCCGTGGCAGGCTGCACTCACAGCCACCGCTTCGCCAAAGGATAGGCCAGCACGCCACACACCACGGCCAGCCCACCCGCCAGCACCCAGCGCACGTCCAGGCTACCGAACAAGCCCAGCCAACCGACAACCTCTACCACCCAACGCGACAAGGCCAACACCCCTTCCCACGCCTGACGATGGCACACTAACAGCACCGCCGCCGCCAGCCCCCCGGGCAGCCACCGTGCCCATCCCCTCGCGGGGCGGCACGCATCCACCCGGTCCAGTTTGTGCCGCAAACGGCCTTCGAAGAAGTCACGTTCCACGTCCGGCACGTCCCCGCGCAGCAAGTCGCGCAGGCGTTCATCATTCGATTTATTCTTTTTCATATCCATTTTGTTTCAAGAAAGTTTCCAATTTGTCGCGTCCCCGCTTCAGGTGCGACTTCACCGTGCCCACGGGCATGTGCATGATGGCCGCCACCTTCGCCACCGGGAAGTCCTCCATGTAGTGCAGCAGCAAGGCCGAACGTTCCTCCGTCCGCAGCCGGGCGAGGGCGGCCTGCACGTCATGCGCCGTATCCGGGTCGGCACCTTCGGCGGCAGGCAGGCTGTCGTCCAGCTCGGCGGCCTCGTGCTCGCCCCGGCGGTGGGAGCAGAAGGCGTTGTAGCCGATGCGGAACAGCCACGTGCGGAAGCCCGCCAGCCCGCCGAACGTGCCGATGCGGCAATACGCCTTGATGAAGGTCTCCTGCGCCAGGTCATCGGCCAGGGGCGGGTCGCCGGTGAGCCGCAGCAGGTAACGCCGCAGGGGAAGGGCGTGACGCGACACCAGCGCATCAAACGCCCGGCGGTCGCCCAGCGCGGCCCGCCCCACCAGCACCGTGTCGTTCAACGAGTTCATTGCCCGTCCGTCTTTTGCTCCTTTGCCCCCAGAAAGTGCGCCAGCACGTTGCCCACGCCAAGAGCCACCACCACCAAGCCGAACAAGGCAATGTCCCAATCCACGACCACGCCCACGGCCACCGTCAACGCCACGCCCACCGCTATCTGCGTGACACCCCGTTGCAGGAACGAGCGTTGCGGCTTGCCTTCATCGAAAAACTCCGGGGGCAATTGTTGCCCGTGCAGGATGGCGGCCTCGGCCACTTCCATCTGTTTCTTGCGTTTCAAATAAGGAAAAAGTAAAGCAAAATATGCGATAAGCAAAGACACGACAAATACACCAACAAGAGCGACCATCCCCGTTTTGTCTGAAGGATCAATCGAGTACGTTCCAAGAATTTCATCACCAAGACTGACCACCTCCACCCGTTCTCCCCTTGTGATTTTCACTTCTTCCTTTTGTCCGATAGCCACATCGCTTGCGTCCACAGCTCCTTCTTGCTGCTGGGCATACAGCCCGCCACACAAACTCATGGCGCACAAGGCCGCCCCTACCAACATACATTTCATTCGTTTCATACTGATTTTCCTTTCTTTTAATAATGATACATAACTGCTTTACTGCGGACGGCACGCCGGCCTTTGCCGTCCCTTTTCATTGCATTAGACGCAATGAAGGGGGCAAACGGTTGCAAGCGGATACAAAAAAACACAAAAAAGGGACACCCCGCACGGGGCATCCCTCTTTTTTTTACACAAACCGCAATCGGTTATTTCTTGAAATAACGGTTGTACAGGCCTTCGAAGCCTTTGCCGTGGCGGGCTTCGTCCTTGCACATTTCATGGACGGTGTCGTGGATAGCGTCCAAGTTCAGTTGTTTGGCACGCGTGGCGATACGTTTCTTGTCTTCGCAGGCACCGCATTCGGCGTCTTTGCGTTTTTCGAGGTTGGTCTTCGTGTCCCAAACCACGTCGCCCAACAGTTCGGCGAACTTGGCGGCATGTTCGGCTTCTTCCCAAGCGTAACGCTTGAAGGCTTCGGCTATTTCCGGATAACCTTCGCGGTCGGCCTGGCGGCTCATGGCCAGGTACATGCCCACCTCGGTGCATTCGCCCATGAAGTGCGCGTTGAGGTCCTTAATCATTTCTTCGTCGGAACCTTTGGCCACGCCCAGCACGTGTTCATCGGCGAACACGAGCGCGTCGCCCGTTTCCACCAATTCTTTGAACTTGCTCTTCGGCTGTTTGCATTGCGGGCAGAATTCGGGAGCTTCGTCCCCTTCGTGCACGTAACCGCACACGGTGCAGATCCATTTCTTCTTCATTTCCTTTGAATTTAGTTGGTTTGTATAAGACATCTCGCCGTGCCTGCCTTTTTGTAACATGCACAGCTTTTAAACGATTGCAAATATACGGAAAGATTTCCATCCCCATTCCCTAATAAAACGTAAAATTTGTTTCACGTCCCGGTGCGGCCGCCCGGCAAGGGGCAACCCGCCCTTCGGCACGCATACTTCCCCGCACGGGCATCCATACTTCCACCGATGCCCGCCCATACTTCCCCGGATGCCGACATATTCCACAAACTACGGCGCAGTTTGTAGAAACTACGGCGCGGTTTGTAAAAACTACGGCGTAGTTTGTAAAAACCGCGCCGTAGTTTTAAGAATAGATGCGGGGAACAGGAAGAATACAGCAGCATCCGGGGAAATTCGCGCCAGCATCTTCGGAGGTTTGGATGAGGAAAAGGGATTTTTTTCCTAACTTTGCAACAAAGACATCATGATATATAATGGAAGAAAAGAAAACCCTCATCGGGCTGAGACCGGACGAGATAAGAACGATAACGGACGGGCTGGGGATGCCCGCCTTCACGGCGCGGCAAGTGGCCGACTGGCTGTACAGGAAGCGGGCGACGGAAATTGACGAGATGAGCAACCTATCCCTGAAAAACAGGGAATTGCTCAAGCACAACTGCCAGGTGGGACGGTACGACCCGGCGATGGTGCAAACCTCGGTGGACGGCACGCGGAAATACCTCTTCCGCACCGCCGCGGGGCACGCCGTGGAAACGGTGTACATCCCGGACGGCGACCGCCACACGCTGTGCGTGTCGTCGCAGGCGGGCTGCAAGATGCACTGCGCCTTCTGCCACACGGGCAGGGAGGGCTTCCACGGACAGCTGTCCGCCGCCGACATCCTGAACCAAATCATGTCCGTGCCCGAGGCGGAATTGCTCACCAACCTGGTATTCATGGGCATGGGCGAGCCGATGGACAACCTACCCGAAGTGATGCGGGCGTTGGACGTGCTGACCGCCGACTACGGGTATGCCTGGAGCCCGAGGCGCATCACCGTGTCGACCATCGGGCTGCTGCCGGGGTTGCGCACGTTCCTGGAGCAGTCGGCCTGCCACCTGGCCATGAGCATGCACAGCCCCTTCCACCAGGAACGGCTGGAACTGATGCCGGTGGAGCGGGCCTACCCGCTGGCCGAGGTGCTGAGCCTGGTGCGCCGCTACGACTTCAGCCACCAGCGGCGCGTGTCGTTCGAGTACATCCTGTTCGAAGGATACAACGACACGCCGCGCCACGCCATCGAGACGGTGCGCCTGCTGCGGGGGCTGGAATGCCGGGTCAACCTCATCCGCTTCCACGCCATCCCGGGCGTGAACCTGCGGCCCACCGACGAGCGGCGCATGGTGGCCTTCCGCGACTACCTGAGCGACAACGGCATCACCTGCACCATCCGCCGCTCGCGGGGCGAGGACATCTACGCCGCCTGCGGGATGCTGGCCGGGAAGACAGAAATCCCAAAATCCCCTAAAAAGGGCTAAAGCCCGGCATAGATTAACGGTTTTCGTCCAAAATTCTTTTAAACACACACGAGATGCAAGCCCCCAAAGACACATTGTCAAACAGTTTCCGCAACTATGCTGCTTTGCTGCGCAAAATCAGGCAAAGGGTACTCCTTGCCCAACAACGAGCCATTTATGCAGCCAACGAGGAAATGCTGCGAATGTATTGGGACATAGGAGGCCTGTTGCAGCAAAGTCAAAACATCGATGGATGGGGCAAGAAGACCTTGCTCCGCTTGGCTGCGGACTTGAAAAACGAATATCCGGAAGTAAAAGGTTTTTCCGTGCGGAACATGCAGTGCATGATGCAGTTTTTCTGCGAATACAACCAAGAGCTTACGATGATAAAACCGATTACGCAATCAGTGATTGCGCAATTGGAATCGTACAACTTCACCCTTCCAATCAAGCACTTGGACTGGACGCACAACCTTATACTCATGCAACAGGTCAAGGACATCCGCGCCCGATACTGGTACATGATACAATGTATTACCAACCATTGGACCATACGTTATCTGCAAGAAGCCATCAAGCTCGACGACTATGGCAAGCATGGGGCATTGGCCAACAACTTCACGAGCACATTGCCCACACCCGAGGCAAACGAGGTGCAATCCATGCTCAAAGATCCCTATATTTTTGACATGCTCACTTTTACCGACCAATACAATGAACGCGATGTGGAAATTGGCCTGGTAAAACACATGGAGAAGTTCCTGATTGAGATGGGAGCTGGCTTCGCTTTCATGGGACGGCAATATCACCTCGAAGTGTCAGGAGATGATTATTATATAGACATGCTGATGTACAACACATTCCTGCACCGATACATGGTAATTGAATTGAAAGATACGGAATTCAGGCCTGAACACATCGGCAAACTCAACTTTTACTGCTCCGCGGTCGATGACCTGCTGTGCCGCGAAGGAGACAACCCGACCATAGGATTATTGCTTTGCAAAACAAAAGACCGCATCAAGGCAGAATATGCCTTGCGCGACATACAGAAACCTATCGGCATATCCGATTATGAATTAGGCCAAGCTTTACCCAAGGACTTCCGAGGCAGTCTGCCCACGATTGAAGAAATAGAAAATGAATTGGGCTGACTGCACGCCAAACATGATACTAATCACTAATCGTTCATCCCTATATAACATAATGTACAAGTTCCTCTTCCCACTGCTGCTCCTGCTCGCACCGGTTGCCCGTGCCTTCGCACAGGCCGACCTGAAGCAACAGATAGCCGACACGCTGAACGCCATAGCCAACCGCGACATATGGGCAGGGAACGTGACCGTGCGAGGCCTGTATTTCAACCACCGGGCAAAGTCGGCCACCGTCACCGTGAGCAGCAACCTGGGCTACCTGCCCTTCCGCCCGGAAACGGTTGACGAACTGTATGCCGCCATCCGCGCACAACTGTCCCCCGCCTACCGCCATTACAAGCTGACCTGCCGGGTGGACCGCGACAACATCGACCAGCTGGTGCCCAACTACTACCGCAAGGGCAAGCCGGACAAGACACGCCAATTCCTGCACGAGGAAGCCTCCGCACCGCTCGTGACGAACACTTCCACCCCCAACCGCCCCACGCGGGGCCTGCAAGGCAAACACATCGCCCTGTGGCCCAGCCACGGCTGGCACTACGACCAACGCCTGGCCCGCTGGGAATGGCAGCGGGCGCGCCTGTTGCAGACGGTGGAAGACCTCTACACCCCCTCCTACGTGCTGCCATTGCTCACCCCGATGCTCGAACGCGCGGGAGCCAACGTGCTGCTGCCCCGCGAGCGCGACACGCAGCGGCACGAGGTCATCGTGGACAACGACGGCGGGCTGGCCTCCGGACGATACGAAGAACACCCCGCCGCCCTGGTGTGGAGCAGCGGCAACGAGGAGGGCTTTGCCCACACGAAAGACCATTATCTATATGGTGAAAACCCGTTCCGCCTGGGCACGTACCGCCAATGCCCCACCACGCGCGATGAAGCGCAGGCCACCACCGCTACCTGGCAAGCCTGCCTGCCCGAGGCTGGACGGTATGCCGTGTACGTGTCCTACCACTCGTTGCCCGCGAGCACCGAGGCCGCACGCTACACCGTGTACCACCGGGGCGGGGCGACGCACTTCACGGTGAACCAACGCATGGGAGGCGGCACGTGGATTTACCTGGGCACGTTCGACTTCGAAGCGGGACTGCCGCAGCGAGGCAACCGGGTGGTGCTGAGCAACTATGACCCGGAGAAGAACCGCGTGGTCACCGCCGATGCCGTGAAGTTCGGCGGCGGCATGGGCAACATGGCCCGCTCGCCCCTCGTGGCGGACACGCTCACCTTGTGGCGCGACACGGCGTTTACCGTCATCGACACCCAAGGCGTGTTGCCGGACAGCGTGGCGGCGTTTCCCCCCACCTGCTTCGCCCGGCTCGATTCGCTCTACCCCACCGGGGCGGCACGTTTCGTGGCGGACAGCATCGTGCGGCGCACAGGGCTGTTTGCCCGGCGGGGCGAACTCCGCATCATGGGGCGCACCGCCCGCGACACGGTAGCCTTCCGCCCCTCGCCCTTCTACGTGCCGGAGGTGAGCGGCTACCCGCGCTATGCCGAGGGGGCGCGCTACTGGCTGCAATGGGCGGGCGTGCCGGACAGCGTGTACAGCCGCACCGAGGGACAGGACGATTATTCGGACGACTTCCAGTCGCGCGGCTTCTGGGTGAACTACCTCAGCGGCGGGTCGGACGTGTCGCCCCGCGACGGGGGGCTGCACATCCCGCTCGACGCGGCCATCGGCTTCCACACCGACGCGGGCACCACCCCCGGCGACTCCATCATCGGCACGCTGGCCATCTGCTCCACCTTCAACACCGACCGGGAATACGTGTACAAGAACGGCACCTCGCGCCGGGCTTCACGCGACCTGGCCGACCTGGTGCAGACGCAAATCGTCCACGACCTGCGCCTGACCCACGCCCCCGAATGGACACGCCGGGGGCTGTGGGACAAGTCGTACAGCGAATCGCGCGTGCCCGAAGTACCCAGCATGCTGCTGGAGCTGCTCTCGCACCAGAACTTCGCCGACATGCGCTACGGGCTGGACCCCCGCTTCCGCTTCACCGCCTGCCGCGCCGTCTACAAGGGGCTGCTCAAATATTTCGAATCGGTGGACGGCCAGAAGCGGGTGGTACAGCCGCTGCCGGTGGAGGCATTCCACATACGCTTCACCGCCCCCTACGAGATAGAACTGACGTGGCAACCCGTGGACGACCCGCTCGAACCATCCGCCGTGGCCAAGCAATACATTATATATATGCAAATGGACAGCACGGGGTGGGACAACGGCTACCTGCTGCAAGACAACCGCTGCCGCTTCCAGCTGGAACCCGACCGGGTGTACAACTTCCGGGTGACGGCCGTGAACGAGGGCGGCGAGAGCTTCCCCTCGGAAACGCTGTCGGCCTGCCGCACGTCGCAAGACAAAGGCACCGTGCTCATCGTCAACGGATTCGACCGGCTGGGTGCGCCCGCCAGCTTCGCGGCGGACAGCACCTATGCGGGCTTCGTCAACGGGCAGGATGCCGGCATGCCCTACGTGGCCGACCTCTCGTTCACGGGCGAGCAGTACGAATTCCGCCGCGACGTGCCGTGGGCAGATGACGACGCGCCCGGCTTCGGGGCGAGCCACGGCAACCACGAAGCCACCCCCGTGGCAGGCAACACGTTCGACTACCCCGTCCTGCACGGGCAGGCCATCCGCCGGGCGGGATATTCCTTCGTGTCGGCCAGCAAGCGGGCGGTGCTCGACAGCCTCGTGCACCTGGCCGACTACCCCATCGTGGACCTCATATTGGGAAACCAGCGGGAAACTTTCAGGGGCTGCCGCGGCGCCGCATCTGTATATTAAACCTTGCCATTAGCTTTGCAGGAGCAAATCGCCGCCTTCTGCCAAGGCGGCGGACACCTCCTGGTGAGCGGCACCTACGTGGCATCGGACCTGTACCACAGCCCGGACACCACGGGGCGCGACCGCCGCTTTGTCAACGAGGTGCTACGGTGCCGTCTGCGCAACGCCCAGGGCAGCCGGAGCGGAGCGGTGCGGGTGGTGCAGTCGCCCGTGCCGGACTTCCAGCCCAGCCGTTTCCATTTGTACGACCAGCCCAATCCCTGCTCGTACTACGTGGAATGCCCCGATGCCATCGAGCCGGCAGACGCGCGGGGCTACACCGTGTGCCGCTATGCCGACAACAACCTGAGCGCCGCAGTAGCCGCCGATGCCGGGACGTACAAAATATGCACGCTCGGCTTCCCCTTTGAAACAATAAAAGAGGAAAACGAACGTAATAAACTCATGGAGGCGGTGCTGAGGTTTTTTCAGAGGTAAGGAATGAGAGGTAAGAGGTAAGTAGAACGGTGAAAAAGTAGAAAGGTAAAAGTAGAAAGTAGAAAATAGAAAATAGAAAATGAAAAGCAAAAAGGTGAAAGGTACGAGTGCTAAGCGTAAATGCCTTTCCCCTTTATACTTTTCCCTTTAAACCCTATAATGATATGAAATCAAAACTGCTGGCCGGTGCGGCAGCCTTGCTGCTCCCGGCATTCTTCTTCTCCTGTAAAAATTCGGGCAACGTGAAGCCCTCGGCCACCGGGGCACGCTTCGAACTGCTCATCGTGATGGACGACGACCTGTGGCACGCACCGGCGGGGCAGGCAGTGTTCAACCTGTTCGACCAGGACACGCCGGGACTGCCGCAATCCGAGCCGCTGTTCAAGATAACCCACGTGAAGCAGGCCGACTTCAGCGATCTGCTGAAGCCCTCGCGCAACGTGCTGTACGTGGACGTGGCCGCCGACCGCTACACGCAGGCCAAGATAGCCTACGCCGAAAACTACTACTCGTACCCGCAATGCTTCGTGCGCATCACCGCGCCCAGCGACTCGGCCTTGTACGACGCCATCACCACGCACGGCGACGACGTGGCAGAGCGTTTCATCGTGGCGGAACGCGAACGCGCCATGATGTTCAACAAGCAGGACCGTAACGAGAAAGCCGTCAAGGAAGTGGAAGAACACTTCGGCATCCAGGTGGACATCCCCATCGACCTGAAGCTCTCCACCGTGCGCGACAACTTCTACTGGATAACCAACAACAGCGGCTACATCCGGCAGGACCTGGTGATATACACCTACCCCTACACCGACCCCAACACCTTCACCTACGAATACCTCACCGCCAAGCGCGACTCGGTGATGCGCGCCAACATCCCCGGCGAAGTGGAAGGCTCGTACATGGGCACCGAGTGGAAATACGCACGGCCCGAAATGCAGGAAATCACGGTGAACGGCGAATACGCCGCCGAGATACGCGGCCTGTGGAAGATGATAGGCGGCGGCTCCATGGGCGGCCCGTACTACAGCCTCACCCGGCTGGACGAGGTGAACCAACGCGTGGTCACCATCGAAGGCTTCGTGTTCGCCCCCGCCACCAACAAGCGCAACGCCATCCGCGCCCTCGAAGCCGTGGCACACTCCATGCGCCTGCCGCAGGACGTGAACGTCATCGGCGAAGTGACCGTGACCGGCGAAGGGGAATAGGAACACCCCAAGGCGCAAGGACACAAAGGATTTTCCAACAACCCCGGTCCGCATAACGGACTCCCATTGCAGTTCATTCACGCTACATAGTCTTTACACATCATTGCTATTCTTATTATGGAAGAAAAAATAATCATCGGCATCACCCACGGCGATATCAACGGCATCGGCTACGAAGTCATACTCAAGACGCTGGCCGACAGCCACGTGTTCGACCTGTGCACGCCCGTCATCTACGGCTCGTCCAAGATAGCGGCCTTCTACCGCAAGCAGCTGGAAATACAGAACATGAACCTGAACGTCATCAACTCGGTGGCCGAGGCCAACCCGAAACGCATCAACCTGATAAACTGCTGCGACGACGAGTTGAAAGTGGACTTCGGCCACTCCACCGAAGAAGCCGGGCGGGCGGCCTTCGCCGCGCTCGAACGGGCCTGCGACGACCTGCAAAGCGGGGCATTGCACGCACTGGTCACCGCCCCCATCAACAAGAAGAACATCCAGTCGGGCGAATTCCACTTCCCCGGCCACACCGAATACCTGCAAACCAAGTTCGGCACCGGGCAGGATGCCGTGATGATGCTCACCAGCGACATGCTGCGCGTGGCGGTGGCCACCGGGCACATCCCCGTGAAAGACGTGGCCGCCACCCTCACCGAAGAACTGATAGTGAACAAGCTCACGGTGCTCGACGCGGCCCTGCGGCAAGACTTCGGCATCTGCCGCCCCCGCATCGCCGTGCTGGGGCTGAACCCCCACGCGGGCGACGAAGGCGTCATCGGCACGGAGGAACAGGACACCATCATCCCCGCCATCAAGCGCGCCGTGGAGCAGGGCATCGTGTGCAGCGGCCCCTACCCCGCCGACGGCTTCTTCGGGTCGGACAAGTACAAAAGCTTCGATGCCACCCTGGCCATGTACCACGACCAGGGGTTCATCCCGTTCAAGGCGATTGCCATGGACAGCGGCGTGAACGTCACCATGGGGCTCAGCGTGGTGCGCACCTCGCCCGCACACGGCACGGCCTACGACCTGGCGGGCAAAAACGCCGCCTCCGAGCAATCGTTCCGCCAAGCCCTCTACCTGGCGCACGACATCTTCCACAAGCGCGTCCAGGAGCAGGCCCTCAAGGCCAACCCCCTGCCCCCAAGCGGCAAAGCGGGCAAAGGGAAGGACGAATAACAGGCATCGCCACCCTCTTCACATTCCGCACCTACGCAGCTTCGGCCGCGTGCGTGCGGAATTTTTATTGCGCACGTACGGAAATTCAGCTCCGCACGTACGGAAATCACCGACCCCGCGCACGGAATATCCCGCCCGTTGTGGCATTTCCACCTTTTTTCCGTACCTTTGCAAGCCATAAAACAATAGGTATTTATGGCTATCTACGTAGAAGAAGTTTCCCGCACATTCGGTGAATACCTGCTCATCCCCGGGCTCACCACCAAGCAGTGCATCCCCGCCAACGTGTCGCTGCGCACCCCCTTAGTCAAACATCCCGTAGGCGCACAGGCCGCCATCGAGCTGAACATCCCGTTCGTGTCGGCCATCATGCAGTCGGTGTCAGGCCCCGAACTGGCCATCGAGCTGGCGCGCAACGGCGGCCTGTCGTTCATCTTCGGCTCGCAACCCATCGCCTCGCAGGCCGACATGGTGCGCCGGGTGAAGAAGTTCAAGGCCGGCTTCGTCACCAGCGACTCCAACCTCACGCCCGACCACACGCTGGCCGACGTGCTGCAACTCATCGCCCGCACGGGCCACTCCACCATCGGCATCACCCACGACGGCAGCCCCAACGGGCGGCTGCTCGGCATGGTCACCAGCCGCGACTACCGCCTGTCGCGCGACCCGATGGACAAGAAGGTAAAAGAATTCATGACCCCGCTCGACCGCCTCATCACCGGCCCGGCGGGCATCACGCTGAGCGAAGCCAACCAAATCATCTGGGAACACAAACTCAACACCCTGCCCATCGTGGACGCGGAAGGGCGGCTGGCCTACTTCGTGTTCCGCAAGGACTACGACAGCCACAAGGAGAACCCCCTCGAGCTGTCGTGCGCCGACAAGAAGCTGCTGGTGGGCGCGGGCATCAACACGCGCGACTACCGCGAACGCGTGCCCGCCCTGGTGGATGCAGGCGTGGACGTGCTGTGCATCGACTCGTCCGACGGCTACTCCGAATGGCAGCGCGACACGCTGCGCTGGGTGAAGGACACCTACGGCGACCGCGTGCCCGTGGGCGGCGGCAACGTGGTGGACAGCGAGGGCTTCCTCTACCTGGCCGAGGCGGGGGCCGACTTCGTGAAGGTGGGCATCGGCGGGGGCTCCATCTGCATCACCCGCGAGCAGAAAGGCATCGGGCGCGGGCAGGCCACCGCCGTGCAGGACGTGGCACGGGCACGCGACGAATACGCCCGCCGCACCGGCACGTACATCCCCATTTGCAGCGACGGCGGCCTGGTGCACGACTACCACATGGTGCTCGCACTGGCCATGGGAGCCGACTTCCTGATGATGGGACGCTACTTCGCCCGCTTCGACGAATCGCCCACCAAGAAGCTGTGCATCAAGAACACGTATGTGAAAGAATATTGGGGCGAAGGTTCCAACCGCGCCCACAACTGGCAACGCTACGACCTGGGCGGCAGCGAGTCGCTCAAGTTCGAGGAAGGGGTGGACAGCTACGTGCCCTACGCCGGGAAGATGAAGGACAACCTGGACGTGACGCTCGGCAAAATCAAGGCCACCATGTGCAGCTGCGGCGCGACCACCATACCCGAACTGCAACGCACGGCCAAAATCACCCTCGTGTCGTCCACCAGCATCGTCGAAGGCGGCGCGCACGACGTGATTCTGAAGAACAACGACTGACAATGAACAATGAACAATGAACAATGAATAATTAACAATGAACACCTCACCCCTGACCCCTCTCCCTGGAGGCTGTGTAAAAAGTACCATTTTCATGCCGTCCTCGTCATTTCGAGCGCAGCGAGAAATCTCACAGTGGCTTTAGAAGCGTTGTAGAAGGGGATTTCTCCCTACGGTCGAAATGACGGCGGGTTTGTTTCGTGGTTTTCACACAGCCTCCCTGGGGAGAGGGGGATAAAGTCAGTCTTGCAAACAAAAGCCTCGGCTTTAAGACATTTCTCGGTTCCCCTCTCCCCGGGGAGAGGGGTCAGGGGTGAGGTGTTAACCGTTAATCACTAACCGTTAATCACTAATCACTAATCATTAATCATTAAGTAGAACCTCCGCACGCGCATCATCTGCATGAAACCAAGACACCTCCTCCTGCTGTTCCTCCTCCTGGCCATACCGTCCACGTTCGCCCAGGAGAAAGTGCGCGTGTACGGCTACGTCATCGACACCAACAACCGGGGCATCGAATACGCCAACGTGTACCTGGAGGGCACCACCACCGGCACCAGCACCAACCGCAACGGCTACTACGAGATTGAGGCCGAGGTACGCGACTCGGCCGTCATCGTCTTCTCCATGCTGGGGTACGAGACGCTGCGGCACACCCTGCGACCCACCGGACGGGTGCTGCACCTCACCGTGGAACTGCCCTCCGCATCCACCGAGATAGAAGGCATCGACGTGGTGGCACAACGCATCCAGACCTCCACCAAGGAGGTGCTCGACCCCTCGAAATACCGCCTCATGCCCAACGCCACGGGCGGCATCGAGTCGCTGCTGCTCACCTTCACCGGGGTCAGCTCGAACAACGAGCTCAGTTCGCAATACAACGTGCGGGGCGGCAGCTTCGACGAGAACATCGTCTATATCAACGGCATCGAGGTGTACCGCCCGCTGCTCATCCGCACCGGGCAGCAGGAGGGGCTGAGCGTCATCAACCCCGACATGGTGGAGCAGGTGGCCTTCTCGTCGGGCGGGTTCGACGCGGAATACGGCGACAAGATGTCGTCCGTGCTCGACATCACCTACAAGCGGCCCGAGCGGTTCGAGTCCACCGTGTCGCTCAGCCTGCTCGGCGCGTCGGCCTACGTGGGCACGGCGGGCAAGAAGTTCACCCAGATGCACGGCATCCGCTACAAGACCGCCGCCTACCTGCTCGGCACGCTCGACACCGATGCCGAGTACCGCCCCAACTTCCTCGACTACCAGACGTACATGACCTACCGCTTCAACCCGGAGTGGGAGCTCACCTTCCTGGGCAACTTCTCGCAGAACTCCTACGAGTTCGTACCCCGCGAACGCACCACGCGCTTCGGCACGTACAACATGGCCCGCGAGCTCACCATCTACTTCAACGGGCAGGAGCAGGACCTCTTCCGCACGGCCTTCGGGGCACTGACCCTCAACTACCGCCCGCAGGCCGACCTGCGGCTGAGCCTGGTGGCCTCGGCCTTCCACACCCGCGCGCGCGAGACCTACCACATATCGGGCTTATACCGCCTGGGCGAAGTGCACATGGGAGCCACCGAGGAGGAACAGGAGGGCGAGACGCTGGGCGTGGGCAACTACCACGAGCACGCCCGCAACCGCCTGCAAGCCACCGTGGCCAACATCGGCCACCAAGGCCAGTACAGCGTGGACGGGCACAACCTGAAATGGGGCATCAGCGGGCAGATGGAACGCATCGACGACCGCATCAGCGAATGGGAATGGCGCGACTCGGCCAACTACTCCCTGCCCCACCGACCCGACCGCATGGAACTGTACGAAAACCTGAAGTCGGACGTGGACATGCTCTCCTGGCGCGGCCAGGCCTTCCTGCAAGACACGTACAAGCTCGACGCCAACGCGGGCCGCTTCACCTTCACCGGCGGCGTGCGCGCCAACTACTGGAGCTTCAACCGCGAGCTGCTCGTGAGCCCCCGCCTCTCGGTGGCCTTCGTGCCGCACTGGGAGCGCGACTTCAGCTTCCGCTTCGCCACCGGCGTGTACTACCAGGCCCCGTTCTACAAGGAACTGCGCGACACGGTGACCGACGCGCAAGGCAACGTGTCCGTGCACCTCAACCGCGACATCCGGGCGCAACGCTCGCTGCAATTCGTGCTGGGGGCCGACCACTACTTCCGCGCCTGGGGAAGGCCCTTCAAGTTCACCACCGAAGCCTACCTCAAGCTGGCCGACCGCGTGACCACCTACACGATGGACAACGTGCAGGTGCGCTACTCGGGCCGCAACGACGCCGTAGCCTACACCGCCGGGGTGGACTTCAAGCTCTTCGGCGAGCTGGTGCCCGGCACCGACTCGTGGGTCAACCTGTCGCTCATGCGCTCGCGCGAGAAAATCGTGGACGGCAGCACCTACACCCGCCACACCTACGACGACCAGGGCAACCTCACCGGCACCGAGCAGGTGGCGCACGGCTGGGTGCCCCGCCCCAACGAGATGCGCTACTCCTTCTCCCTGCTGTTCCAGGACTACTGGCCCACGAACCCCAAGTACAAGATGCAGCTGCGCTTCATCTTCAGCGACGGGCTGCCCTTCGGCGTGCCCGGCAGCGTGGAATACCGCGCCATGAGCCGCCTGCGCCCGTACAACCGCATCGACCTCGGCGCCTCGCGGGGCTTCATCAGCGGCAAGGACAAGTTCATGAGCCGCCCCTTCTTCAAGCACTTCGACAGCATCTGGCTCAGCCTCGAAGTGCTCAACCTGCTGGACTACAAGAACGAGAACTCCATGTACTGGGTGAACGACGTGTACGGCCAGCAATGGGCCGTGCCCAACTACCTCACCGGGCGGCAGTTCAACTTCCGCATCATCGTGGACTTCAAGTGACCCGCCCCGCGCCCGGCAGCATCCCTCTCCCCCTCCGCACACCGCCCGCACCGCTCCCGGCAAGTCCCCCCGTGTGATATGCCGATGACACTCCCGCTGCTTTGCCTATGATACTCCATGTACTTTGCTTATGATACTACAAGTATCATAACGTTGATACTTCATGTCTCATAACGTTGATACTTCGTGTCTCATAACGTTGATACTTTAAGTGATATGCAGATGACACTCCAAGTGATATGCGGATGCCGGTCCGTCTGACCTAATGGGGATAATGGGGATGACACCGGCGGGCGGGAGGCGGCGGCCTGCGGCACATCCCCTCCCCGTGTCACGCACCGCGCAAACACAACAAGAGGCGGCCTCGGGATTGAGGCCGCCCCTTGTCTGCGGGGATGCGCTGCCGCGATTAGTCGGACAGTTTCGCCTTGATGAACTCGCGGTTCAGGCGGGCGATGTGCGTGATGGAGATGGCCTTCGGGCATTCGGCGGCGCAGGCACCCGTGTTGGTGCAGTTGCCGAAGCCGAGCTCGTCCATCTTCGAAAGCATGGCCTTCACGCGGCGTTTTGCTTCCACGCGGCCTTGCGGCAGCAGGGCCAGCTGGCTCACCTTGGCGGAGACGAAGAGCATGGCCGAGCCGTTCTTGCAGGCGGCGGCGCAGGCCCCGCAGCCGATGCAGGCGGCGGCGTCCATGGCCTCGTCGGCCTTGTCCTTGGGGATGGGTATGGCGTTGCCGTCGGGCACGCCGCCGGTGGTGACGGAGATGAAGCCTCCGGCCTGCATGATTTTGTCGTAGGCCGAGCGGTCCACCATCAGGTCCTTGATGACGGGGAAGCCCGCCGAGCGCCACGGCTCGATGGTGATGGTTTCGCCATCCTTGAACTTGCGCATGTGGAGCTGGCAAGTGGTGATTTCGGAGTCGGGCCCGTGGGGATGCCCGTTGATGTACAGGCTGCACATGCCGCAGATGCCTTCGCGGCAGTCGTGGTCGAACGCCACCGGTTCTTTGCGCTCGTTGATGAGCTTTTCGTTCAATATATCCATCATTTCCAGGAAGGAAGCATCGGTGGATATATTATCCAGCTTGTAGGTTTCGAAGTGCCCCTTGGCCTTCGGCCCCGCCTGACGCCAGACTTTGAGCGTCACGTTTATCGTTTTGTCCATGTTAGTTTACGCTTTGTAGTTTCTTTGTTGACGTTGTACGAATTCATAGTTCAACGGCTCTTTGAGCAGTTCGGGTTCGTTGCCTTCGCCGGTGTACTTCCAGCAGGACACGTAGGCGAAGTGTTCATCGTCGCGCAGGGCTTCGCCGTCTTCCGTCTGGTGTTCTTCGCGGAAGTGGCCGCCGCACGATTCCTCGCGCAGCAGGGCGTCGCGTGCCATGAGTTCGGCGATTTCGATGAAGTCGGAGAGGCGGAGCGCCTTTTCCAGTTCCACGTTCAGCTCCATGTCCGTGCCGGGCACGTAGACGTTCGTCCAGAATTCCTTGCGGATGGCCTTGATCTTTTCGAGGGCTTCTTCCAGCCCGGCCTTGTTGCGGGCCATGCCGACGAAATCCCACATCACCAGGCCGAGTTCGCGGTGGATGGAGTCTACCGAGCGTTTGCCCTGGATGCCCATCACGCGCTTGATCTTGTCCGTCACGCCCTTTTCGGCTTCGATGAATTCGGGCAGGTCCACACTCATGCGGGGCACCTGGATTTGGTCGGCCAGGTAGTTCTGGATGGTGTACGGCAACACGAAGTAACCGTCGGCCAAGCCTTGCATCAAGGCCGAGGCACCGAGCCGGTTGGCACCGTGGTCGGAGAAGTTGGCCTCGCCGATGCAGAAGAGGCCCTTCACGGACGTTTGCAGCTCGTAATCCACCCAGATGCCGCCCATGGTGTAGTGGATGGCGGGGTAAATCATCATCGGGGTCTTGTACGGGTTGTCGTCCACAATCTTTTCGTACATTTGGAAGAGGTTGCCGTAGCGGGCACGCACCACGTCCTCGCCCAGGCGGTTGATGGCATCGGCGAAGTCGAGGTACACGGCCAGCCCCGTGCTGCCCACGCCATAGCCCGCGTCGCAGCGTTCCTTGGCGGCACGCGAGGCCACGTCGCGCGGCACCAGGTTGCCGAAGGCCGGGTAGCGGCGTTCGAGGTAGTAGTCGCGGTCTTCTTCCTTAATATCGGTCGGTTTCAACTTGCCGGCGCGGATGGCTTCGGCATCTTCCTTCTTTTTCGGCACCCAGATGCGCCCGTCGTTGCGGAGCGATTCGGACATCAACGTCAGCTTCGACTGGTAGTCACCGTGCACGGGGATGCAGGTGGGGTGTATCTGCGCGTAGCAGGGATTGGCGAAGTAAGCCCCCTTGCGGTACATCTGCATGGCTGCCGAGCCGTTGGAGGCCATGGCGTTGGTCGAGAGGAAAAACGTGTTGCCGTAACCGCCCGAGCCCACCACCACGGCGTGGGCGAAGAAGCGTTCGATGCGGCCCGTCACCAGGTTGCGGGCGATGATGCCGCGTGCGCGTCCTTCGATAACCACGATGTCGAGCATTTCATAGCGGGTGTAGAGCTTCACCTGCCCGCGTCCCACCTGGCGGCTGAGAGCCGAGTAGGCACCGAGGAGGAGTTGCTGCCCGGTCTGGCCGCGGGCGTAGAAGGTGCGCGATACCTGTGCGCCGCCGAAGGAGCGGTTGTCGAGCAACCCGCCGTAGTCGCGGGCAAACGGCACGCCCTGCGCCACGCATTGGTCAATGATATTGTTGGACACCTCGGCCAGGCGGTACACGTTGGCCTCGCGGGCGCGGTAGTCGCCGCCCTTGATGGTGTCGTAGAACAGTCGATATACCGAGTCGCCGTCGTTCGGATAGTTCTTGGCGGCGTTGATACCCCCCTGGGCGGCGATGGAGTGTGCCCGGCGGGGAGAGTCTTGTATGCAGAAGTTGAGCACGTTGAAGCCCATTTCGGCCAGCGATGCGGCAGCCGAAGCCCCGGCCAGCCCCGTGCCCACCACGATGATGTCGAGGCGGCGTTTGTTGGCGGGGTTCACCAGCTTCTGGTGCGCCTTATAGTTCGTCCACTTTTCGGCCAGCGGGCCTTCGGGAATCTTTGCGTCAATGGTGCCCACGGCAGCGGTTTGTTCTTTCTTTGCCATAATTTCAAATGCTTTTACGAGTTAATGATTATATGCCGAAGACATTTACTATCAGATAATACACCGGCACGGCCATGAACAGCAGCACCACGATGGTGGCCACCACGTTGGCAATGGCCTTGATGCGGGGCAGCCACGTCTTGTTGTCCAGCCCCAGCGAGTGCAGGCAGCTCCACACGCCGTGCGTGAGGTGGAACCACAGGGCGCACAGCAGCACGATGTAAACGATGCAGTACACGGGCTGGCCAAAGTAATGCTGTATCCAATACGCGCCGTCGGCCGCCAGGGCATGGTCGCCGTGGCCGGTGAGTTCCACCAGCTGCATCTTGCTCCAGAACTGGATGAGGTGCAGCACCAGGAAACCGATGATGATGATGCCGAGCACGAACATGTTTTTCGATGCCCACGACACGCCTTCCTGCCGCGTGGTCACCGCGTAACGGTCGCGTCCACGGGCACGCAGGTTCTGCACGGTGAGCAACGCCGCGTACAGAAAGTGAATGACCACGCCCGCCGCCAGCACCAACGTGCCGATGATGGCATACCAATTAGCCCCCAAAAACTCGCAAACCGCGTTGTAGGCCTCCGGAGAAAATACCACCACCACATTCATGATGCTGTGGAACAGGAGGAACAGCACGAGGAAGCCCCCCGTGATGCCCATGACGAATTTTCTCCCCACTGAAGAGTCAATTAACCACATAGAATTTAGCTTTTGTTTTAGTTTGTATTAAAGAATTGATTGATGATTGATTTACAAAACCGCGCCGGGTCAGGCACATGTCCGGAAAGCACGCACCCTTTTCCCGCAAGCGCAAAAGTAATGCATTCGGCGGGATAATCCAAAGGATTGCGGAAATTTTTCTGTATTTGAGGGTTTCTGGTTGGCGCAGGGACGGGACAGCGCGAATTAAAAAAGCCCGGCCAACTCGTCACCGAGCCTACCGGGCTTCCTCTACTAACCAATCTTGAGTTATGCCTTCACGCGGCTCACGTAAGAACCGTCGCGGGTGTCAATTTCTATCGTTTCGCCTTCGTTGATGAAAAGGGGCACGCGCACCGTGGCACCCGACTCTACCGTGGCGGGCTTCAACGTGTTGGTGGCCGTGTCGCCCTTCAGACCCGGTTCGGTGTAGGTCACCTTCATCTGCACCTTCACGGGCACGTCGGCAAAGAGGATGGTTTCGGTCGAGGCGTCGGACACCACGTCCACCACCATGCCTTCGAGCAGGAAGTCCACCCCGTTGATTTGATCATGGGCAATGGGCACCTGGTCGAACGTTTCCTGATTCATGAACAGGTAGTTTTCTCCATCGTGATACAGGAACTGATAGGGGCGGCGTTCCACCCGCACGTCTTCCAGCTTTTCACCGATGTTGAAGCGGCGTTCGAGCACATATCCGTTCACCACATCTTTCAACTTCGTACGCATGAACGTGTTGCCTTTGCCCGGCTTCACATGCAGGAAGTCGATGCAGAAATACAGCTTCCCATCCATGCGGATAGCCGTCCCGATTTTAATGTCTTGTGCATTAATCATATTTTCTCTTAATATTATATGTTATACCTATCGTCTGTGCAATTCGGGCACAAAAGTAATGTAAATCAACCGAAAACGCAAATAAAACAGGACAAAAATGCTCGCCGTGCACGCAAATACCCGTGTCACACGCCCTTTGCCCCTGCCAGCAAGCGCGACACGCGCCACCGCCAAAAGGCGAACGCCGCCAAGGCAATCGCGCCGCCCACGTATCCCACCGACGCAATGGAGAGGTGCGTGCAAGCGGCACCGCCTACCCACGTGCCACACCCGATGCCCAAGTTGAATATGCCGGAAAAGATTGACATGGACACCGCCGTGGCATCCTGCGGGGAATGCGCGATGATTTCGCTCTGCAAGGACACATTGAACGCCGTGGCCACCATGCCCCACAGGGCGCACAGCGACACGACCGCCGGCACAAGCTCCGCCGCCGGGCGCAACAACGCCAGGCTGGCAGCCATGCCCAGCAACACCAGCGTCATGAACCCGCGCGCATGCTGCCCGTACCACCGCGAAAACGCCACGCTACCCGCAATCCCCATGCCGCCGAAGAGCATGAGCGTGGACGTAACCCCCTCGTCTGTCATGCCCGCCACCTGCTTCAGGAAAGGCTCTATGTAGCTGTAGCCCGTGAAATAAGCCCCCGCCACCCCGAGCGTCAGCGCGTAAATGCCTACCAGCAGCGGGTTCTTCAGCAGCACGGGCAACTTGCGCGGCGAAAAGCCTCCCCGGCTCGGCACCCGGGGCAGCACGCACGCCAGATACACGCACACCAGGAACGCAAACGCCCCGATGCACTGGAACGTGGTGCGCCATCCCACGTACAACCCGATGACGCGCCCCAACGGCAACCCGAACACCATGGCCACGGAGCTGCCCGTCACAATCACGCTCAGCGCGAGCGGGCGGAAACGGTCGGGCACCAGGCGCACGGCCAGCGGCGACACGATGGACCAAAACACGGCATGGGTGCACGCCACCCCGATGCGTGCCAGCATGAGGGCGTAATAGCCCGGCGCGACGGCGGAAAGCAATTGGAACACGGCAAACAGCAGCGTGAGCCCCACCATGAGCCGCTTCAACTCCACGCGCGACACCAGCATCATAAGTGGCAGCGACAGCAGCATGACCGCCCACGCATACACGGAAATGAGCAACCCCGCCCGAGCCTCGGTCACGCCGAAATCGCGCGCTATGTCGCTCAACAAACCTATGGGGATGAATTCGGAAGTATTGAATATGAACGCCGCACACGCCAACCCGACGAGTGCCAGCTTGTCTCTGCCCGACAAACGCGCCTTGCCCGGCACCGCCTGTCCCGCTTGATGGTTTTGCATTGCTTGGATAACCCTGTTTTTTTTCGGGCTGCAAAAGTAAGAAAAATTCGGGCGACTTGTGCGGGCAGGTTTCCAACTTGTGGGGAAGGCCAGGCCTAAAATAAGGACAGACACGGAATGAGAGGATAATCACGGATGAAAAACAAAATAAACCACAGAGGCACGGAACGGCACGCCCTGTCTATCCCACTCTTCGCCTCAAGGAGAACACGGAGAAGGTGTATCAAAATGGGATTTAGAACACAGATTATGCGGCTCAAACAGGTTTACACGGATATTTTGCCAAGGATGCCATTGGATATCAACAGCATCCTCATCCGTGACAATCCGTTAAATCCGGTCAATCCGTGTTCGTTCTTATTTTGATACACCCTCACTAAGTGGCCTCTATTATCTGTGAAGAAACCCTCCATCACCTCTGTGTCTCCGTGGTTTATATTTTCATTCTGTACATTGTCTATCCAATCGCGCCCACGGCAAACCTTGAACTGCAACCCAATAATATTAACATATATTATCGCACCTATTTGCAAATGTCATTATTTTTATATAGCTTTGCTCTTGCAAAGCAAAGAGCGAAGCATATCCCCCTCCCTTTGGCATCTCCGCCGGATTTCCCTCCTCATTCCCATCTTTCCCCATCATTTACAGTCCATTTACCCTTTTAGGCAAAAGGGTACGACCCCTTTAGGCAAAAGGGTGCGACCCCTTTAAGGCAAAAGGGTGCGACCCCTTTAGGCAAAAGGGTACGACCCCTTTGGGCAAAAGGGTACGACCCCTTTAGGCAAAAGGGTGCGACCCCTTTAGGCAAAAGGGTATGACCCCTTTAGGCAAAAGGGTAAGACCCCTTTAGGCAAAAGGGCAAGACCCCTTTTAGTTGATTGATTATCATACATTTAGCTAATTGAAGCATCTCTTCAAGCGAGTGGTAAAGCCCCTCCTTCGGAGGGGTTGGGGAGGCTTTTAAGGGTTGGGGGGGCAGGGGAACGCCCTACAAGTATCATGCCAAACGGGAGAGGCAGCACTGCGGACAGTTAAATATCCATAAAAAAAAGCAAGGGCGGACAGCCCCACCAAGACCCAACGCCCAAAATATTCCCCGTTTACGCGGAAATACCCACCTTTGCACGGAACAAACACAACCTCAAGCCTCATGCTGACAGAACTCTACCGCAAACACGTCCCCGCCAACGTCCGCTGGCAAATATACAACCACGTCCTTTACCACTGGTTGAGTTGGTGGCGCGACCCAAATGCCAAGGCCAAAGACCTGGCATTCCGCCTGCGCTGCCTGCGCCGCTACGCATTTGCCTCACCTCGCACGGAGCGGGAACGGGTGCTGCGCCACATCGGACTGCACGGGCTGTCCTTCTCCCCTTTCCCGCACAGCAAGGAGTACTTCAGGCTGCCCCCTTGCCAGGTATCGCACGACCCCGCGAACGGACTGCCCTACGTGATGCACAACGGCAACGCCTCTACTTCAAAGCCGGTATGATGGACGGGGAAGTCAACTTCAGCTACCGGGGGCTGTGCGTGGAGCAGGGCCCGCGGTCGGCACACCACTACGTGGATTCGTATGACGAGCTGGACGGCAAGGTGCTGCTCGACGTTGGGGCGGCGGAAGCCATCTTCACGCTGGAGGTGATAGAACGCATCCGCCACGCCTACGTCTTCGAATGCGACCCCGCGTGGGTGGAAGCCCTCGAAGCCACCTTCGCCCCGTGGCGCGACAAGGTGACCATCGTGCGCAAATACGTGGGCGACACGGACGGGGACGACAGCATCCGCCTCGACACGTTCTTCGCCGACAAACCCGCGGACAACCTGTTCCTGAAAATGGACATCGAGGGCAGCGAGCAACGGGCACTCCTCGGGGCGGAACGCCTGCTGGAGACCGCGCCCCGCCTGAGCGGCTCGGTGTGCGTCTACCACACGCACAACGCGGAACAGGAAATCACCTTCATGCTCCATGCCCACGGACTCCACACACAGATAACGCCCGGCTACCTGTATTTCGGCAATGAACTGCGCCACGGCATCGCACGCTTCACCCGGTAAGGGAGGAAGCCTCCCCCAAGACCCGGACACTTGTCCCTATGAAATCGGGAAGGAGGGAATGCGAACCAGCCCGGAATGCAGGTCCGCACGCAGAACACACGGGAAACGCGGATTTATACGGATATTCCGTCTTGAACATCACGGTTTGTCAGTTGTATTTCTATCCGTGATTATCTGTCCAATCTATCCTTATTCTTCCCCATATCGACACATCCCCCGAAAGGGGTAATGTTATTGACAGATTGCATACATTCATTAAACCCAAACCGATGGCAGGTTTATACCGTACAATAAAGGCGGAGAAGCAACATCCTGCTTCTCCGCCTTTATTTCCATCTTCTCTTTAGGGGCAAGGGGTTACCTCAGTTTCGCTCCAAGTTTCGTTTCCAGATTGGTCTGTATCTTCTTCATGATGGCTTCAATCTGCTTGTCGGTGAGGGTCTTGTTGGCATCCTGCAATACGAAGCTCACGGCATACGACTTCTTGCCGGCTTCCAGGTTCTTGCCTTCGTACACGTCGAAGAGGTACACGTCGCGCAGCAAGTTGCGCTCGCTGTCGCGGGCAATCTTCTCGATGTCGGCAAAGC
>CALUML010000005.1 GCA_944321745.1 uncultured Bacteroidales bacterium
AAACATGCGAAACCCCCAACCCCCTGAAGGGGGCTTGCCCTGTCCTGCCCGCGTCCGTAGGGCGTTGCCCTACGCTGAGGGCCACAAGGCCGTTGGCCTTGGCGGGGAGGAATGGCACTGGTAGCTTGTAGCCAGCTCGTCCTTGCCCGCAGGGCGATGCCCTACGCTGAGGGCCACAAGGCCGTTGGCCTTGGCAGGGAGGAATGGCCTTGTAACCTGTAGCTCGTAACTTGTAGCTCGTAACTCGTAACTCGTAACTGAATATGATTTACCTTCAGCTTTTCCTCTCGTTTTTCAAAATCGGGCTGTTCGCCTTCGGGGGCGGATACGCCATCCTGTCGCTCATCCAGCACGAGATTGTGGTGGACCGGGGCTGGCTCACGCAGAGCGAGCTGACCGACATCGTGGCCATCTCGCAGATGACCCCCGGCCCCATCGGCATCAACAGCGCGACCTACGTGGGCTATGTGGCCACGGGCAACGTGTGGGGCGCGGTGGTGGCCACGCTGTCCATCACGTTGCCTTCGTTCATCATCATGCTTACCCTGAGCCGCTTCATGCTGGCCGTGAAAGGCAACCGGTACATGGAATACGCACTCACCGCCCTGCGTCCCACCGTAGTGGGGCTTATCGCCGCTGCCGCCCTCATGCTGGTGAACCGCGAGAACTTCGTGGACTGGAAAAGCATCGTGTTGTTCGGTGTGGCCTTCATCCTCACCTTCCGCTTCAAGATGCATCCCATCCTGCTCATCGTGCTGGCCGGGGCGGCGGGGGTACTGCTGTATTGAGAGGCGAGGAGCAAGAGGTAAGAGGTAAGGAGCAAGAGGTAAGAAAGTAGAAGTAAGAAAAAAAGTAATAAACAATATAGTCCGCCGAACCGCCAAGGCCAACGGCCTTGCAGCTCTCAGCGTAGGGCAACGCCCTACGGACGGAAGCAGGAACAGGTAAAACAAGTCCCCTTTAGGGGGTTGGGGGCCGGAACAGGTAAAACAAGTCTCCTTCAGGGGGTTGGGGGTCGGAACAGGAATGCAAGCCCCCTTCAGGGGGTCGGGGGTCAAAACAGGAAAAACAAGCCTCCTTCAGGGGGTTGGGGGTTATGGATACGCTTCGCACATACGTGGATGTCATCGTGCCCTTGCCGTTGGACGGGGTGTTCACCTACGCCGTGCCTGCCGAATGGGCGGGGACGGTGCAGCCGGGTATGCGCGTGGTCGTGCCGTTTGGCAAGCGGAAGATGTACACCGCCCTCATCTGCCGGGTACATGCCACCCGGCCCGAACGCCATGAAGCCAAGGAGGTGCTGGCCTTGCTCGACAATGCACCCATCCTGCGTCCGCTGCAATGGAAGTTGTGGCAATGGATGGCTTCCTACTACATGGCCGCGCCGGGCGACGTGTACCAGGCTGCCGTGCCTGCGGGCATGAAGCCGGGGAGCGAGACCCGCGTGCGGGCCAATGCCGACTTCGAAGGCGACCCCGCCTCGTTCACCGCCCGCGAACAACGCCTGCTCGACCTGCTGGCCGATGGCAAGGAGCACTCGGTGGATGAACTGAACCGACAGGGCAGCACGTCCAACTGCCTGCCTGCCCTGAAGAAGCTGATGGAAGCCGGGGCGGTGGAGGTGAGCGAGGAACTGGCGCAACGTTTCCGCCCGAAAACGGAGACCTGCGTGCGGCTGGCAGCCTCGGCACAAGGGGAGGATGCCCTGCGCCGCACGTTCGACCTGCTGGCCCGCGCCCCCAAGCAGCTCGACTTGCTGATGCGCTACGTCGACCTGTCGCGCTGCCTCACGCCACATCCGCAGGAAGTCGCCCGCCGCGACCTGCTGGAGCAGGCTGGCGCATCGCCCGCCGTGTTGGCCGCCCTGACCAGCCGGGGCGTGCTCGAAATCTACCGCAAAGAAATAGGCCGGCTCGATGCTTCCGACGTGGCCACCCGTCCGCCCCATCCGCTCAACCCGCATCAGCAAGAGGCATTGGAACGGATAGAAAGCCTCTTCCGCGACAAGGCCGTGGTGCTGCTGCACGGGGTCACGTCCAGCGGCAAGACGGAACTGTACATCCACCTCATCCTGCGCACGCTGGCCGAGGGCAAGCAGGTGCTCTACCTTGTGCCCGAAATCGCCCTCACCACCCAGCTCACCTCCCGGCTGCGGCAGGTGCTGGGCAACCGGCTGGGCGTGTACCACTCCAAGTTCTCCGATGCCGAACGCGTGGAGATATGGCAGAAGGTGCTGCGCGACGGTGGCTACGATGTCATCATCGGGGTGCGGTCGTCCGTGTTCCTGCCGTTCCGCCAGCTGGGGTTGGTCATTGTGGACGAGGAGCACGAAACTTCCTACAAACAGTTTGACCCCGCCCCCCGCTACCATGCCCGCGACACCGCCATCGTGCTGGCCGCCCTGCACGGGGCGCACACCCTGCTGGGCACGGCCACACCCGCCGTCGAGACTTACCACAACGCCCAGTCGGGCAAATACGGCCTGGTGGAACTTACCCGCCGCCACGAGGATGTGGCCTTGCCGCGCATCGTGGTGGCCGACCTCAAGGAGGCCTACCGCAAGAAGCAGATGGAACAGCACTTCACCCCCGAGCTGGTCGTCCGGGTGCGGCTGGCCCTGGCGGCTGGCGAGCAGGTCATCCTGTTCCAGAACCGGCGCGGATACGCCCCCATGGTGGAGTGCCCGGCGTGTTCCTACGTGCCCCGCTGCCCCCATTGCGACGTGAGCCTCACGGTGCACCGCGCCCTCCACTCGCTCACCTGCCACTACTGCGGCTACACCGAGCCTCTCCCCACGGAGTGCCCCGTGTGCCACACCCCCGGCCTGGCGGCCAAAGGTTTCGGCACGGAGCGCATCGAAGACGAGATACAAGCACTCTTCCCCGGGGCACGCGCCGCCCGCATGGACCTGGACACCACCCGCAGCCGCAAGCGGTACGAGCAGATACTAGCCGACTTCGAGGCACACCGGGTGGACATCCTGGTGGGCACGCAGATGGTGACCAAGGGGCTTGACTTCGAGCATGTGAGCCTGGTGGGCATCCTCAACGCCGACAACCTGCTCAACTTCCCCGATTTCCGCGCCCACGAACGCGCCTACCACCTCATGGCACAGGTGGCGGGGCGTGCCGGGCGGCGGGGCAAACAGGGCACGGTGGTGCTGCAAACCTCGCAGCCCGAGCACCCGGTCATCCGGCAGGTGGTGGCCAATGACTACGCCGCCCTGTTCCGCACCCAGTGCGCCGAGCGGCAGCAATTCCACTACCCGCCCTA
Organism: uncultured Bacteroidales bacterium; assembly: GCA_944321745.1. GTDB lineage: Bacteria > Bacteroidota > Bacteroidia > Bacteroidales > Paludibacteraceae > QVMH01. The sequence goes on from CALUML010000005.1 coordinate 3,274, forward strand.
CGTGAGGCTCATCCGCCTGTCGCTGCGCCACCGCGACGCCGCGGTGTTGCGGCAGGCTGCCCGCACGCTGGGGGCGGACATGCGGGCGGTGTTCGGTCCCCGGGTGTTCGGCCCCAACGACCCGCTGGTGCCCCGCATACAGAACCTGTTCATCAAGGATATTTTGCTCAAGATAGAACCGGGCGCGTCGCTCGGCGAAGCCAAACAGCGGTTGCGCCAACTCGCCAACCGCCTGCTGTCCGACCCGGCACACCGGCAGCTGCGCCTGTCGTTCGACGTGGACCCGATGTGAATGTAATATGGTACGCCAAGACGCTAAGGCGCCAAGGCACGCAATAATAATTGGTCTGTACGGACAAGCGGCTTTCGCCTTCGCGTCTTGCCGCCTTCGCGTACCCACTTAACAGACTAACGATGGAAGAACCCGTGATACAAGTCGGCATTCTCACCGACACCCGCATCCGCTTCGTGGCGGACGGCGGCTTCCTCACCGGCGGCGAGCCCTGCCCTCCGGGCGAACAGGAAGTGACGCTGCACGGCGGACGGCTGTGCTGGCAGGGGCGGACGTACGATGCGTTGCAATTCGACCCTGCCGCTCCCGCCGCATCCTTTGTGCTGCGCGACGTGGTCATCGGCCTCGGTTTCCACTGGGAGCGGCGCGAGGACCAGCGTTTCCAAGGCGCGCTCCGCTTCATCCCGGGCGGGCAGGGCATCGTGGCCGTGAACCTGATACGGGCCGAGGACTACCTCACCAGCGTCATCGCCTCGGAGATGAGCGCGGCGGCCTCGCCCGAATTGCTGAAAGCGCACGCCGTCATCTCGCGCAGCTGGCTGCTGGCCCAGCTTGTCAAAGACAAAAAGAGTGCCGATGCCCCTCCCGCCCCGGCCTGCACGGAGACGGAGCACGGGCGCATCCGCTGGTACGACCGCGACGACCACACGCTGTACGACGTGTGTGCCGATGACCACTGCCAGCGTTACCAAGGCATCACGCGCACCTACGGGCACATCGGCCGGGTGCGGCAGGCCATCGGCGAGACGCGCGGCGAGGTGCTCACGCACGGCGGACGGCTGTGCGACACCCGCTTCTCCAAATGCTGCGGCGGGGCCACCGAGGAGTTCCCGTATTGCTGGGAGGATGTGCATCATCCTTACCTGGCCGCGCGGCTCGACCGCCCCGGGTGCGCCCCGCCGCCCGACCTCACCCGCGAGGAGGAGGCTGTGCGGTGGATAGGCGGGCGGCCCGAAGCCTTCTGCAACACCACCGACCGCCGCATCCTGGAGCAAGTGCTCAACGGATACGACCAGGAAACGGCCGACTTCTACCGCTGGACGGTGCGCTACACGCAAGCGGAGGTGACCGACCTGGTGCGCCGGCGCGGAGGCATCGACGTGGGCACGGTGACCGGACTCGTGCCGCTGGAGCGGGGACGGTCGGGGCGCATTTCGCGCCTGCTTATCCGGGGCACGCGGGGCGACTTCACCATAGGCAAGGAGCTGGAGATAAGGCGCACGCTGTCCGAGTCGCATCTCTACAGCTCGGCTTTCTACGTGGAGCGGCAGGGCGACGCGTTCACGCTCCACGGCGCGGGCTGGGGGCACGGCGTGGGCCTGTGCCAGATAGGGGCCGCCGTGATGGGCGAGCGGGGCTACCGCTACGACGAAATCCTGCGTCACTACTACCCCGGGGCGGAGCTGGAGCGGCATTACTGAAAACAAACATACACACGAACAACCATGCAACAACGAACCCTTTCGCCGTGGGCTTGGGTGCCGACGCTGTATTTCGCGCAAGGCATCCCCTATTTCATCGTCAATAACATCTCCGTGCTGATGTTCGCCAAGATGGGCGTGCCCAACGGGCAGATGGCGCTTTTCACCAGCCTGCTGTACCTGCCCTGGGCTATCAAGCCGTTCTGGAGCCCGTTTGTGGACATCGTGCGCACCAAGCGGTGGTGGGTGGTGACCATGCAGCTGCTCATGGCGGGGGCGTTCGTGCTGCTCGCGCTCACGTTGCCCCGGCCGGATGCCGCCGCGATGGCTGCCGGGACGACTCCCATCAGCCTGTTCACCGTCACCCTGGTGCTGTTCATCATCACGGCCTTCGCCTCGGCCACGCACGACATCGCCGCCGACGGCTTCTACATGCTCGCCCTCGGGCAGGGGCAACAGGCCGAGTTCGTGGGCATCCGCAGCACGTTCTACCGCCTGGCATCCATCTTCGGGCAGGGCGTGCTGGTGGCCATCGCGGGGGCGGTGGAGCTGCGGTGGGGCAACGTGCCGCTGTCGTGGCGCGTCACGCTGGGGGTGGCGGCGGTGTTGTTCGGCGCGGTGAGCCTGTACCACGTGTTCCGCCTGCCGCGCCCCGGGGCCGACCGCTCCACGCTGCAAGCCGGGCAGGGCGGCGCGCGGGCCATCGTCCGCGAGTTCGGGCGCACCTTCGCCACCTACTTCACCAAGCCGGGCGTGTGGCTGGCCATCGCGTTCATGCTGCTCTACCGCCTGCCCGAGGCCTTCCTGCTCAAGATGTGCATGCCCTTCCTCGTGGCAAGCCGGGAGGCGGGCGGGCTGGCCCTCACCACCGCCGAGGTGGGCATTGCCTACGGCACCATCGGGGTGGTGGCCCTCACCGTGGGCGGCATCCTGGGCGGGCTGTTCGCCTCGCGCCTCGGGCTGAAACGCTCGCTGTGGTGGATGGCGGCGTGCATGACCTTGCCTTGCCTCACCTTCGTGTACCTGGCCGCCGCCCAGCCGGAAAGCGTCGCCCTCGTGGCCTCGGCCATCGCCGTGGAGCAGTTTGGCTACGGATTCGGCTTCACGGCCTACATGCTCTACATGATGTACTTCTCCGAAGGGGAATTCAAGACCTCGCACTACGCCATCTGCACCGCTTTCATGGCCTTGAGCATGCTCGTGCCGGGGCTCTTCGCCGGCTACTTGCAGGAGGCGGTGGGCTACCGGGCCTTCTTCTGGGTGGTGATGGCCTGCTGCGCGGCCACGGTGGCGGTCACGTTTTTCATAGACAAGAAGATAGACCCCGCCTACGGGCGGAAATGAGAGCGCGGCACGGGGCGCAAAATTCCGTACTGACGCGGACAAATTTCCACAGGCACGGAATTTCGGCCGCGTTACTGCGGAATTCCGGCTGCGTTATAAGGGAATTTCCGGGGGGAACGGGAAAGGCCGTTGCTTTCCCCTTGACCTTTCTCCCAAAAGGTTGTGAAAAAGCGCCATTCCTATGGTGTCCCTGTCATTTCGAGCGAAGTGAGAAATCTCCCCCGCACGCATCATAAGCTACAGGGAGATTTCTCCCTACGGTCGAAATGACGGCGGATTTTGGTTCGCGACCTTTACCCCAAATCGCCCGATACACGAACGTTCTATATTTATATAAGGAAAGAAGAAGATGAAGACAAGCAAGACACTCACCACCGCCCTGCTGGCCGCGCTCACCCTGCTGCCTGCCGGGGCGCAGCGCGTGCGGGTGAAGACGGGCATCGAGGTGCTGAAGGAGCAGCATTTCAGCCTGCTCGAAGGGAAGCGCGTGGGGCTGATAACCAATCCCACGGGCGTGGACAGCGACCTGCGCCTCACCGCCGACATCCTGCACGAAGCCCCCAACGTGCAACTGGTAGCCCTCTACGCCCCCGAACACGGCATACGGGGCGAGGCTCACGCTGGGGAGCGGGTGGCCGACCTGCGCGACCCCTGCACCGGGCTGCCCGTGCATTCGCTGCACGGCAAGCACCGCAAGCCCACGCCGGACATGCTGCAAGGCGTGGACGTGCTGGTGTACGACATCCAGGACATCGGATGCCGGTCGTACACCTACGTCAGCACCTTGGGGCTGGCCATGCAGGCCGCCGCCGAATGCGGCATAGAGTTCATGGTGCTGGACCGCCCCAACCCGCTGGGCGGGCGCAAAGTGGAGGGCGGGCCGGTGGAGGAAGGCTTCCGCTCGTTCGTGAGCCAGTTTGACATCCCCTACCTCTACGGACTTACCTGCGGCGAACTGGCGCGGCTGCTCAACGGCGAAGGGATGCTGGGCGCGCGGTGCAAGCTGACGGTGGTGCCCATGCAGGGCTGGACGCGCGACATGACGTATGCCGACACGGGACTGGCCTGGGTGCCGCCCTCGCCGCACATTCCGCAACCGCAGTCGGCCCTGCTCTATCCCGCCTCGGGCATCGTGGGCGAACTGGGATACCTGTCCATCGGCGTGGGCTACACGCTGCCTTTCCAGCTCTTTGCCGCCGAATGGATACGCGCCGACGAGCTGGCCGGCCGCCTCAACGCCCTGCGCCTGCCGGGGGTGACGTTCCGCCCCGTGCATTTCAAGCCCTTCTACTCCACGGGGCAGGGGCGGCCCATGCAGGGCGTGCAGGTGCACCTCACCGACTATGCGGCGGCACGTCTCACCGAGATACAGTTCTACGTCATGCAGGAGGTGGCCGCCCTCTACCCCGACCGGGCGGTGTTCGACCACGCCGACCCGTCGCGCTTCGACATGTTCGACAAGGTGTGCGGCAGCGACTCCATCCGCCTGAGCTTTGCCCGCCGCAACCGCGTGGACGACATGCTCGGCCTGTGGCGCAAGGGTGTGGACGCGTTCAAGGATTTGTCAAAGAAGTATTACCTTTATCCATAACAACGATATGATATTGATAGCAGACGGAGGTTCGACCAAAGTGGACTGGTGCCTGGCCGACCAAGGAAGGATAGTGAAACGACTGGCGACCATCGGGGCAAACCCCTTCTTCCGCACGGCGGACGACATGGCCGCGGAATGGCGCGACAACCTGCTCCCCGCCTTGGCGGACTATCCCGTGGAGGCGGTTCGCTTCTACGGAGCGGGATGCGCCAGCGACGAAAAGAGCAACGTGGTGCGTGAAGCCCTCGCGGCCTGCTTCGACTGCCCCGACGTGCGGGTGGCAAGCGACTTGCTGGGCGCGGCCGTCGGGCTGTGCGGCCACCGGGCGGGCATTGCCTGCATACTGGGCACGGGGTCCAACTCGTGTTTCTACGACGGGGAAAGGATAACGGAGAATGTGCCCTCGCTGGGCTACGTGCTGGGCGACGAGGGCAGCGGGGCGGTGCTGGGACGGCTCTTCATCGGAGCGTGCCTCAAGGGGCAACTCACTCCCGGACTGCGGGAGGAGATGCTCGCCTTCCTGGGCATGACCACGGCCCAGATACTCGACCGGGTGTATTCGCAACCGATGCCCAACCGCTTCCTGGCTAGCCTGTGCCCCTTCATCGGGCAGCACGTGGGCGACCCCTCGGTGCGGGAGCTGGTGCGCGGAGCATTCGCCGACTTCCTGCAACGCAACGTGATGCAATACGACTACCGCCACTACGCCGCCTCGTTCGTAGGCTCGGTGGCGCACCACTTCGCCGACGTGCTGCGCCAGGCCGCCCGCGACTGCGGCGTGACCATTGGCACCATCGCCTCCTCGCCCATGGAGGGGCTGGTGAGAACAGTGATTAGCGATTAACGATTAGTGTTTAGTGATTAGTGATTAACCCATTCGGCGCAGCACTAATCGTTAATCACTAAACACTAATAGTTAATCACTATTCCTTTTCTCCATACGCCAGGTCGCCCGCGTCGCCCAAGCCGGGCACGATGTAGGAGTGGGCGTTGAGGTGCGGGTCGATGGCGGCGGCCCACAGCGTGGTGCGGTCGGCAGGCAGGGCGGAGGCGATGTAGTCCACGGCCTGTCGGCTGGCGATGACGGTGGCCACATGCACGTGCGCAGGCTCGCCCTTGGTGAGCAGGGCGCGGTAAGCCAGTTCCATGGAACCGCCCGTGGCCAGCATGGGGTCCACGAGCAGGAGTGTCTTGCCGTCCAGTCGGGGCGAGGCGATGTACTCGATGTGGATGTCGAACGTGCGCTCGTCCTCGTACTTGCGGTAGGCCGACACGAAGGCGTTCTCCGCCCGGTCGAAGCAGTCCAGGAATCCCTGATGGAAAGGCAGCCCCGCCCGCAGGATGGTGGCCACCACCACCCGTTCGTCCACGAGGCGCACGGGCGCGGAGCCGAGGGGCGTGGTCACTTGCCCGTCCGCATAATGCATGCGTTGGCTGATTTCGTAGGCCATGAGCCAGCCGATGCGCTCCAGGTTGCGGCGGAAGCGCAGCGGGTCGCCCTGCACGTCGATGGAACGCACTTCGCGCAGGTATTGGTGGAGCACCGAGTCGCGCTCCGAGAGATTGATGATGTCCATAAGGCGATAGAGAGTAAAAAGTAAAAAGTTTAAAGTAGAAAGGACAAAGGTGAAAGGTCAGCTACAAGCTACGAGTGCCATTCCACCTTGCCAAGGCCAACGGCCTTGCAGCTCTCAGCGTAGGGCAACGCCCTACGGGTAAGGTCACAAGTGCCATTCCACCTTGCCAAGACCAACGGCCTTGTGGCTCTCAGCGTAGGGCATCGCCCTACGGACAGAGGTAAGAGGTAAGGAGCAAGAGACAAGCATCGCCCTACGGATAAGGACGAACGGCTATTCGTTGCCCCTACCGGGGGAGGCTACTCCTCAGCCCCGCGACCACGGCGGAAGTGAACCCGTGCGCCTCCATGGCGTTGAGTCCCCGGATGGTCAGTCCGCCGGGCGTGGTCACGCGGTCCACCTCGGCTTCGGGATGCGAGCCGTGCGCCCGCAGCAAGGCCACCGCCCCTTCGAGGGTAGCCATCACCGCCTGTTTGGCTTCGGCGGCGGGAATGCCCAGCTCCACCCCGCCCTCCATGGCAGCGCGGATATAGCGGAAGGCGTAGGCCAGCCCGCACGAGGCCAGCGACATGTAGGCATCCAACCGTTCCTCGGGCACGACGAAAGCCGCCCCCATCGATGCGAAGAGGTCGGTCACCAAAGCGCGCTGTCCATCGGTTGCATTCTTGCATGAGATGGCCGTGACACCCGCCGCCACCTCCACGGCAATGTTGGGCAGGGCGCGGAACACTGTCCGCCCTTCGCCCGCCCACCCGGCAAGCCGTTCCAATGTCACGCCCGCTGCCACCGACACCACGAGAGCATCGGGTAGCAGGTCGGTTGTCATTTCCCCCAACACCCTTTCCACCAGCTGAGGCTTCACGGCCAGCACCACGAGGTGCGCCCCACGGACGGCCTCCTTGTTCGATGTCGTAATGTGTACGCCGGGACACGCACATTCCAATGCCTCGAGTTTCGGCCTGGTCGGGTTGCTTACGCGTATGTTCCCGGCAGGCACGCGCCCGCCTGCCACCAGTCCGCACACGATGGCACCGCCCATCTCTCCCGCGCCGACGACGGCTATCTCCATTTGTTCCAATTGCATGTCTTTTCCTTATTTGGTTCGTGCAAAGATACGGCATTTCCGCGAAACGATGGTAAACCACGCTTGAATGCTCCCCCCCGACTTCCCCGAAGGGGGAGAGCAGGGAGTTGCCCCGTCCGCATAGCTTGTGCGGTCGGACACGTTTACCCCATGCCCTGCCAGCGACATGACGAAAGGACAGGAGCAAACAAGTCCCCGTTTATGGATAAAAGATATACAGTGTTATCATGCACTATTGATGCGAATGACGACAAAGCGGCAGGGTGGCGAGGTGCTGTGGCAAGGCATACAGGCTTAAGGTCAGGAATCTTTAAACGGATATTCATGCATATTTTATTTTGTTAGACTTTTGTATCCGTCTCTTATTTGTTGTAACTTTGTCTCGTTTCACGGAAAAATAATTGTTATTTTCTAACCAAAGAGAAAATAATTTGTGCAAAAGATTGTTTATTTGCAGATTTTGCATACCTTTGCGTGAGACAATTCTGCACTTTACGCTGCGGGCTGGTAGTGTGGAGGTTGCTCTTCAGTAAATTGCCTGGTTTATTCGCTCTATACATTATATATATAAATAGGAACGTCAGATGCAAAAGTTCGTTATTGGACGCTATGGGATAGCTGCGTTGCTGGTTGGCCTGCACATGGGCATGTTGGTTGCACAACCTCGGGTGGACAACCACCGATTGGCCGTGTGGGGCGTGGGCGGAGGTAGCTTTTTGTTTGAGAGCGCAGATAATGTGGCCTCCAAAGGTCGCTTGGGCGGCGGCTTGGGCATCGGATATGAATGGAACCGGGAACGTTTCCTGTTGCAGACGGGGATTGATTTCTCTTGCCTTGGGAGCAATTGGCAAGTAGAGCCTTTCGTGCACGAGGTGCCCATGGTCGATTCGGAGGGAGATGCTTTCACGGGCCGGTTTCATTTCAATGAAAATCGAGATATCAACACATTAGGCTATTTGAATATCCCGTTGCTGGTCGGCGGACAATTCGGGCGGTTTTATTTCTTGGCAGGCGGCAAGGCGGGGGTGAACCTCTTCGGCACAAGCCGGGTGGAAAATGTGGTCAATGCTACCGCCGTGTATGATGAATTTATCGGTGAATTTGAGGACATGCCCAACCACGGCTTGAGCGAGCAGCTGGCAGAGGCCGATTACGCCGTGCAAATGGGAGTGAATGCCGCCGTTTCGGCGGAATTGGGCTGGACGTGGCTGCCCGCCCCGGAGAAGAAATCGCAATGGATATACCGGCTGGGGTTCGTGGTTGATTATGGCGTGTTGAATATCCACCCGGGCGGGGCTTCGGAGGAGATGGTGCTTGCCTTGTCGGACGCACCTTACCGGCCTGTGCTGAACAGCTTGGCTCGCACGTCCCAATTTGCCGGAAATGCGGTGCATCCTTTCTTCGTGGGAGTGAAATTCACTGCGTTGTTCAACTTCAAGCATCGTTGGGATTGTCATTGTGAATGGTTTTAGGGGAAAGGAGAAAGGTAAAAGGTAAAAGGTAAAAGGGGAAAAACATTTGCGCTCATTCGCGTTATTTGCGTTCTCCCCAATTGGTGTTGTCCGTGTGCTAAATAAATATATATGAATAGGACTTTGCGCATATGGTTTTGCTGGATTGCCAGTATCCTGTTGGCTGTGCCTGTGTACTCCCAGCTTATTAACGTGCCCTACATGTGTGGGTTCGAAGATCAGGCTGAGATTGGCAATTGGGTGTTGAATTACGGATCCGATGGTCCGAACTGCAAAGAGCAATGGGTAGTAGGCAACGGTGCCCGCAGCGAAGGCCGTTCGGGACTGTACATTTCGACTGACGGGTCTACTGCGGCTTATGGGGTGAATAGCAATATCGTGGTGGCCTACCGGGAGTTCTCCGTGCCTGAACACACCCTTTATGACATATCATTTGATTGGCGGTCGATGGGACAATTAGGAACATCTGATTTGTATGTGCTGTTGCTGCTTGAGAATGAGTCTGTTCCGGAATCGGATTCTTCTTCAGGCATTGCCACAAATACAATTCAAACCCGTCGCTTAGCACGATTGAACAATTCATCCCAATGGCAAAACCATGTGTTGACTCAAGGAGGAATAGTTTCTGGAATCTCGTTAGGAACCGGCGTAAGTTACAAACTAACTTTCGTATGGGTAAATAATAATCGCGATAGCGTGAATATAAACAAAGCTGGAGCTTGCATTGATAATATCCAGATTGTGCCGGCTGGATGTTTAAAACCGAGTAATCTGCAGGTGAATGCTACGTGCGACACTACGGTCGTTACTTGGTCTGGTTCTTCAGCAGAATATGAAGTGGAATACAAGTCCATGTCTGGTCTGACATGGAACAAATTGGGCATTCAAACAGAAAAAAGATATGAATTGTACGGACTGTCTGAAGGGTCTTATGCTTTTCGTGTGCGGGGTATTTGTAAAGACCACGATGAGTTTGGGAATGTAATCGATACGGACACAAGTGCTTATGTCACTGCCAACGCGATAACAGTGTTCTGCCCGGAAGAACATTGCATTAACTATGTGGCGTTGGATGACCCTGCTGTGGTGACTCCGTATATAGGTTCAGCGGGTTCCCCATTCGGTTCGAACACTTTGGTGGACAATGGCCCGGAAGACATGTTCAGTCGACATACGGTCAATTGGATTCCGGATGAGTACGACCCTCGTACAAAAGGACATTTGCCTACGATCCCTGAAGGTGAAGTTGCTTCCGTCCGTTTGGGCAACTGGGACAATGGGGCTGAAGGAGAAGGCTTGGTTTATCCGTATGTGGTGGATCCGGATATGAGCCTGCTGTTGCTGAAATATGCAGTCGTACTGCAGGATCCTAATCATAATGAAGAGCAGCAGCCAGGTTTTTTGTTGGAAATCACAGATGAATATGGCGTTCCTATTGATCCTACTTGTGGTCGTGCAGAATTTTATGCCGATGCCGATGCCGAAGGATGGCATTCAACAGGTTCAAGCGGGAATCAAATAACATGGAAGGATTGGACTACGGTGGGTTTGGATTTGACACTCTACGTAGGGCAGACTCTGTATATTCGTTTGTCTACTTGGGACTGCACTCAGAGTGCTCACTATGGTTACGCCTATTTTACGTTGGACTGTGCTTCGGCGGCCATTCGCACCAACAGTTGTGGCGACAATCCCACGGCCACCATTGAAGCACCGGAAGGATTTTCTTATACTTGGTATAATCCTAATTACCCGGACAGCGTGTGGTACACGCCCAGTATCGATATTCCCGCCACGGATACGACGACCTATTATTGTGATGTGCGGTATATGGAGGACACTACTTGTGGATTTACTTTGTATACGCAGGCGTTTCCTCGTTTCCCGATAGCCGAATTTGAATATGAGTATAGCCCGAAAAACTGCCAGAACATCGTTCGCTTTATCAACAAGAGTCACATCATGACCCAATATGAAGGTAATGTAGAACACACGGATGACCCTTGCGAGGCATATACGTGGGATTTCGGCAACGGACAGACTTCGGCACAAATCAACCCCGAAGTGGCTTTCCCTGACGAGGGTGGCACGTTCGATGTGACGCTTTATGCTTATATAGCTGATATGCAGTGCTGGGAGGATACCGTGGTCACCATCCCCATTCCGCCCATCGGCACGCAGTATGACACTATCCGGGTTGAAGCGTGCGAAGGAACTTCCTATATTTTCGGCGACCGCCTCATCATGGGGGCGGGCACGTATTTTGACACGGTGCCGAGTGTGCTGACCGGCTGTGACAGCATCACCATGTTGCAGCTTACGTATCATCCGCAATACGACATGCCGGTCGTGGTCGATACCATCTGTTTTGGCGATACCTGTTCGTTTGGCGGGCGCACGTTTACCCAGACCACCCAGGAGGAAATATGGCTGACTTCCCAATACGGGTGCGACAGCATTGTCAGCCTCGATTTGTATGTGTGCGATGAAATCACGTTCGATGCCGTGCCGACCGACGTGTTGGAAGGACCGAACAGCGGACGCATCGACCTGGAGAATGTGTCGGTCGAGGATTATACCTGGTCGCTCAATGGCGAGATGAATGCACCGCTCACCGGATTGGCTGGTGGGGTATATACGGTGGTGGTGTACAACGAACACGGTTGTGCCAGTGCGCCGGTGGAAGTAACCATTGTGCAGGACTGCCTGGAAGTAGAACTGAGTGATGCGCCACTCATTTGTGGTGATGATGCGGCTTTCTCTATCCCTTATAGCATAGGCAAAGGTTATCCCACTACGTATGATGTGGTATTCGATGAACAGGCCAAGGCAGCCGGGTTTGCCGACCAAGTCGGGGTTATGGCCGACGGCATCGACCTGCAAGTGCCGCTGCCCGCCGGGGTGCGCCCCGGGCAATACACCATGACGCTCTTGTTCGAGGACTTGTTGTGCGACACGGTGGTTTGGCCTATAGATTTCACGGTACAATACCCGGCCTCTATCCTGACGCAAAAGTGGAACGATGTGATAGCCATCCGCAATGCGGCCAACAATGGCGGTTATGATTTCTCCGCCTACCAGTGGTATAAGGACGGCCAGCCGATAGAGGGAGAGACCGACCCGTATCTGTACATAGCCGAAGGGGCGTTGGACACTATCGCCGAATACGCTGTATTGCTGACCCGTTCCGATGATGGAGAGAGCGTGTTGACCTGTCCGATAATCCCGGTATGGAAGGCGGAAACCGACCTTTATCCTACGGTGGTGCCGCCCGATGTGCCGGTTACGATGAGCCTCTCCGAACCAGCCTCCGTGCAGGTGTACGACATGTGGGGTGTGTGTGTCAAAGCGCAGGACTACCCGGCGGGCGCGGCGCAGCAGTTGATTGTTGCCGATGTGGCGGGGCATTATTTCGTGCATGTACGGCTACAAAGCGGGGACACCCGTTCGTTCAAGGTGATAGTGACCAACAGGTAGAGGCGGTTTTCTACCCTGTAGTGTGCAAGCCTGAAATTGTGGCAATATGGGTTGCAACTTATACGTAGGGCGTTGCCCTACGCTGAAAGCCACAAGACCGTTGGCCTTGGGTAAGGTGGAATGGCACTTGTAGCCCGTAGCCCGTAGCCCGTAGCTCATAACTAAACACTATATACTAACTCTAAAAACCAACCTTATGAAAAAAACGTACAAGTTTTTAGGTTTCATGGCGGTGCTGTTCCTTTGGGGGACAAGTGCTGTCGCAGCCCAGGAGGTCGAGTATGCTCTGAACGAGAGCTTCGAGCAAGGGCTGCCGGATGGCTGGACGCAAGAGCATGTGTCCGGCAGTGTGGACTGGATAGCCGAGACGGGAGGAGTCTATCCCGCCGGAGCTGCGGATGGACAAGGTCGCGTAGCCTTGCGCAATACGACGGAACAGACGCAAGGTTTCGTAACTCGCTTGGTTACGCCTGTGATGGATTTGTCAAATATGACCTTGCCCATCTTGATTTTCTCGCATGCTCAGGAACACAATTTGGGTGATGTGGATGAATTGAGGGTGTACTATCGTACCTCTGCCTCTTCCGATTGGATCTTGCTTGAAGAAGGCGGGGTGTTCACCGATCGTATCCGCACTTGGGAAACCGATACCATTGTGCTTTCCGGGTCGAGCAGGACGTATCAGATTGCTTTTGAAGGCACAGACAAATTCGGCCGTGGCGTAGTGCTCGACAAAGTACAAGTGCGTCCGATTCCTACTTGTACGGACCCGCAGCTTACCTTGATTGATGAGAACACTTCCAGCTCATTCAGGGTGAACTGGATGGCTTCTTTTGATGCGCAAAGTTGCGTGGTTCGTGTGTCCGAATCGAGATTGGAAGACCCGGAAACCGCGTCGCCGGACGATTTGTTTTTAGACACGGTAGTCGTAGGTGCCAGCAGTTGTTTGATTGAAGGGTTGGATGTGAACACCACCTATTACGCTTATGTAAAAGCCAATTGCGGTGGAGAATCATCCGGTTGGATGGAAACCAGTTACACCACGCAGGCAACCGTCACTTTGCCTCATTCCGAAGATTTCAACATGGATTACGAGCCTAACGTCATCCATCAATCTCCCAACTCCTGGATATGGGGTAACTCCTGGCCTGAGGAACGGTATAATTTTGCTCCTTTTGTCAATTCTAACACCTCGTATGAACAGCGGGACAACTATGCGGCCGATAACACTTCCGTGGTTTGTTTTGCCAGCGGCAACAACACCGAAGGCATCATTGATCCGGGTGAAATTTGTTGGTTGATTTCTCCTGAATTAATTATCGACACAGTACAGCACAGCATCAGCGATGTGGAAATCACGTTTTGGGGAAGTTGCTATAAATACGTGGGTGAGGACTATGCTTCATCGTTGATTGTGGGTATAATGGAAAATCCGCAAGACATCACATCGATTGTGCCGATTGATACGGTGACTATAGAACGTACCAATTCGTTTAAAGAGTTCATCGTCTCCCTTGAAAACTATACGGGGAAAGGGCGTTATGTCGTGTTCGCATCAGCCTTTGACAAAGAAAATATTTTCTATTTGGACAATGTGACTTTCGACTACAAACCGGCCAATCCGAGAATCATGGATGTGAGCGTGTCGAAAATCACGACTAACACGGCAACTGTGCAAATCGATCCCAGGGGTAGCAATTGGGAAGTGGTAGTGACAAGCGAAGAAACCGCCGATCCGGCTTCCGTACAAAGCCCTGTTTACAAGCAAACGAACCTCAGCGGTTCTACGCATGAACTGACCAACTTGCCGAGTGGTGAAGCTCTGTGTGTGTATGTGCGTTCGGTAGGAGCCGACGGCACGTATGGCGCATGGTCTACCGCTGTTCAGTTCCGTACGTTTTGCAATCTGCCATTGCCCATGTCTTTTGGCTTCGAAGAAGATGAAGGGCGGGTACATTGCTCGTTCTATGATGGAAAAATGACAGGGACAAAAGCCTATGTGACAGAATGCCTCTATCCATATTCCAATGGAACGTCTACACAGCCTGTGCAAGTGATTACGAATGAAACTTCCATAACCAATGCACATAGTGGTGATTATGGGTTGAATTTGCTCAGCGGATCGGACACTATCAGTGAATTTACGTATGTTGCATTTCCTCCGGTAGAAGACGTGACCGAGGTGCAGATTTCTTTCTGGATGGGAGTTCCTTATGCGAGAGCTTCGCGGCTGGAGGTCGGTGTCATGACGGATCCGACCGACCCGACAACTTTTACACCGATGGCCCGGTATACGCCGACTGCCATCACGACAGTTGCCGAAGGGCGTTCCTTCCAACAATGCGTGGTGGCTTTCACCGATTATGAAGGCGATGGCAAGTTCATCTCCATCCGTGAGTGGTATCAAAGGGTAATTATTGATGATGTGGTGATTGAAAAATTACCCTCTTGCCCAAGAGCGACCGACTTGGTAGGTACGCCATTGAATGTGCCGACCGGTGATTCGGTGCGGTTGGATTGGAAAGGTAATGGCAGCGATCGTTTCCGCATATTGGTGGATGTGTTCGACATGACCGACTCGTTGGAAACTGACACCTACAAAGCTCTTATCGATACTACCGTAACGGGGGTAGAAACCGTGGTGTTGGGTGGTCTCACGAGCAACACAAACTATTATACCACAATTAAGTCGGTGTGTGAGGGCATTGAAACCGAATGGTGGGCCGTATCCGGCTTCACTACCGTGTGCCGGGAAAAGGAACTGTTGCCCTACTTCGAAAACTTCGACCGCTTTGTTGCAAGTGATTTTAAAGTGAGTGATTCTACCACCATCAATTGCTGGTTTACCACATTCCAGACCTATGGTGGCACATGGCCTTCCATGTCAAGCTATGGGGCATATAGCGAACCTAATCATTTGTATCTGAATGGATATGATAACCATACCACGACAGGAGAAATGGGAAAGAGCGCACGACGGGACTATGTGGCTCTGCCCATAATGGAAGCTCCCGTGAACCAATTGCAGGTGAACTTCTTCACCAAGCCTTCATTGGGGGCTTCGTTGATAGTGGGCGTGTTGCCCAACTTGGGAGACACGACCTCTTTCATACCGGTGGACACCATTACCGCAGGGGAAAGAGATGCTAATGTATGGGGAGAACATGTGGTTCGCTTCAGTGACTATGCGGACATTTTGCCGGCAGACGGGCACATCATGTTCCGCATGGGGGCTTACTATTCGAAATCCACTTCCGTATATGTTGATAATGTTGAGGTCGATTATGCTTCCGACTGCCTCAAGCCGACCAATCTCTCCAGCAAAGACCGCACAGCCCACAGTGTCACGCTCTATTGGGAACAAGGCGATGCGGAAAGTGCCTGGGACGTTATGGTGCTGAATGACGAGGAAATCACTCCCGCCACGGCCACGACCGAATATATCGTATACCATCAAGTGGTAAGCGGTACACCGGAAGCGAAAGTGGAAGGTTTGGAAGCCAACACGGCTTATTGGTATTATGTACGCAGCATTTGCGGTGAAGACACCACCCAGTGGGTGCAGATACCTTGCGAATTCCGTACGGACTGCGAAATCCTCACGGTGGACAAGATGGGTGTCGAAACCTTTGAGGATGGTGAAACAAGCTTCGATTGCTGGATTACGGGCACAACGCGTACCGATCCCACATCGACTACAGTTCCCAACCCGCCTTCTATCAACAATGTATCGACATTTGGAAGCAAAATGTTGTACTTTGCTAATGCAGCAACCTCCAACAACGCTTACGCCATCATGCCGGAAATAGACATCGACAGTATCAGTCGCTTGCAAATGACGTTCTCGCTTACGTCAACCAGCACGGTGGCGACCAACCAGAACATCTTGATTGTCGGTGTCATATCCGATCCGTATGATGTCAACACATTCAGTCCGGTAGATACGGTATATGCGACAAAGGATGAATTGATAGAAAATGTCGTCCGTTTCGATTCTTACAAGGGCGACCTTACGGGAAAGTTCGGTAAACGGGTCATGTTCCTTTCCAGCAAGGGTGAGGACGAGACCAACTATGTCTATGTGGATAACATCATGCTGGATACCATTCCTTCGTGTATCGGTCCATCGGAAATAAGGGCGGACAGCATCGGCTGCGATGCGGCTGTCCTGGCTTGGGATGACTACATGTTGGATGGTTACAATGTGAAAGTGTCCACCGCTCCTTTGTCAAGGACGGAATTGGCCTCGGATGCACCCATTGAAAGTGTGGTGTTCGAACAGCAGGTGCCCGACACCAACCGGGTATTGGTGACGGGTCTGACTCCGATTACCACGTACTACATGTACGTGCAGGGCGTGTGCGAAGGCAATAATGCGAGCGACTGGTCGTTTGAGCGTTCGTTCACAAGTGCTTGCCCGCCGTCTTATGCCTTGCCATACTCCGAAGGGTTTGACGATTATGGTACGGGCAGTTCGGTCATGGCTCCCTGCTGGACGACATATTATAAAGGCGGAACCACGTATCCGAATATGAATGCAACCTACAACAATACCGTGGATGGTGTGGCATCCATGTATGTGTATACGGCTAGCAGAACTGGGTATTACTGCATGGCCGTGTCGCCCACATTGGATACGGAAGACATTTCCGGTCTGCGCCTCTCGTTCGATGCGTTGAATGCAGCAGGTAACGACAATTACCGCTATAAATTGGTGGTCGGTGTCACACAGTATCCGGATAGCCTGACGCTTGACGCGTTCGTGCCGATCGATACCATCTGCATTCCGGAAGACTTCCCGGATGCCAAGACCAAGACTTGGTACAGCTATCAGTACGATTTGGACGGTTTGGATACGTTGACCAACCTGGCTGCTTATAAGCACATCGTGTTTGTGGCTGACCGCAACCTGCAACGGTCATCGCCCACCTCCACCTCCGGGACATCGGGTGGATTGTATGTGGACAACTTGCTGGTAGAATCCATCCCGACTTGCGAATATCCGACGGAAATCGAGGTTTCGAAATCGACCGAAAGCTCGTTCTTCGTATCGTGGACAGAACCGGCGAGTGCTGAAAAGTGGCAGATACAGACGGGCCCGAAAGACTTCACTTTGGGCGATGGGCAGATTGTCGATGCTGATGCCACTTCCTATGAGGTGATTGGTTTGCAGGCTCTGACGGAATATGATGTATATGTACGTTCCATCGGACAAAATGACACCAGCCGTTGGGCAGGACCGGCACGTGGCCGAACCCTGGGAATGCCAGTAACCACTTTCCCGTATACATGCGGCTTTGAAGAAGAGGCGGAAAATGCCAACTGGTCGGCCACGAACGGGGAAGCCACGAATGCCTGGTATGTGGGCAATGCCATCAGCAAGGATGGAGACGGTTCGCTCTACATTTCAAACGATGGTGGCGAAACGGCCGAATACACGGTAAGCTCTACCGCACCGGATAACGGCTCGGTATGGATGTCGCGTACATTGAAGTTGGAAAAGGGCGAATACACCATTTCGTTCGACTGGACCTGCTTTGGCAACAGCACATCCGACTTCATGCGGGCTGGGTTGTTGCCGGGCGAGGTAACCTTTGCCCCCAGCACTGGTACTACCCAGGGCAAGGTAACCAACCTGGACGGTTCGGTGACGACCATGTCATCTTCGGCAACTCCTAATGAATGGATTTACCTCGAAGGAGTGGATGAAGATGGCGACCAAGTCACCCGAATGAATGGCGTAGACACAACCGGAACGGAAATAGACTGGCGTACCAATGTAGTACCTGTCATTATTACGGAGGACATGGCCGGGTACTATAATCTGGTGTTCTACTGGCGCAACTCGTCCACTTCGTCCAAGCATCCGAATCCCTCGGCGGTGATAGATAACGTGCACATTGAACGGGCTGATTGTCCTGTGCCTGTTGACTTGAAACGCACCGTCTTAGGTGATACCACGCTGACAGTGGCTTGGGAGTCCTTAAGCGAAAGCATTACGGCCTGGAATGTGAAAGTACTTGACACCGAATGGGGCGTTGACTCGGTAGGAACGGCTCCCGACTCGGTGGTGGTAGGCACGTACAGCGTAGAAAATGTTACGGAATGCAGCATCTCCGGACTTTTGCCCGACACCGAGTATTACATTTATGTGCAAGGAACTTGCGGTGGCAACTGGGCACGGGTTGATGCCAAGACCACCTGCGCACCTATGGAAATAGGCTATAAATGGACCTTCGATGAAGGCGGCGGCTATCCCACCGTTTCAAGCGACACCTACCTGGCTCCGGATTGCTGGGTTGTGGGGAATGAAAATACTTCAACCAACACAACGTACATCCCGTACATGATTACAGGGCAACATAGCAAGCCGACGAATGATTATATTTTTTCGATGGGAGAAGAGAAAGAATACGCCCTGAAGTTGTACTCCACATCCTCTTATGAAGGCTCTTATGCCATCATGCCGGCCTTCGTGGGAGATCCGGATACGTTGCAGGTGCATTTCTTCGCACGGGCGGCTTATTCGAGGAATACCATGACAACCGAAGGGTATAAGATAAGCACGACTTATACGGGTAGCAGTTATGCCCATTCCATTATCGTGGGTACGGTGACCGACCCGTACGACATCGGCACGTTCCAGCCTTTGGACACCTTGGAAATGGATGTGCTCACCACCAGCATGTATGCTAACGAGGAGAACGATTGGTTATTCAATGAGTTCTATGTGTCGTTGAAGGGAGCCGAAGGGCAATATGTAACGTTTATGTCGAAGTTCGACAAGAACAATTATGCTTTCATTGACAATGTGACGATAGAGCCCGAAGGTGTATGTAGCCGCCCGACATCTTTAGCCGCCAGTGACATCCATGCCAGTCGTGCAAAGGTGTCATGGCTTGGGAATGCGGAAAGTTACATTGTGTCGGTAGCTACGGACGAAGAGATGGTCAACGTGGTTGCCGTAGATACGGTAGCGGCCACTTCGACCACCTTGGATGAACTGGAAGCCGGTACGACTTACTACATCACTGTCCAAGCCGTGTGTGGATCAGTCAAAAGCCGCGCATCGTCCGTATACTCGTTTGCCACGGCACATGATGTGCTCTATCGTGAGCTGTTCACTGCATTTGAACATGTTCCGGAAGGCTGGGAACGGTATGACAAGCGTTGGTATATGGCGGGTACCTTTACTCCCGACAGTTTGGGAACCCAGCAAGCCATCACGGTAACAGGTTCCACGGCCGCTTGGGTACACAACGATGGTGAAGATGCAAGCAATGTGGCAATAGTCAGTCCGCACCATTACATCACCACGCAGGGCAGCAGCACGTACAATTGGTTCGTTTCGCCTGCAGTAGAATTGCCGGAATTGTCCGGCGCGGACAACGAAGGCTTGTGGCTGACGTTTGAGGCCATGCTGACTGCGTATGATAGTTTCGAAGCGATACCGGAAACAGCGACCAACACGGACGACCGCTTCCTGGTGGTCATCTCCGAGGATGCGGGTGCTACTTGGAAACCGGAAAATGTCACCACATGGAGCAATGACAGTCTGAAGCGTTACGATTATCGCTTCAACGACATTCCGGCACAATTCACCATGTATCGCATTCACTTGGAAGAATTCGCAGGTAAAACCATCAAAGTAGCTTTCTATTTGGAATCGACAGTCAATAACGAAAGGTTCGACCTTCACATTGACAACGTGCGTATCAACCGTTTTGTGGAAGATGAGCCGTTAGAAAGCACATGCGAAGGGAACGACTACGAAGGTCACGGCTTCTACATCACATACGATAACCTGACGGCGGGTACGAATACGTATGAACGTACGGTATATGCTTCGTCATCGAATGCGGCAGATAGCATCATCTCGCTCACTTTGGAAGTAGGTGCAATGTCCACCTACACCATCGAGGCCACCACCTGCGAAGGTGAACCGTATGAAAATTACGACTTCGAGGTGGCCGCAGGCGAATCGGGCGAGTTCAAACGCAAGCTGAAGAGTGAAGAAACCGGTTGCGACAGCGTGGCCGTGCTGAAACTGAACATCATCGAAGCCCTACGGGTACAGTTGATGGACACCATCTGCCAAGGTCAGACTTACACCTTCGGTGGACAGGAACTCAACCGCACCGGAATCCATGTGGACACTGTGGCTTCGCTCGTGACGGGCTGCGACAGCATCACCACCTTGGCACTCACCGTGCGGGATGCCTTGCGCACCACCCTGACGGAAGTGGCCTGCTTCGGCGAGCCGTACACTTTCGGCGAGTTAACCTTGACGGCGAGCGGCACGTATGCGGATACGCTCCAAACGGATGCGGGCTGCGACAGCATCGTGACACTGAATCTCACCGTGCGCGACGAAATACCGCCCACCCACATCTACGGCTATGTATGCCCGGATGAAACGTATACGGATGAGCACTTCGAGGGCGTACCGGCACGGGTTGAACCGTACGAACTGACGGTAACGACCGACTGGGGCGCGTGCGACAGCCTCCTGGTGCTCCACCTCACGGAGCTGGATGATGACACCGTGTACACGGAATACCGCATAGACGAAGACGAACTGCCGTTCACGTACCACGGCAAGACCTATAATGTGGGCGAAACGGGTGCGCATGTGCAGACGTTGGAGGTAACGAGCCAAAGCGGCAACTGCTCGGCAGTGCTGGTGGCTACGCTCATCATCGGCGACAACGTGGGCATGGGCATGACGCAGGGCGGCACCCTCAACATCGTGCCGACGCTCATCAACCGCGGTCAAAGCGTGCGCCTGTCCGGCTCGGGAGCTGCGGAACTGGAAGTGGCCGTGTTCGACATGACGGGTCGCCTGGTATTCCACGACGAGTCGATGGCGATGCCGGCCGAACTCCAGGCGTTCGACGCTTCGGGCATTTACACCGTGAAAGCCATAGACGGCAGCGGGCAAGTGATGTACGGACGTGTAATCGTGAAGTAATGAACACACACGTCATCTGATGTAATAGTAGCACGGAGGAGTGCGGAAGGTGAAAGCCTCCGCGCCCCTCTGTGTTCTCTTTATGTGAAAACAGAAGTCGGAAGAAGTCAGAAATCGGAAAGTATAGGCAAGCCCAACGGGCTTGTGGCATTCAGCGTAGGGCAACGCCCTATGGACAGAGGCAAGAAGCAAGAGGTGAAAGGCGAGAGGTAAGAGCCAAGGAACAAGAAATCATCTGCGTCAATCTGCGGGAGACAAAATCCGTGTGCTGCGTGTGTTGCGGTCATTCGTGTGATTTGCGTCATTCGTGTTCCTCCCTATTGAAATCAAAAATTTAGCATCTGAAATTTGAAATTATCATGTACGATATGAGCAATGGCCGCCTGAGCGGTCGGAGTGGATAACATAGTATGGTGTGTCCAAACGGGTATGATATATCCGCTTGGGCACACCGTTTTTTTTACAAGGAGAATGAAGGTGTATCAAAAACAGGCTACTTATTATTTATATTCTACATGAAACGGCTTTTATTATTATCCATGGCGGGGCTGCTCTTCGCCATTCCCCGGCTGGCCGGGCAGATAACCCATTACCGCTGCGACTTTGAAAATGCCAATCAGAACAGCGAGTGGATTAACAATGTTGAGAATTGCATCTGTAACAAAGACCTCCAGTTCAGCGACAAGTGGTACGTAGGTTCGGGCACAAACAATGGGGGGGATAATTGTTTGTATATATCGTCCGATGGCGGGCTTACCCCTTCCTATCACGCAGGAACATTCATGGCAACTTACTGCACCTTGCAATTGACGGCAGGAAATTATGAATTGTCTTTTGACTGGATGACTGGCTCAAGCGGTTCAACACGTGATGTGCTGACCGTGGCATGGATACCCGATAGCGAGCCAACAACATTGCACTGCAGCAGCAATGCATTGATGATTAATACCCCCTCATACCTGAATACCTATGGACTGTCTCCGGAAGGGATGACAACCGATTCGTTGTCGTCTGCCTCATGGAAAACTTCCATATTCCGTTTTACATCGGATGGCAAGCCGGGACGTCTTGTGTTCGGTTGGCTAAGCCAAGGCTTGAGTTCATCGGGCACTACGGACCTGAAAGGAGCGTGCGTGGATAATATTTACGTGAAGCCCCAGGGTGGCTGTCCGATTCCGACGGACTTGGCAGTTGACATAGTTGACAACAAGGTGGAATTTACCTGGCAAGGTGAAGCCGGTGCTATCTATGATGTGAAATGCTATTCTTATGCTACCGACAGTTGGCAGGAGTTTAACGGTGTGACGGAACAATCCCGTACTTTCTTTGGAATGCAAGCCGGACAAGCGGACTTTTATGTGCGTACGGCATGTGAGGATGAAACCAGCCACTGGGTGCAAATGTCCGAACTGCTTTATTTTGCAGAAGAAGGCTGTGTGGATTATTTGCATTTGGCTGATGAAAATTGTTATATTGGTATGCATCAGGGGAATGCCGTCATGAGTGACCGTAGTCGTGGCAAGGTAGATTTCGGACCGGGCGATAAACGCAGCCGGCATACCATCTACATGACACAGGGAGAATATGACCCCAATACAGAATATAGATTGCCTACCATACCTCCGGGCGAAATGGCCTCTGTCCGCTTAGGGAATGACGACGTAAAAGCCAATGCGGAGTGCATCGAATATTCATTTGTGGTGGATGCCGATGTGTCATCGGTACTGCGGATGAACTATGCGGTGGTAATGGATGAACCGTCTACCAGCAGGCATCAAATTGCGCAACAGGCTGCGTTCACGCTGGAGGTGCTGGATGGAACTTCGCGCGTGCCGTGTACCTATGCCAAGTTTGCTGTGGGGTATGATACAACCGATGAGACCTGGCATTCTTGCCCGGGGCAAGGTGGAACAAACTGGTGGAAAGAATGGACAACCATAGGGGTCAATTTGGAAGACTATGATGGCAAGACCTTGACCATACGTCTGTCAACCTTTGACTGTACGGCTTCCGGGCATTTTGCCTATGCCTATTTTACGTTGGAATGCGGTACGAGCGAATTGGAAGGCATCACCTGCGGGCAGCCGACTACCGAATTTATCGCTCCCGAAGGGTTTGACTATCGTTGGTATCGGGCGGATGACCCGAGCAATATCAGGGGGACAGAACAGATATTCACGGTGAATGAAACAGACACATTTACCTATTATTGCGATGTGATATTTCCGGGCAGTAATGCCGGGAACGATTGCTACTTCACGCTGGAAGCCAGTGCCGTGCCACGTTTCCCGGTGGCGGCGGCGGATTATGAACTGGATATAACAGGATGCCGGAATGTCGTAACATTCAACAATCTCAGCCATATACTGACCGAAAACCAGATCACGTACGACACTACCCACACCGCCCTGCCGTGCGAAACGACCTACTGGGACTTCGGCGACGGCACCACGACCATGGAGTACAGTCCCACGCATGAGTTCCCGCTCGAAGGGGGCACGTATAATGTGAAACTGGTGTCGGGCATTTCGAGCGATTTGTGTCAGGACAGCATCATCATTCCCATCACCTTGCCGCGACTGGGTACGAAAATGGACACCATCCCGCTGTATGGCTGCTCGAACAACCTGCCCTTCATCCTGCCCGACGGGCAGCAGGCGTGGGCTACCGGCTATTTCCAAGACCAGAATAGCGGCCTGACGCAATATGGTTGCGACAGCCTGGTGGTGTACGACGTGACCATCGGCGATGCGGTGGAAGCGCGCGACACCATTTGCTCGGACGACGTGCCATACATGTTCATGGGCGACGCCTTGACGCAGTCGGGCACATACACGGCAGAAGGAGCCAGCGCGTTTGGATGCGACAGCGTGTTGCACCTGGTAGTGCTGGAGGACCTGCACGTGGAAGTACCCGCCGCCCCGCAGGCTTGCGCGGACGAGGCGTTGCTGGACATTGCCTACCAAGTGACGAACGGCCTGGCCACGGACTTCAGCCTGGAATACCTGGAGGCGGGCAGCAACCTGGCAGACACCACGGGGCAGGTCACCGCTTCGCCTTTGCAGATACCGCTCCCTGCCGATGTGCGTCCGGGGCATTACGCGGCGAACCTGATTTTCCTGAATGCCGACTGCGGCAACGACACGGTGCCTTTGAATATTGCCATCTTTTATCCCTCGTCCGTCTTGGCGCAACGTTGGAACGATGTGTTGTTCGTGCAGAATGCGGACTACAACGGCGGGTATGAGTTCTCGGGTTATCAATGGTACAGGAATGACGAGCCGATAGACGGCGAAACGGCTTCCTACCTGTATGTTTCCAGTGGTTTGGACCAGGCGGCGGAATACCGCGTGGAACTGACCCGCTCGGACGACGGGATGACGGTGTCCACTTGCCCGGTCGTGCCTTATGCGGCAGACAACGTGACCTTGACGCTGGCATCGAGCATCGTGCCCGAGGGGGGCGAGGTGCTTGTGTCATCGGCACACAGCGGCACGGCATCGCTATACTCGCTCAGCGGGGTGCTGCTCAACCGCCAGACGCTCACCGGGGGCACGACAAGCCTTGCCGCCCCCACGCAGGCGGGCTACTACCTGCTGCGGGTGGAACTGGACAACGGGCAGGTGAAGACGTATCATTTGCAAATAGTCAAATAACACGGGCAAGTTTTATAAAGTAAAAAAGGATAGTATGCAAAGACGCAAGGACGCGGAGATTTTTTCCATGCGCAATAACAAAAAGACGCAAAGTGGAAATCCGATGGCCGGATTTCCGTGGCACCGCCATGATGGGGGATGCGTCTTTTATCCTTCGCGTCTTTCCGTCTTTGCGTACACCAATCGTTAATCACTAATCGTCAATCATTAATCACTGATTTCGATGAATAAGTCAATTGCTTATACCATATTATTATATGTAGGTTTGTTTTTGGGCGGCATTCCGGTTGCGGCCCAGTCCCGTCATTACATCGACGTGTGGGCAGGCGGGGGCTACGACGCGCTGCTGCACGGCATGGAGCATACCCGGGTACCGGGTGGCGGCGGCTTCAACGCCGGGGTAGGTTATGAGCTGAACGCGAACATGTTCGTACTGCAAACGGGGGCGGAGTTCCAATACTTCGGCTCGAAAACGCGGCTCGAAGGTTACAGCGAGGACTACACGCTGCGTTATGACGACGGGCGGGCGCAGACCGACATGCTGTACCAATACAATTTCCTGGAATACACGGAGCGTCACCGGGCCGGTTATGTGAACGTCCCGTTGCTCCTGGGGGTGAAGTTCGACCGCTACTACGCCTTGGTGGGCACGAAGGTGGGGCTGAACCTGCTGGGCAGCTTTGCCTCCGATGCGCAAATCCACCTGTCGCCTTATGACCCGGCGGCCATCGAGGACTTTGGCCGGAAATACCCGCCTTTCGACGTGGCACGCGAGGGCGGCTTGGACTTGGGGCTGAACGTGACGGCCTCGGCGGAGTTTGGCGTGACGCTGGATGAATGGCTTCCCCGCAACATGACCCGCTTGAACAACCAGCGGCGCACGCCCGTGTCCTACCGCGCGGGGGTGTTTGTGGATTACGGGCTGACGAACCTGAACAAGGCCGGAACGGCTTCGCGTCTGGTACAGCCACAGGCGGACGAAAGCGGCCTGGTGGCCGACCCCCTGGTGCTGGACTACGCGCACCTGCCCGCCAGCACCTTGGCCGAAGGGCATCCGCTGCATAACCTCTATGCGGGCGTGAAGCTCACGGTGCAGTTCGACCTCACGAAGAAGCGGCGCAAACCGTCGCGCCCGGCAGCCGAGCCGATGCCCTTCTATGCCCATGTGACCGATGCCGCCACGCAGGCCGACCTGGCCGGGGTGGACGTGACCGCCCGCTTGGGCAGCCGTACGGTGTTCAAGCAGACCACCGATGCCGCCGGGATGGTGATGCAGCCCGAACTGCGCCGGGGACGTTACACGCTCAGCGTGCAGCAGGAGGGTTACCAGAACTTCCGCAAGACGGTGCCACACTACCGCACCGACACGGTGGAAATCGCCTTGCAGCCCGTGCCGAACTACTTGGTGCGTGTGTACGATGCCAAGAGCGGCACGAACCTGGCCGCCGATGTGGAACTGACGCGCCCGTCGGACAACTCATCGGTGTTCAAGGGTATGACCGATGCCGCCAGCGGGCTGCTGGAATGCGACGTGCGGGCAGGCCGCTACCAAATCTACGTGGACGCGAAGGGCTACATCTACCAGCAGAGCATCGTGGAACTGGCCGCTTCGGACACGTTGGAATTTGCCCTCCAGCCGATAGAAAAGGACGTGAAGGTGGTGCTGCACAACCTGTTCTTCGCCCTGAACAGCGCCGAAATACTGCCCGAATCGACCCCCGCCTTGGAAGACCTGCACCTGTTCCTGCAGCAGAACGAGACGGTCAAAATCCATATCGTAGGGCATACGGACAATACCGGGACGATGGAATACAACATGCAACTGTCCGAAGCGCGTGCGAAAGCCGTGTATGATGCCATCGTGGCGAGGGGCATCGCCGCCGACCGCCTGACCTACGAAGGACGCGGCCCGAACGAACCGGTAGCCACCAACGACACCGAGGAAGGCCGCGCCGCCAACCGCCGTGTGGAATTTGTGATAAAATAGCGGGTAAACGCGTCAGACACCTCCTTGAAACATGGTAGAGCCATTACCCCGTGGTGGCTCTGCATACAAGACAAGCCGGACTGCAAGTCGGGAGTATGCTCCCGGGTTTTGCAGTCCGGCTTTGCTTCTTTGTCTTTTCTTTGTCACTGGTCTCCATCCCGGGCGGGGAGCTCGGGCCGCCGCGCCCGCCGCCGATGGGTACGCAAAAGTAGGAAAAAATCTTCATGCCGCGCCATGCCGCCCGTATGCTTCTTCGTGGGGAAGGGCTTCGGGGCATTCCCGAAGGGATTATGATGCGGGAAAAATTCCGCAGTAACGCGGCTGAAATTCCGCAGTAACGCGGCCGGATTTCCGTAGTAACGCAGGAAAAATTCCGTAGTAACGCCCGCTGTCGGCGCAAATGCGTCGGGGCACGTTCTCGCGCCTTACGCTTTCGCGCACGCAAAAGCCCCCTTCAGGGGGTTGGGGGTGGCCTTAATACCAGATAATCTTCTTGTCCTTCATCTTCTCCTTCCAAAACCATTCGTTGAGCAGGTGGGTGACGTAGGCGCTGCCCGCGCCGAGCACCGCCCCCGCCAGCACGTCGGTGGGGTAGTGCACGCCCAGGTTCATGCGCGAATAGCCCACGGAACACGCCCACGCGTAGCACGGCACGGCCACGTACCAGCGGGGATACCGCAGGGTCAGGGCCGTGGCGGTGGCGAATGCCAGCGACGTGTGGCCGGACGGCATGGAGGGCGACCCTTCGGGATAGGGCACCTGCAACATGCCCGGGTAGCGGTCGTAAGGCCGCTCGCGTCCCACGGCGTACTTCAACCCCATGGTCAACGCCACGTCCACCGCCAGGCTCGCCCCCACGTAGATGGCATCCTTCAGCAGCGCATCGTCGCCCCGGGCGAAGGCCACCGTGCCCATCACCACCGGCACGGCCACCACCGCCGCGTAGGTGGAGCGCGAAAGCACAGTGGAGCAGTCGCGCAGGAACGGCGACGAACCCGTGTTGATGCCCCGCAACAGGTTTATGTCGGCATTTTGAGCACAAACCGTCCCGAAAACGCACGTAAGCAGAATAATTGTCGTAATTTTGCGCATGATTTCGCAAAGGTAAGGCATTTTGACGGATAAACCATGCAGGAAGCGAGGGACAAGGAGCGGGTGTGCGCGTGGGACGAAGCCGATTTGAAATCCGGGAATTTGAAATCTTGTAATCCGAACCCCGCATGAAAGTAGCAATCATCGGCCCGGAATCCACCGGCAAGACGGCACTGGCCGGGCAACTGGCCGCCCGCTTCCGCGCCCCGTGGGTGCCGGAATACGCGCGGGAATACGTGGCCGCGTTGCGCCGCCCTTACACCCGCGACGACGTGGAGGCCATCGCCCGGCGGCAAGTGGAGCAGGAGCGGGAGTACGAGGCGTGGCCTGCGGGGCGGCATGTGTTTTTCGACACGGACCTTGTGGTGACCAAGGTGTGGTTCGCGTACCGCTACCACAGCGTGCCGCCTTTCGTGGAGGAACGGCTGGCCACGCGCTTCTTCGACCTGTACCTGCTGTGCGCCCCCGACCTGCCGTGGCAATACGACCCGGTGCGCGAGCATGGCGACGACCGCGACTTCTTCTTCGACTGGTACCGCCGCGAAGTCGACGCGCTCGGCACGCCCTACGTCCTCATCACCGGGCAGGGCGGGGAGCGGCTGCGGAAAGCCGTGGAAGCAATCGACAATTTAGTTGATAATTGATAACGCAACTGTAGACCGTAGACCGTTGACTTTATAATATGCAGCACATCATACAACAACTGGCCGAGATTGGCCAACTGAAGAATATTTGCCACGAGCAGGGCAACAGCGTGCCCATGCCCTCGGTGGAAACCTTGAGCGAGGTGGTGCGCCTGGCGCGGTCGCTGCTGTTCCCCGGCTACTTCGGCGAGGCGGCCATCAACGAGCAAACCTTGCTGTATCACATCGGCATCCACGTGGAGCGGTTGCAAGGGCTGCTTGCCCAGCAAATCAAGTCGGGCTTGTGCTTTGACGACACGCTGCCCTGCGATGCCAACCTGGAACGCACGGCGCAGGACAAGGCCACGGCCTTCATCGGGCAGCTGCCCGACCTCCGCCGGCTGCTGCAAACCGACGTGGAGGCGGCCTACTACGGCGACCCGGCGGCCAAGAGCTACGGCGAGGTCATCTTCTGCTACCCGGCCATCCGCGCCATCAGCAACTACCGCATCGCCCACGCCCTGCTGCGGCTGGAGGTGCCGCTTATCCCGCGCATCATCACCGAAATGGCGCATTCGGAGACGGGCATCGACATACACCCGGGTGCCACCATCGGCCACCACTTCACCATCGACCACGGCACGGGGGTGGTCATCGGCGAGACGGCGGTCATCGGTCACCACGTGAAACTGTACCAGGGCGTTACGCTCGGCGCGAAAAGCTTCCCGCTCGACGAGGCGGGCAACCCCATCAAGGGCATCGACCGCCACCCGAAGATAGGCAACCATGTGATTATCTACGCCAACTCCACCATATTGGGCAACATCCATGTGGGCGACGGGGCCGTCATCGGCGGCAACATCTGGGTGGACAAGGACGTACCGGCAGGGGCTACGCTGAGGCAGAACGCCCTGCGTGCTGAGGCAAAAGGCAAGGAGTGAAACCAAAGGTGGAATGGGAAAAGTGGAAAGGTGGAAAGTTCAAGCTCGTTCAATCCGTGTTATCCGCGTGCCAATCTGAAATCCGGAATTTGAAATCTGAAATTTGGAATTTGAAATTAAGAAATAAAAAAGCATCCTATGGACTTTCAAATGATTGCCAAGACCTTTCTGGGCTTGGAAGAAGTGCTGGCCAAGGAATTGGTCGAACTCGGGGCTGACAACGTGCAGCTGCAGCGCCGCGCCGTGAGCTTCACCGGCGACCAGGCCATGCTCTACAAGGCCAACCTGCATTGCCGCACGGCATCGCGCATTCTGAAGCCCATCCTCACCTTCCGCGCTTCGGACGCGGACGAGGTGTACAACCAGGTGAAGCAGGTGGAATGGGAACGCTACCTCAGTCCCAACAGCACCTTCGCCGTGGACTCTACGGTGTATTCCGACCACTTCCGCCACTCCAAGTTCGTCACTTACCGGGTCAAGGATGCCATAGCCGACTACTTCACCGAACGCCATGGCCGCCGACCCAACGTGAGCGTGACCAACCCGCAGCTGATGCTCAACATCCACATCGCCCAAGAGCAGTGCACCCTGTCGCTCGACAGTTCGGGCGAGTCGCTGCACAAGCGGGGCTACCGCCTGGACCAGACCGAAGCCCCCATCAACGAGGCATTGGCCGCGGGCATGCTGCTCCTGGCCGGTTGGCACGGGCAATGCAACTTCATCGACCCCATGTGCGGCTCGGGCACGCTGCTCGTCGAGGCGGCACTCATCGCCCTCAACATCCCGCCCGGCATCTACCGCAAGGAGTTCGCCTTCGAGCGGTGGAAGGACTTCGACGAAGACCTTTTCGACACGCTTTACAACGACGACTCGTATGAACGCGACTTCCCCTACTTCATCTACGGGTCGGACATCTCTCCGCGTGCCATCAAGACGGCGGAGGAAAACGTGCGTGCCGCCGGGCTGTCGCGCTACATCAAGCTCAAGGTGTCGTCCTTGCAGAAGCTCAACCCGCCAGCCAGCAATTGCCTCATCGTGACCAATCCGCCCTACGGCGAGCGCATCACCAGCGACAACATCTTCCAGCTGTACGCCGACCTCGGCACGCTGCTGAAGCACCACTTCGCGGGCAGCACGGCCTGGGTCATCTCCTCGCACGAGGAATGCCTGAAGTGCATCGGGCTGAAACCATCGAAGAAAATCAGGCTGCTGAACGGCGACCTGGAATGCCAATACTGCCGCTACGACCTGTTCGAAGGCAAGCGCAACGAATACTTGCGCGAACGGGAAGAGTGGCGGGGAAGGGCGGACGACCGGGGCGACAGGCGAAAATATTTCCCCAAAACGTTTGGCAATTCAAAAAAATAGCCTACTTTTGCAACCGCAAATGCCCAGATGGCGGAATCGGTAGACGCGCTGGTCTCAAACACCAGTGGATTCACTTCCATGCCGGTTCGACCCCGGCTCTGGGTACGGTTGAAACGCCTGCTTATCGGCAACGATAGGCAGGCGTTCCTGTTTTTGGAACCGGCCGCCAAGGGCGCGAAGGGAAGAAGAGAAAGGCTCCTTCCTCCATATCTGCGCTTTTTCCTTATCTTTGCAAATGTGAATGCCGCCGGCCGCCGCGATACTGCGTGGCCGGTCGCGCCGAAACCCATACAAAAACACGACAGATAACATGAAAAAAAACGCCATCCTGCTGTTCCTGCTGCTTCCGCTACACACCGCGCTGGCCACGCAACGGGCGGACTCGTTGCTCCGTGCGCTTGACCAGGCCATAGACAACAGTAGCTTGTACATGCAAGAGAAAGAGATGCGCATCGGCAAAGTGAAGCAAATGCTGCACGTGCCGCACCTCACCCCCGCCCAACGCTACGACATCAACGCCCGGCTTGCCCAGGAATACAAATCGTTCATGCTCGACTCGGCCATCCGCTACACGCGGCAGAACGTCCGCATCGCACGGGCATCGGGCACGAAGGAGCAGTACTACGCCTCCACGCTCGACCTGGCGCGGCTGTACTCCATCACTAACCTGTTCGTGGAAGCCGCCGACCTGCTTCGCAGCATATCGCCCGGCGAACTTTCCACCCCGTTGCGGATACAATACTACGAGACGTACCGGGCGTTCTACAACTATTACTCCATGAGCGACGAGCGCGACGCGACGCATTACCACGCCATCCGCGACACGCTCATGCACCTGTACCGCCCGGAGGAAAACGGCTACAAAATATTGCTGGCCGAGCAGCTGCAAACCGCAGGCCGCCACCGCGAGGCGCAGCAGGTGCTGACCGGCCTGCTTGCCCAAGCCCGGCAGGAGGACGGCTGGCGGGCGGTGGCGGCCTACCTGGCGGGCGACGCGTATGCCAGGACGCAGGACTACGAGCGGCAAATCGAATACTTCGCCCTGTCCGCCATCGCCGACGTGAAAAACGCCATCAAGGAAAACATGTCGCTGCGCGCGCTGGCCATGGCCCTGTACCACGAAGGGCAGATAGAACGCGCCTACCGCTACATCCAGAAGTCCATGGAGGACGCCATCTTCTGCAACGCCCACCTGCGCTCCATGGAAATCAGCCAGATATTCCCCATCATCGACAAGGCGCAACAGGCCCGCAACGAGCAGCAGAGGCAGAACATGCGCACGCTCAACGTGTGCATCCTGTTGCTGTCCGTCGGCCTGGTCGTCGCCCTGGTGTCGGTGTACCGGCAGATGGGTAGGCTGTCGCGGGCCAAGCAGGCCCGCGATAAGCTGTACCGCGACCTGCAGACGGCCAACCGCGACCTGCAACGTGTGAACCGCGAACTGCAGGAGTCGAACACGCTGAAGGAGGAATACGTCGCCCGCTACATGAACGAGGCTTCGGGCTACCTGGACAAGCTGGAGGAATACCGCCACCAGTTGAACCGCATCGCCATGACGGGCAAGGTGGAGGACCTGTACAAGGCCTTGAAGTCGACCCGGCAGATAGAGGAGGAGGTGGACCGCTTCTACGCCAACTTCGACCGCTCGTTCCTGCAGCTGTTCCCCCGCTTCATCGACGAGTTCAACGCCCTGCTGCGCGAGGAGGAGCGCATCGTGCCCCGGCAAAAGGAGCTGCTTAACACCGAGCTGCGCATCTTCGCCCTCATCCGCCTGGGCATTACGGACAGCAACATGATAGCCCACTTCCTGCGCTACCCCGTGCGCACCATCTACAACTACCGCGCCCGCATACGCAACAAGGCCGCCGGCAACCGCGACAAGCTGGAAGATGACGTGATGGCCATCGGCATGAGGGATTGACGTGCGGGCACGCTCCGGCTTGCGCGGCTGCGTCCGTATGGAATTTTTCTTGCGTTACTGCGGAATTTCCGCCGCGTTACTGCGGAATTTCCGCCGCGTTACTGCGCAATTTTCCTTGCGTCCGCGCCCGTGTTTCCCCTTTTTTCATGCAAATTACATGCGTATGCGGTGGGCATTCACACTTTTTTAGTAGTTTTGTATCCGTAAGGGACAAGGGGCGGGAAGCCGCCCGCGTCCGTTTGCGTGGCTTGCGCCATCCGCGCTTACCGGTCTGAGATTTGAAATCTGAAATTTGGAATCTGGAATTTGGAATCTGAAATCTGAAATCTGAAATCTGGAATTTGGAATCTGTAATCTGAAATCTGAAATCTGAAATCTGGAATTTGAAATCTGTAATCTGAAATATAATGAACACCGACCCGAACATCCGGCCGAAGCTCTTCCCCGAAGAGTGCCTGCTGCGCGAGCTGGCGCGGCAACCCCGCCTTTCCATCGGCATCCCGCGGGAGAACCCCGCCCTGGAAACCCGCCTTCCCCTCACGCCCGAGGGCGTGGCCATCGTGGTGGAGGAGGGGCACAGCGTGTACGTGCAGCGGGGCGCGGGCGAGAGCATCGCCTACACCGACCTGCAATACAGCGAGGCGGGGGCGTTCCTGGTGGACGGCGCCGCCGACGTGTTCAGCGCCGACATCGTGCTGAAGATTGCCCCGCCCACGCCCGAGGAACTGTTGCTGATGAACGACGGCTCCACCGTCATGTCGCTGCTCCAGGTGAACGGCCTGTCCAAGGAAAGCCTCCAGCTGATGATGGCCAAGCGGCTCAACGCCGTGGCCTACGACCTTATCAAGGACCAGCAGAAGGCCTTCCCGGTGGTCAATTCGCTGTCGGAGATAGAGGGCATCTGCGCCATCTCCGTCATCTCCGAGCTGATGACCAGCGAGCACGGCGGCAAGGGGCTGCTGCTGGGCGGCGTGGCAGGCATATCGCCCACCGAGGTGGTGATACTGGGGGCGGGCATCACCTCGACCGCCGCCGCGCAGACGGCTCTGGCCATCGGGGCGACGGTGAAGGTGTTCGACTACGACATCAACAAGCTGCGGCAGGTGAAGCAGCACCTGGGGCAGCACGTGTTCACGTCGGTCATCCATCCCAACGTGCTGTTCCGCGCGTTGGCCTCGGCGGACGCGGTCATCGGCAACCTGCGCTACATCAACGACTCGGAACGCTTCATGGTGTCCGATGAGCTGGTGCGCACGATGAAGCGCGGGGCCGTCATCGTGGACCTGGGCGTGGACCAGGGAGGGTGCTTCGAGACGTCGCGCTGCATGACCATCCGCCAGCCCATGTACGAGGTGCACGGCGTGAGGCATTACTGCGTGCCCAACCTGTCGGCCCGCGTGCCGCGCACCGCGTCCATGGCGTTGAGCAACATCTTCGCCCCCATCCTGCTCAAGATAGGCCGCTCGGGCAGCGTGAAGCAGGCCGCGGTCGAGAGCGCGGGCTTCCGCAACGGCGTGTACGTGTACGAGGGCATGATGGTCAACCGCCTCATAGGCCGTTACTACGGCATCGCCTCCAGCGACATCGGGCTGCTGCTGGCGGGGTATTGACAGGAATGAGTGGTGAGGAGTGAGAAGCAATAAGCAATAAGTAATTAAGCAACAGGAAGCGGGAAGCAGGACTGACATTGCAAATGAAAGAACAAGAGGCCGGCCTGTACCCCCTCCCCTGGAGGGGTTTTGGAGGCTTCATACATGCTACCACGATGCAGAAACAAGAGGAAATCTTGTCCGAGGAGGACAAACAAATCCAGCAGGAGTTCGAAGCGTTGGTGCAGGACTACCTGGCCACGAACCACCGCAAGAAGGTGGAACTTATCACCAAGGCGTTCAACTTCGCCAACGCGGCGCACAAAGGCATCCGCCGCCGTTCGGGCGAGCCGTACATCATGCACCCGCTGGCCGTGGCGCGCATCGTGGTGAACGAAATCGGCATGGGCTCCACCTCCATCAGCGCGGCCCTGCTGCACGACGTGGTGGAGGACACCGACTACACCGTGGAGGACATCGAGAACCTCTTCGGCAAGAAAATCGCCCAAATCGTGGACGGCCTCACCAAGATATCGGGCGGCGTGTTCGGCAGCCAGGCCTCGTCGCAGGCGGAGAACTTCCGCAAGCTCATCCTCACCATGAGCGAGGACGTGCGCGTCATCCTCATCAAGATAGCCGACCGCCTGCACAACATGCGCACGCTCGACTCCATGCCGCCTGCCAAGCAGTACAAGATAGCGGGCGAGACGGAGTACATCTACGCCCCCCTGGCGCACCGCCTCGGCCTGTTCCGCATCAAGACCGAGCTGGAAAACCTCAGCTTCAAGTACGAGCATCCCGAGACGTTCAAGATGCTGGAGGAAAAGCTGGCCGTGGACGAGGACAACCGCAACCGCTTCTACCAGGAATTTTCGAAGCCCATCGACGAGAAGCTGCGCGAGATGGGCTACAAGTTCGAGCTGAAAGCCCGCATCAAGACCGCCTATTCCATCTGGAACAAGATGTCGAAGCACAACATCCCCTTCGAGGAGGTGTACGACATCCTGGCCATGCGCATCATCTTCGAGCCGAAGCCCGACATGAGCGAGCAGTCGCAGTGCTGGATGATATACTCCGCCCTCACCAGCATCTACCGCCCCCATCCCGAGCGCATCCGCGACTGGGTGAGCACGCCGAAGGCCAACGGCTACGAAGCCCTGCACGTCACCGTGATGGGGCCGGGCGGCCGGTGGGTGGAGGTGCAGATACGCAGCGTGCGCATGGACGACATCGCCGAGCGGGGCGTGGCGGCGCATTGGAAATACAAGACCGGCGAGACCGACGAGAGCGAGCTGGACAAGTGGCTGCGCGAAATCAAGGAGATACTCAAGCACCCCGAGCCGGATGCCATCGACTTCATGGACACCTTCAAGCTCAACCTCTTCGCCTCGGAGATATTCGTGTTCACCCCCAAGGGCGACATCAAGACCATCGCGCAAGGGGCGTCGGCACTCGACTTCGCCTTCATGCTGCACTCGGACATCGGCTTCCACTGCATCGGGGCGAAGGTGAACCACAAGCTTGTGCCCCTGAGCCACAAGCTGGACAGCGGCGACCAGGTGGAGATACTTACTTCCAAGAAGCAGAAGCCCCAGCCCGAGTGGGAGGACTACGTGGTGACCGCCCACGCCAAGGCGCGGCTGGGCGAATGGTTCCGCCGCGAAAACCGCCGCACGGCCGCCCGGGGCAAGCAGAAGATTGCCGAGATACTGGCCGGGCTGAACCTGGAGATGAACAACACGAACATCGTGCGCCTGCTCAACCATTATCACATCGTGGAGCCGCAGGAACTTTACCTCCGCGCCGGGCAGGAGGCACTGAACCTGGACGACATCCCGAAGCTGTTCAAGCCGAAGGGCAAGAACGTCTTCACCCGCTACCTGAAGCTGTTCGGCGGGGGCGGAGGGCAGGACGGCTAAGACGGCAAGCCCCGCGAACCCGAACTGGTGCCTGCCCAGCGCGTGGACCGCAAGAAGACTTTCATCCTGACCGACGACCGCCGGGGCTACGAGCTGCCCGCATGCTGCCACCCCATCCCGGGCGACGACGTGCTGGGCTACGTGAACGACCAGGAAATCGTGGTGGTGCACAAGCAGCAATGCCCCGTGGCGGCCAAGCTCAAGACCAGCCAGGGCAACCGCATCATCTCCGTGAAGTGGGACACGCACAAGCTGCAATCCTTCGAGGAGGTCATCGAGATACGCGGCATCGACCGCAAGGGCATCCTCATCGACATCCTCAAAGTCATTTCCGACAGCTACAATGTCAACATGAGCCGCATCAACATCGAGAGCAACGCGGGCATCTTTATCGGCCAGTTCTACATCTACGTGCACGACACCGACGAAATAGAACACATCCGCCGCGACGTGCTCAGGATAAAGGAAATCAACACCGTGGTGCGCATCGAAACCCCGACACCCTAAGACGGTTGAAAGTGGAAAGTTGAAAATTGAAAGTTGAAGGGTTGAATGTAGAAAGGTAAAAGTAGAAAGTAGAAAGGAAAAAGGTAAAAGTAGAAAGAGGGAAGGACAAACAAGGCCAACGGCCTTGCAGCCCTCAGCGTAGGGCATCGCCCTACGTGCAAAGGACGGAAACCACGTTAATCACTAATCGTTAATCACTAATCATTAAACCCTGTTCTGTCATGAAGAAAAGCATTTTGTTGGTCGCAGGCTTTTGCTTGTCCGCCCTGCTGCAAGCTGCATCTCCCAACGTGGGGAGGGTAATCAAGAAGTCATACCCGGCCTATGGCAAAGACATGCCGGTGCTGGTGTGTTGGTCCGAAACAGATGTGCCCGCCGCTTCCGAGGAATTGGGTACCCTGCAAGTTACAAGCCAGGAGGGTGTGAACTGCGCCGACTCCGCCACGGTGGTGCGCTTGCTCCAGCGTGAAGCCCGCATGGCGGGAGGCAACACCTTGCAGATTACCGCCCACCGGGTCAACGGTGGTTGCCACCAGATGATGGCCACGGTGCTGCGCACCGACGAAGATGTGTTGTTTAACGAATATCCCGACATCTACACGGCGGTACTCAGCCCTTTCAAGTCGGCCAGGCAGAACCTTGCCGTGGAAAAGGGGGCCAGCTCTACACGGAATGTGTCGCGGGTTATCAAGAAAGCCTATCCCGCCTATGCCGGAGACATGCCGGTGCTGGTATGCTGGTCGGAAGGCGAGTTGCCGCCGGACGTGGAAACACTTGGCACGATTCAAACGAACAACACGCTGGATGCCAATCATTGCGATTCGGTGTCGGTGGCCGAACTCCTCAAGCAGGAAACCCGCCGGGTGGGCGGCAACGTGCTGCTCGTGACCGGATGCCGGGTGTCCCGTGGCTGCTACCAGATGATGGGGACTATCATGCGGACGAGCGAGAACCGGATGCGCGCCCTCTTCCCTGAAGCCTATGCGCAGACGTTCGCCTCGCCGGAACGGCAGGAGCGGCAGAGCCTTTTCTCCAAGGTGCGCTTCGAGGTGGGGGCGGGCTATGCCTACCGCACGGCCTCGACCATGCCGGGCCTGCCTGCGGTGACCGACAATCTCGTGAGCAAACTCAAGAACGGGGCGAGCATACAGGCGGCGTTGGACATCTTCCCCTCGCGCTACATGGGAGTGGGGCTGATGTATTACACCTACCGTTCCAAGTCGGACCTGTGGATAGCCACCGACAACTATGGCAACGGGGACGACTTGGAGATACATGATGCGGTGAACTTCATTGCTCCGACCTACGTGACCCGTACTCCGATAGGCGAACGCTGCACGTTCGACACGCGCTTGGGCATTGGCTATATCAACTATCGGGACAAGATGACCCTGCTCGATCAAGAAATGGTGGTCAAAGGTGGCAGTATCGGTTTCCATGCGATGCTTGGCGTTGAATACAAGTTGGGCAAGGCACTCGGCCTCTTCTTCAACGTCAGCACCACGCAAGGATGGGTGGGCAAAGCCCGTGTGGTGGGCGACGGCGTGGACGAAACCGTAGACTTGCGGGACCAAGACACCGTGGAAGGCCTCAGCCAAATCAGCGTGGGGGCAGGTTTGCGTTTTCACATCGGGCAGCGGTAGGAACGCGTGGGGGACGCAAGTGCATCGGTCAAAACGTTTGCTACCCCATGCCCTTTCCGCCCCTTCCGCCAGTACATGTTTGCTGGTTTGTCAGCAGATGTTTTATGATTCGTGCGCACAACTTTTACTGCCCACAGTTATGGGTTGTATAACCCACAACTGTGGGTCGTACAACCCATAACTGTGAGTCGTACGACCCATAACTGTGGGCAGTAAAAGTTGTCCGCACAAACAGGCAAACCTCTCCGCACGAATGGGAAAATATTTGCTGGCAAAAACGAAATAAGCTCCACCCGTTTCTCTGGGGAGAGGTGCAAGATGAAGCGGTCACCACTAATCGTTAATCACTAATCACTAATCGTTAATCGTTATCACTGATGGAACAACCCCGCCGCCTCACCATCCGCCAATGGGCGGAAGACGACCGCCCCCGCGAGAAGATGCAACGCCACGGCTCGGCGGCCCTCTCGGATGCCGAGTTGCTGGCCATCCTCATCGGGTCGGGCAACACGGACGAGACCGCCGTGGAACTGAGCCGCCGCATCCTGCGCGAATGCCAGGACAACCTCAACGAACTGGCGCGGCTCAGCATCGGCGAACTGTGCCGCCGCTTCAAGGGCATTGGCGAGGCGAAGGCCATCACCATCAAGGCGGCACTCGAACTGGGCAACCGCCGCAAGACGCATGAAGTGCCGGAGCGGGCGAGCATCCGCCACAGCGGCGACCTCTTCCGCCTGTTCGAGCCGCTGCTCGTCGACTTGCCGCATGAGGAGTTGTGGGTGGCCTTGCTCAACGGGGCGAACCGGGTGATGGAGACCCGCCGCCTCACGCAGGGCGGCACGCAGCGCACCGTGGTGGACGTGCCCATGCTGCTGCGCTTGGCGTTGGAGCGGTCGGCTTCGGGCATCGCCGTGGCGCACAACCACCCGTCGGGCCTGTGCACGCCCAGCCCCGAGGACCGCGGCATCACCCGCCGCATGAAAGCGGGCTGCGAGGCCATCGGGCTGCGCTTCCTCGACCACCTCATCATTGCCGGAGGCGCATATTACAGTTTTGCGGACGAAGGGGAAGTGTAGGCGGGGTAGGGACGCGGGGACGTTATCTGCGTCTTTCGCGTTCACTCCTCCAGCAAGCGGATGATACGTTCCATCTCATCGGGTGAAGGGGTGACTTCGCGCAGGGTGTCGCGCAGGTCGTGCGGGGTTATTCGCAGGAAGTCTTCTTCCCGGGGGGTGATGAATACGCCCGCCAGGTCCACCGAGGCGGGGCTGAGCAGCAGCTGGCCGGTGCCTTCGGCGTAGAAGCGGCGGGGCCGGTGCTCCGTGCGGGGGAAGAGGCACAAGGTCCATTTGCTGGTATCGTACCAGCCCAGCAGGTTGAGGCGCGGCTCCGTCTCGCCGGGTGGGGTGGGCAGCAGGGCGATGATGCGTTGCAGGTGCTCGTCTGTCCACGTTTCGTTGGCCGAGCGCAGCACGAGCAGGGGGCGCAGGTAGCCGGGCAGGGTGTAGAGCGTGTTGCCGTGGGTGTCGGCGGGGATAATCGTGCGGCGGGTGCGGACGGTAACTTCGTTTTCCAAAGGCAGGAAGCCCCGGTTGCCCGCTTGGAAGTGCAGGTGGTCGGGGGCGGAGGCTCCGCACCGGGGGCCGTTGTAGAACACGGTGAAACCTTCCAGCGCGCGGGTGGTGCGGATGAAGTCGAGGGTGTGCCCGGCCAGCGTCTGCGGTGTGTGGGCGAGCGCGGGCAGGGTGAAATGCGTGGGAAAGATGGGGTAGGGGTTGAGCAACAGCAGGTAGCCGTCACCCCAGGGCGTGCGCATCTGCTCGGCGGGCAGGTGGTCGGGGCACAGGAAACAAGGCCGTTCGCCCACCGAGCGGGCATCCACGCGGGCGGCGGTGGAGCGGATGCGGGCGGGGTTGAATTGCAGGCGCAGCTCGCATCCGTCCACCGTGAAGCGGCGGGTGCGCACGGCGTGCAACGCTTCGTAGTTGTCGCGTGCCAGGGGCCAGGCGGCCAGCTGGCGGGCGGCGAGTGCGGCGAGGTCGGGTTGTTGCATGTTTGTTGGCTGTTTTCTGGCGGACACAGAGCGCGTATAGATAGCTTGTTCCCTTATTCTATTCGTGCGCTTCTTCCGGGGTGGAGTGGGGCTAATACGCTGTGTGCTCTGTGCCTCCTTCGTGTGCTTGTGTGGCGTTTTCCCGGATGCGTGCTTCCACCTCCCAGGTGCGCAGGCGGTCCTTGTACAGGTTGTGGGCGTTGGCCTTGGCCGTGTCGAGGGCGGCATCGGAGTTGCCTTCCCAGCGGCGGCACAGGTACAGCACGTCGTACAGGCGGCCGATGCGGTAGCGGCGCGAGAAAGCGAGTGCCAGGGCGTAATCCTCTCCATAACTGGTGTCGGGCACGGTGATGCGGCGCAGCAGCGGCGTGTAGAAGGCACGTGGCGCGCCCATGCCGTTCACGCGCAGCAAATTGTTGTGCCCGTTGGCATCCGTCCATTCGCGGTGGTCGATTATGCCGGGCGGCAGGGGGCGCAGGTCCAGGTCGGTCAGGCTGTAGCTGCCCACCAGCATGGCGCATTGCTGGTCGTGGAAGGCATCCACGATGCGCTGCAAGGTGTCGGGGGAGGCGTACACGTCGTCACTGTCCAGCTGCACGGCAAACCGCCCGCAGGCCGGGTGGCACACCGCCTCGTTCCAGCATCCGCCGATGCCGAGGGTTGTCTCCCGGGGGATGATGTGTACCAGCCGTGGGTCGTCGGCATGGCGGCGGATGGCTTCGGTGGTTCCGTCGGTGGAGTGGTTGTCCACCACGATGACGTTGTAGGGGAAGGTCGTGTGCTGCCCCAGGGCCGATTGCAGGGCATCGGCGATGGTGCGCACGCGGTTGCGCACGGGGATGATGACGGATGCCTCGTGTGCAAAGCCGCCCTCGTGCAGGTCGATGCGCCGGTCGCGCGGGGGCAGCCATGCCCCGATGCGCCGCAGGTGGGCGGTGCAGGCATCCTCCATTTCCAGTTGCACGGCGCGGTTCCTGGGATCCACGTAGTCGAATTGCCCGGCTTCGCGCCCGCCTTCTTCCTCCGTGTAAAGATATTCGTTGATGTGCACGATAGGTGCCTGTTCGGACAGGCGCAGGCGCAGGTCGTACCACCCGGCGTGGGTGTAGGCGGTGTCCATGCCGGCCACCGCCTGTTGCAAGGCTCCGGTGCGGACGAGCACCAGCGGGCCGAAGTCGAAATCGTCGCGCAGGCTGCCCCGCTGGTAGTCGATGACGGGTGCGGGCACGTGCCTCCCTTCGTGCAGCACGTAGCGGTCGCTGTACACCAGGGCAGCCCCCGTGTCGTCGGCCACGCGCACGAGGCGTTCCAAGGCGAACCGCCCCGGGTGCAGCCCGGCGGGGCGCAGGCACAGCAGCACGTAGCGTGCCGATGCGTGCCGGGCTATGGCTTTCAGTGCGTCGGTGCTGTGGAGCGAGCCGACGGGCAGGTACGGGCCGTCGTCCGCCTGCGGGGCGGGTGCGTCCTGGGGGGCGAGCAGCCACACTTGCCGCACGGCTTGCGAGGCACGCAGCAGGGCGATGGTGGCTTGTGCCTGTGCGGCACCGTGATAGGGGATGAAACAGTCTATGTGCATAGGTCAGGGTTATTCTTCTTTGTTCGCCACGTTGGCCACGAGCGAACGCTTGATGAGGTCGCGCAGTTCCTGTTGCTTGTTTTTCACCTCGTAGCGCGCTGCCGGGCGGTAGAAGTCGGGGTATTTCGCCCTGGCCAGGCGGAACTTCATGTCGTCCAGGTTGCCGCTCACTTCCACCGAGGCGCGGAAAGGCAGCGGGCTTTCCACCAGCGAGATGTTGTAGTCAAAGCTCATGTCCAGGTTGTGCCGCCCGCCCACCACGGCCTTGTAGCG
The DNA here is from genome assembly GCA_944321745.1 of uncultured Bacteroidales bacterium. Lineage (GTDB taxonomy): Bacteria > Bacteroidota > Bacteroidia > Bacteroidales > Paludibacteraceae > QVMH01. Next base: position 45,654 of record CALUML010000005.1, read on the forward strand.
GTCGATGGCGATGAGGAAGGGGTACACGTCTATCTCGTTGCGGAACACGGTGAACTCAGCCGTGAGGCTGTCCACCTGGTTCTCCTTCTGGCGGTTTTTGAAGCGCAACATGCGGGCTATCTCGGCAAAGGTCTCCCCGTCCACCAGCTTCAGATCCTCGCCCCGGATGGAGGCCGCCCCGCGCAGGGTGGACATCTTCAGGTTATATAAGGAATCAAGGTTGGTCTCGGCAGCCAGGTGAAATTCGCCCGTGCCGTCGAACGACCGCAGCATGGGCATGATGGAGTCGAGGTCGGGTATCATGTGGAGCAGGTCGGCTATCTCCACCTTCATCATGTGGAAGTCGAGCCCCACGAAGAGGTGGTTGCGCCTCGGTGTCTGGTACATGGCGGTCAGCTGGATGTCCGACCCCGGCGTGGTGAAGGTCAGTTCTTCCAGTGCCAATGTGCCGTTGGCCACCCGCACATCGCCGTCCACGTCGGTTATCAGGTTTTGGTTGAAGGACGCTTCGGCAATGTCGGTGTGCAGGGTGAGGTCGATGCCTTGCGGCACCATGTAGGGGCCGGTGTAGGCGGCGGTGTCCGCCGGGGTTTCTTCGGCGGCGGGCGGTGCGGCGGGAGCTTCCGTTGCGTCATCTTCGGCGGTTTCCTCCTCGCTGCCCAGCCCGCTGGTGAGGGCCATGAGCTGGTCGATGTCGGTGTGTGCCGAGGTGAAGGCGAAGTCGCCCCGCAGGATGGAGTCGCCCCGGAAGAAGGGCAGGATGTTGTCCAGTTTGCCCGCCAGGTTGAAGTCCGATGCCCCGAGGTGCACGCCCGCCTGCTCTATCTCGAAGGTGCGGGGCGTGAAGTCCATCTTCACTTGTGGCAGTTCCACGGGGTAGGGCAGGGCGGCGAGGTGCGCCACGCCCTGCTGCAGGTGGAACGCCCCGCGCGGCATCCAGCGCAGGAAGATGTCCTCCTGATTCTTGTTGTAGAACACCGTGGCCGCCACGTCGAGCAGGTCGGCCTGCACGCGGTCCGTGCCCAGGTCGGCGTTCAGTTTGCCGCTGCCCACCTTCACGCTGAAGCGGGGCTGCCCGGCGTTGCGCCGCTGGGGTGCTACGGACACGGCCACTTCGGGTTGTTCGATTTGCACGGACATGGAGTCCATGCCGGCCTGTGCGAAGCCCAGCCCCAGGCGGAGGTTTACCGCCGGGATGCGGGTGGTGTCGCGCACGTCCGAGGTCTCCACGTCCAAGTTCAACCCTTGCAGGGCGGCTTGCATGCCGGTTCCCAGGGCCACGTCCAGTTGGTCGGCCTCGATGCCGGCGGCGGCAAAGCCCGTGTGCTTCGTGCGGGCGTTCGGGTTGGGCAGGGAGAGGGTTATCCGGGTGTCGTTTGTCTTCAGGGAGAGGGTGTCATAGGCCACGGCCAGGTCTTTGAACTGCAACGAGGCGGAAGCCTTGATTTGTTCCAAGGCCATCTGTTCCACCTGCGAGAGGGATGCGCGTGCCGCCACGCGGGCTTTGAGCCTGCCCGCCATCGTCACGTTCATGGAGTCGGGCACGAAAGGGGCCAGTTCCGGCAGGTGCAGGTCGGCATCGGCGGTGAGGTCGGCGTGCGGGTCGGAGAGCAGGCGGTCGGCCCGTCCCGAGAGGGCGATGCGCGATTGCGGCGTGCGCACTGCGAGGCGGTCTATTTGCAGGAAAGTCGTATCGTCGCGCTGCAAGTTCACGTAGGCCGCCAGGTTGCCGTCCACCTGCTTGAGGGGGAAGGGCAGCAGGTCGGGACAGGCGGCCGACACCCCGTCCAGTTGCACCTGTGCCGTCACGGCGGGCATCGTGGAGTCGTTGTATACGCCCTGCACCGTGCCTTGTGCGGTGAGGCTGCCCGCCGCCTCGATGCCGTCTACATATTCGTGGAAGGCGGCAGGCACGGAGGCCAGCAGCCGCTGTACCTGCGGCAGGTCGAGGCGGTACGTCAGGTCGGTGTGCACCTCGCCCCGCACCGTGTCCAGGGAAGCCTTGCCCTGTATGCCGAGCGAAAGTCCGTTGAATGACAGGGCCAGTTGTTCCACTTGCGCCGACAGGCGGGAGAGGTCTGCCACGGCTTGCAGGTCGAGCCCCACTTCGGCATCGGTCAGGTAGGCATCGCCCGCGTAGGCCAGCGACACGGCTTGCGGCTGTATGTGCAGACCGGCCTGCACCCGGTTGCCCTGCAAGGCCACGCTGAGATCGGGAGCCAGCCCCCGCACCTCGGCTGTGAGGGACGAGTCGGCGTAGGCCACGGCAAACGGCTCGGTGGCGAGGTGCACCGTGAGGCTGTCCATGGGGCGCAAGGAAGCATCGGCCACGGCGCAGAGGCCGCGCACGGTGGCTTCCATGCCGCTTTGGCGGTCGATGTAGCTCAGGTCGATGTTGCGCAGCTCGATGGTCGACACGTCTATCAGCCCGAAAGGCAGTCCGCCATCGTCGTCCGCCTCCGGCTCGTCGGGCGAGGGCGGGAAGAGGTCGAAGTTGGCCCGGCCCGCCCCGTCCACGTAGGCGCACACCCGCCCGTCGAGCAGGCGGATGCCGCTCAGGCGCAGTTCCCGGTGCTGGAGGAAAGCCTTTACGTCCACGGCGGCTTGCAGGCGGTCGGCCCGTACCAAAGTGTCGCCGCATTCGGCCTGCGCCTGCGGGTTGAGTGCAGCCACCTGGTCAATCTGCAACTCGAAGCGGGGGAAGGAGCTGAAGAACGTCAGTTCCACCCGCCCGATGTGCGTGGGGCAGGGCACGTACTTTTCCACCTGGCTGCGCACGATGGGCGTGAGCCGCTCGGGGGTGAACACCAGCCACAGTGCTATGCAAAGCACCACGAGCACCAGCCCGACCAGCGAGCCGAGCGTGATGCCGAAAATCTTGAAGAACTTTTTCATAAGCCGTGCTTGTTAGGATGTTTTCCGCAGGTTGCGTGGATGGGGCGGAATGGCCTTGTCTCTACAATCCAATGCATCCGATGGAAGCCAGCCGGGTTTGTTGTAGAGACAAGGTCAGCCTTGTCTCCCTGTTCCGAATGTTTCGATGAATGCCAGGCGGGTTTGTTATGGAGACAAGGCATGCCTTGTCTCTACAAGACCGTCTGCTCTTTTTACGCAGGGCGTTGCCCTGCGCTGAGTGCTGCAAGGCCGTTGGCCTTGGAGGGAGTTTGTTTAATTTACCTTGTTGAAGGAAAACTCCTTGCCGAAGTCATCCTCATACACCAGTTTGCTGGAGGTGAGTTGCGTTACCGTGTAGGTTTTGGGCACGTTGCTGCCCATTTCCATGATGTGTATTTGCGTGAGGGTGGATTGGACGAGTGACCATTCGAAAGGCTGGGCCTCGGCTTCGGTCACGTCGTCGGCTTCGTCCCAGGTCTTGCCCGTGTAGTCGGAGGCGTAGGTGTAGAATACTTGCGTGCCGACTTCCTGCCATTTGCCGATGAGGAGGGCTTCGTCGAAGGTGGGTTCTTCCTTTTGGCAGGAAGTGAGGCACAGGGCGGCGGCTATCACCGCCAACACGTAAAGGAAGGTCTTTTTCATCATTGCTTGTTTAATAAAGATTGTTCTTGATAGGATATAACCCCGCAAATGTACGATTTTACTTCCAGCTGGCAAAGGCATAAGGAGTTAAAGTGGCGGGGAAAGTCTGCCGCGGTTTCCGGCGGGCGGCGGAAATGCGTTACTGCGGAATTTTGGCTGCTTTACTATGGAATTTTAGCTGCGTACGTACGGAAATCCGGCTGCGTCCGTACAAAAAAAAGAGACCGGGCAGTGCCCGGCCTCGCAAGTTGGGGAGGCGTTCCGGCTTACTTCGCCTTCATGTACCGCTTGTGGTTGTAGCCGTAGTACACGGCCACCTCGTCCGTGCCGTTGAGCATCACGGCCATGTTGTTCAGCTTGTGGCTTTCGTACAACTCGTTGATGAGGCCGGTTACTTCGCGGGTGGTGTAGTGCTGGCGGGAAACGTACACCGTGTTGTCCACCACGCGGTTAATCTGGAACGTGTCCGACACCACGCCCACGGGGGCGGAGTCGATGATGATGTAGTCGAACGACTGCTTGAGTCCTGCTATCAAGTCGTCCAGCCGCTGGCTCATGAGGAGCTCGGTGGGGTTGGGTGGCACGGGGCCGCCTTGTATCACGCAGAGGTAGGGGTTGCCGGGCACCTCGGTCATGATGTCGGACGCTTGCACGGAGGGGTCGGACAGGTAGACTGTGGCCCCGGTGCGTGCCTTGGGCAGGTGCATGTAGTCGCCCAGCATGGGGTTGCGGATGTCGAGGCCGATGAGGGCGACGCGCTTCTTCATGAGGGCGAACGACAGGGCGAGGTTGACCGAGATGAACGACTTGCCTTCGCCGCTCACGCTGGAGGTGACGAGGATGACGGGGCATTGCTTGCCTGCCACCATGAACTGCAGGTTGGTGCGCAGCTGCCGGAACATCTCGACAACCGGGGTGACGGTGCCTTCGGTTACCACCACGTTGTTGCCCGACTTGTTGGTGGGTATGGAGCCGAGGTAGGGCGCACGCACGAGGCGTTGGTATTCCTTCTTGTCCTGCACGGTGTTGTTCAGCAAGTCCAGCAGGTAGATAAGTGCCAGCGGGATGCACGCGCCCAGCAGCAAGGCCACGGCGAGTGTCACCATCTTGCGGGGCGACACGGGTTCGAGCGAGGCATAGGCCTTGTCGAGCACCTTGGCGGGCGGCAGGGTGGTGGCCATGCTCAGTTCGTTTTCCTTCTTCTTCTGGAGCAGGTACACGTAGAGCGTCTGCGACACTTCTTGCCGGCGCATCTTTTCGATGTATTCGCGTTCCTGGCGCGGCACGTCCTGGATGCGGGTGTTGAATTGCGCCCCTTTGGCCACCAGGTCGGCCTTGGCGATGTCCAGCCCGTCGGAGATGCTTTGGATGCTGGTGAGGATGGCCTCGCGCATCACGTCGAGCGTCTTTTCCGCCTGGGCGATGACGGGGTTCTGCTCGTTGGTGGTGCGCAGCAGTTGCAGGCGTTCGAGCAGGGCTTCGTTATATTGCTTGATAAGCTCCACGAGCGAGGGGTCGGTCACCCCGAGGTTGGCGGGCACCAGGCCGAAGCGGTTCTCTTCCCGCCTCAGGTACTGGTCGATGTAGGCCGTCAGGTTGATTTGCGTCTGTATCTCGGCCAGTTGCTTGTCATACTCGCCCATGGACTCCAGGAAGAACTTCGCTTCCGCCGAGATGTCGGTCAGGTTGTTGGCCCGCTTGTACAGCTCGATTTCCACCTCTATCTGCGACAGTTCCCGTTCCAGCGAGGCAATCTGTTCGTCCACGAAGCGGGCGGTGCTTTGGCCGATGAGGTTCTTGTCGTTCACCACGTCCTGGTTGTACAGCCGCACCAGCTCGTTGAGCACGGCCACGGCTTTCTTGGGCGTGCCCGTGGTCATGGACGCGCGTATGGCGTTGGATTTCTTGTTGACCAGCCCCACGGAGATGTCTTTCGAATAGCGTTCCACCAGCACGCGGTGCGGCGTGCACACCACGCGGTAGCGCGTTCCCTTCTTGAGAGAGTCCACTTGCGTGAAGCGCATCTCGCCCCACAGGGTGGTGAAGGGCTCGTCCAGGCTTGCGAGGCGGTATTTCGCCTTGCTCTCCCCGCCTTCGAACTTCACTTCGTAGCCCCCCTTGCGCGGGCGGATGTCGAAGCGCAGCGTCTTGGTGAGCGTGTCGGTGAGCGAGCGCGGCAAGTCCAGCCGCACGGGCGACAGCGGGTACAGCTCACGGTACTTCATGGGGAACCGCTTGGCGTAGTACTCCGTGCTGAGACCGAGCGAGTGGATGAGGTCCGAGGCGATGGTCTTTGTGGTGAGCACCTGTATTTCATCGTCCACGATTTTGCTGCCGCCCAGGTCGCCGAGGCCTTCGAGCATGGCGAACTGCGACATCGGGTTGCTGGCCTTGTCGTCGCGCAGCAGCAAGGTGGTCTGCACGTTGTACTGGGGGATGGCCCGCACCAGGTACGCCAGCGCGATGCCCACGCACACGGTCACCGAGATGACGAACCAATACCATTTCTTCAGATACTTTTCCAGGAGGGCGCGCAGGTCGATGTTTTCTTCGGGCGCGGAGATATGGGGGGATTGCATGTTATTGTCCATTGCAAAGGGAGGTTACGAGGTTGCGTTATCTTTTTACCGCGATGGCGGAGATGGTCACGCTCACCACCGATGCCAGCGTGGTAGCCGCCGACAGGTACAGGGAGATGTTGAGACCCGAGATGGCCTTCACGTTGTTCGGTTCCACGTAGAGCACGTCGTTCTGCTGCAGGAAGTAATAGGGTGATGTGAACACTTCGTCCGTGTTCAGGTCGAGGCGGGCGAACTCCATCTTCCCGTCGTTCTCGCGGATGACCAGCACGTTGTTGCGCTTGCCGTAGATGCTCATGTCGCCCGCCATGGCCAGCGCGTCGAGCACCGTCACGCGTTCGTTGCTGATGGAATACTGCCCCGGCCTTTGTACTTCGCCGATGACCGACACTTTATAGTTGAGGAACTTGATGGTGACGATGATGTCCTTGAGGTAGGGCGACAGGGATTCGTGTATGCGCTCGATGGCCTGCGACTTGGTCAGTCCCGCCAGGTGTATCTTGCCCGCCACGGGGAAGTCGATGTTTCCTTCCACGTCCACCAGGTAGGCTTGCAGGGTGGGCGAGCTGTACAGCTGGTCGCTACCCGGCTTTTCATAGCCCACCACAGGCAGGTTGAACGGGGCTACCGCCGTGGGGTCGAGACCCGACACGATGATGGACAGCATGTCGCCCACGCAGATGCGGGCCTCGTGTATGTTGTTGAAGTGCGCGTTGATGCTGTCTGCCGAAGCCGCATCCACGCCCCGGAAGTAGGCCACGCGCCGCTGCGAGGTGCACGATGCCAGTAACGCCACCCCTACCAGCAGGATGATGAAAGAATTCTTCTTCATATCAAGAAGCTGTGCAAAATTAAACGTGATGTGTAACACCGGTAGCTGTTCTCTTGTTATCTTTTTGCACGCTTTGTCTTTGAACAGCTACTATTATATATGTGTCGAAGCCCGC